>SHUX01000061.1 GCA_009694475.1 Thermoleophilia bacterium
GTGCTCGGCACTGAGGCCGTAGCCCGATTTGATCTCGGCGGTGGTAGTGCCGAGGCGCAGCATTGTCTCGAGTCGCGTGGTGGCACTGGCGACGAGCTCGTCTTCTGTGGCCTCACGCGTCAGGCTGACACTCGCCTTGATGCCGCCACCCTCGGCGGCGATGCGCTCGTAGTTGGCACCTTGGGCGCGGAGGTCGAACTCGTGGATCCGGTTGCCGCCATACACGACGTGTGTGTGGCAATCGACGAGGCCGGGGATGGCGCTCTGGCCGGTGGCGTCGACAATTTCGGCGTCGACAGCGAGGGTGATGGCGGTGTGGACCTGGTCGCGTGGGCCAACGGCTTCGATGTGGCCGGCGCGAATCGCGATTGCTGCATCGTGGATGACGCAAAAGTCGCCATCGGCACCAACGGTGGCAAGGCTGGCCAGGTTGTCGACTAGGAGGTCGGCGGGCTGCATTCTGTGAGTGTAGGTGCAGCATCCGTGTGAGACTGTGGCAGGAGGCGGCCCAGCGT
The DNA here is from genome assembly GCA_009694475.1 of Thermoleophilia bacterium. Lineage (GTDB taxonomy): Bacteria > Actinomycetota > Thermoleophilia > Gaiellales > F1-60-MAGs149 > F1-60-MAGs149. The sequence goes on from SHUX01000061.1 coordinate 516, forward strand.
TGATCGTTACGGCTCTCGAGCTCGCCACGTGTGATGATCGGTTGCGGCAGGCGGCTGATCAGGCCGATTCGCGCTGTCTTTAGGGGGTCTATGTGTCAGGCGATTTGGTCTCAGATCACCATTCGCTGCTATAACGTGCGTCAATATCTCGAACAAGCACATCTCATGTCACGCGATGTGAGTTCCCCCCACCCAGAGGAGGCACCATGACGATCCGCATCAACGATACCGCTCCGAACTTCACCGCCCAGACGACGGACGGTGAAATCGACTTTCACGGCTGGATCGGTGATTCGTGGGCCGTCCTGTTCTCCCACCCCAAGGACTTCACGCCGGTCTGCACGACCGAACTCGGCTACATGGCCAGCATCAATGGTGAGTTCCAGAAGCGTGGTGTCAAGATCATTGGCCTCTCCGTCGACCCCGTTGATCGCCACGAGCAGTGGGCCGACGACATCGAGGAGACGCAGGGCACGCGCCCGAACTTTCCGATGATCGGCGACACGGACTTCAATGTCTCGAAGCTGTACGACATGCTCCCCGCCGAGATCAGCGGTGATCCGCTGGAGCGCACTCCGGCCGACAACCAGACGGTACGCAACGTCTTCGTGATCGGTCCGGACAAGAAGATCAAGCTCGTGCTGGCCTATCCGATGACGACGGGCCGCAACTTCGACGAGGTCCTGCGTGTGATCGACTCGCTGCAGCTGACCGCGAAGCACAAGGTCGCGACGCCGGCGCAGTGGAAGCAGGGCGACGACGTGATCATCGCCGGCTCGGTCAACAACGAGCAGGCCAAGGAGATTTGGCCCGAGGGTTGGAAAGAGCCCAAGCCGTACATTCGCATTGTTGCGCAGCCCAAGGGCTGATCTCGGGAGGGGTGGCGGCCTAACGGTCGCCACCCCAACCGTGCGTCGTGCTACCGTGTAGCACATGGCTGAATCGATTGGTGTTCGAGAGTTGCGCCAGCACGCGAGCCGCTGGCTGGAACGCGTCCAGCAGGGCGAGTCGTTCACCGTCACCGAGCGCGGTAAGCCAATCGCGCGCCTCTGTCCGTTGTCCGAGGGTGCCAAAGACTGGCGGCAGGACTGGATCGAGCGGGGGCTCATGAGCCCAGCGACGAAGCCTGCCTCGATCATCCTGGAGTCTCAACCAGTGGTGATTGGGCCCGCTACACCGTCGACCAAGGAGATCCTCGACGATCTTCGCCGCGACTTCGACGAGCCGAGCAGGCCGGACGCATGACGTACTACGTCGATGCCTCAGCGTTCGTCAAACTCTTTGCCTTAGAGGCCGAGTCGAATAGCGTTCGCAACCTCCTGGCAGGTACCGAGCGGTCGATCGTGTCATCCGCACTGCTTGAGGTCGAGGTCGTCACTGCCGCGCACCGGATTGGGAGTGACGCACCGCGTCTCGCCAAGCAGTTTCTTGCGATCGTTGAACGTATTGATATCTCGCGCGGCATTATTGCGAGCGCGACACAACTTGCACCCGAGGTCAACTTGCGCTCACTCGCTGCGATTCATCTAGCCACGGCTCTTGCAATTCCACAGTCTGTCGAGATGGTGACCTACGATCAGCGGCTCGCTGCTGCCTGCGAACAATCGGGTATCCCGGTGCTGGCACCCGCCTGATTCGCGTCTTCCTGCGAAGATCACCGTATGCCCAATCGCCTCGCCACCGAGACGTCGCCGTATCTGCGCCAGCACATGGACAATCCGGTCGACTGGCAGCCCTGGGGCGACGAGGTCTTTGCGGAAGCGCGTGAGCGCGATGTGCCGGTGTTGCTGAGCGTTGGTTATGCCTCCTGCCACTGGTGTCATGTGATGGCGCACGAGTCGTTTGAGGATCCGGCGACGGCAGCGGTGATGAACCGCCTCTACGTCAACGTCAAGGTCGATCGTGAGGAGCGGCCCGATGTCGATGCGGTCTTCATGGAGGCTGTCGTTGGCTTGACGGGGCATGGTGGCTGGCCGATGACGGTCTGGCTGACACCCGCTGGGCGCCCCTTCTACGGAGGCACCTACTTTCCGCCGCAGTCGCGACCTGGCATGCCCGCGTTTACACAGGTCCTCGAGGCGGTGGCTCAGACCTTCGCCGAACGCCGCGGGGATGTCGAGGGCCAAGCCGAGCGGATTACAACGGCGCTGCAGACGACCGCTGATCGCCACGCCAGCGAGGAGCCCGAGTTTACCGATGCGCCGGACGGTGCAATGATCGATCGCGCGATTGGGACGTTGGCGACGATCTTTGATCAGGTGCACGGCGGGTTTGGTGGGGCGCCGAAGTTCCCGCCGAGCACGCTGTTTCCGTTTCTGTTTGGCTGCGACGATCGTGGGCGCGGTCGCGATGGACAGTACATGTCGCGCCTTACGCTCGAGCGGATGGCTGATGGTGGCCTCCACGATCAGATCGCAGGCGGCTTCCATCGCTATGCCGTTGACGGATATTGGCTTGTGCCGCACTTCGAGAAGATGCTCTATGACAACGCGCTCTTGGCGAGTGCCTATGCCCATGCAGCACTCGCCTCCGACTCTGAGCGCTACGCCGATGTGGCGCGCAGCACGCTCACCTACATGGATCGCGAACTATCGCTGCCTGAAGGCGGCCTCGCCTCAGGGCAGGATGCCGACACGGATGGGGTGGAGGGCACGACGTTCGTCTGGACGCCGGCCCAGGTTGATGAGGTGGTCACCGATCCGCTCGATGCAGCACTCGCTAAGGATGTCTGGAACATCACGTCCGAGGGTAACTTCGAGCATGGCACGACGGTGCTCAGCATCGTGGCGCCGGTCGTCGAGGCGGCCGAGCGTGCGGGGCTAGCCGAGGACGAGGGTCTGGAACGCCTTGAGCGCGCTCGCAGACAGATGCATGCCGCGCGCGACCTTCGTCCGCAGCCGGGTCGCGATGACAAGGCGCTGGCGGCCTGGAACGGCTTTGCGATCGCCGCCTTTGCCGATGCGGGGCGGCTTCTCAACGAACCGGCCTTCGTGGCCCGTGCCGAGCGGATTGCCGCCTTCGTCAAGCAGTACCTGACGCGTGCGGATGGTGTGCTGCTGCGCTCGTGGTGCGGGACACCCGGTACCGCGAGTGGTTTTAGCGAAGACTATGGCGCGGTGGCGGATGGGCTCTTGCGTCTGCACGCGGCGACCGGCAACCTCGACTACCTACTCGAGGCGCGGCGCCTGACCGCCGCGGCTGTCGAGCGCTTTCACGATGCTGCGCGTGGGGGGTTCTATCTCGCGGCGAACGATGGCGAGCAACTGGTGGCGCGCACAAAGGGCGTCGAGGACACGCCTTCGCCGAGCGGCTCGTCACTGATCGCCCTGTGCCTCGTGCGGCTGGGTCGGATCGATGGAAACTACGCGTGGGAGGAGCTCGCGCTGGCCAGCGTCGATGCCGTGCGGGCGATCTCCGAGCGCGCGCCGCAGGCCTTTGGGTCGCTGTTCGGGATGGTGCAGCAGGCGACGACGGTGCCGCGCGAGATCGCGATCATCGGTGCCCTTGACGATCCACGCACGCAGGCACTGCGGGCTGTTGTCGATCAGCGCTTTGCGCCGTGGGACATTGTCGTTGTCGCTGATCCGAGCGATCCTCGCTGTGGGGAGGTTGGGCTCTTGCGCGGGCGCGGTCTCGTCGCGGGGGCGCCGGCGGCTTATGTCTGTGAGCGCATGGCCTGCCGTACACCGATCACGGATCCCGACGCACTGCGCGACGCACTCGCGTAGATCTGCGCGCTTGGTGACCCGCGCGGCCCCTCGCCCGTGCGTGATGGGCTGCAAGCCTCAAGCCATGCCTACTATCCAGCGCGACGCACTCCATGCCTTCATCGACCGCCAGTTGCTTCAGGTCGAATCAACCCCCGTCCCCGACGAACTTCGGCCCGCCATTGAGGGTGGCTCGATGACCGCCGACGAGGTTCACGCCCTCTGGATGGGGGCGGGGATCGCGAGCCAGATCGGTATGGCTCTCGCGCTTGATCCGTCACGGTTTGTCGAGCCGTGGCCCGTTGTTGACGAGGTCGAACCACCTACCGCGGCCTAGCCGTTTTGCCGAAGAGCCTGCGGACGACGTATGGCTCGTAGGCAGAACACCTAGCCGTCGTGCGCGGCGTCCTCAGTCGAGCAGGTAGCGCAGGACGGCAACGGTCGTATGCAGGCGGTTCTCCGCCTCGTCCCAGACGACGGACTGAGGACCGTCGATCACGTCGGCGGTTACCTCCTCGCCACGGTGCGCAGGAAGGCAGTGCATAAAAATCGCGGTGGGCGCAGCCTGCGTCATGCGTGCCGCATCGACCTGGTAGTCGCGGAAGGCCGCGAGCTTCGCGGCCTCCTGTGCCTCTTCGCCCATCGAGACGAAGACGTCGGTGACGACGACATCGGCACCCGCAACGGCCTCTGCCGGGTTGCGCAACTCGGTCAGCGAGCCCCCATGCTCGCTTGCGACTACGGCGGCAGCGCGCACGATTTCGGGGTCGGCTTCGTAGCCCTCCGGTGTGGCGATGCGCACGTGCATGCCCACCAGCGCCGCGGCCTGGGCGAGCGAATGAAAGACGTTGTTGCCGTCGCCGACCCACGCGATCGTTTTGCCCTCCAGCTCGCCGAGGTGCTCCTCGATCGTCATCAGGTCAGCCAGTGCCTGCAGCGGGTGATGGTCATCGGTCAGTGCGTTGACCACTGGGATCGTCGCGTGGCGTGCCAGCTCTTCGACGTCGGCATGGGCAAACGTGCGGATGAAGACCGCGTCGCACATGCGCGAGACCACGTTGGCGGTATCGGCAATCGGCTCGCCACGACCGAGCTGGAGCTCGTCGCCGCGCGTGAAGATCGGGTGGCCGCCGAGGCGCGCAACGGCCGTCTCGACGGAGACGCGTGTGCGCGTCGAAGCCTTCGTAAAGTGCAGCAGCACCGTGCGGCCACTGAGTTGGCCGTGTGCGAGGGTGGGATCTGCCTTGCAGGCACGGGCGTCCGCAATCAGCGCGCGCAGCGTTGGGGCGTCAAGATTGTCGATCGTGAGGAGGTGGCGCGTGATCATCGAAGAGCGCCATCGTAGCCCCGGCTGGCAGATCAGGGGTAGTACGACGGCAAATCGGAGAGGTCGGTCGTGGCGTCGACTTCGATGCGCAGGCCCACGGGGTGTTTTGTGTCGGCGCGAAAGCCACCCGCGATCAGTCCGGCATCGACGAGCCACTCGTGGTTGTGAGCCACGGGCCGCCAGGCGTCGCCGTGTACCCAGTTGCCGACACGAATCAGAAAGGAGCGTGACGGTTTGGCGGCATGGATCGCCTGCGCCAAGGTTGGCATCTGCTCGGGTGGATTAATCTCGTCGTTGGTCGACCAGTACAGGATGAGCCTCTGCTGCGACTCTGCGAGCACGCTCGCAAAGGTCAGCGGGCTGCGTTCAGCGAAGCAGGCCGGGGACAGGTACGGCGTGCCTTGGCATTCGAGATAGAGCGCGCGTTGCTTGGTCGGGCCCAGGCGCCAGAAGCGCTTGCTCATGTCGATTGGCGCGTCCATCGCCACGATCGTCTGGGCGAGTGCGGGGTACTTGACGCCGAACAGGAGCGCGTCCTCGCCTCCCATCGAGCCGCCCGCTGCGATCTGGCGCGTCTTGTCGATGCGTAGTCCGGGGAGTCGGGCACGCAGGAAGGAGATGATCTTCGCGTGGTCGGCGAGGTTCTGTGGCGAGCCGTACGAGTATCCACGTGAGTACTGGCCCGTGCCGTCGAGGCAGGCGATCACAAAGCCGAACTGGCCGGGTGCATTGCCGAACGTCTTGTCGCAGACAGCGCGACCGCCAGCACCGTGGAAAATCCGGATCAGGGGTAGACGTTGGGTCTGGGGGTAGCGCGGGTAGGAGGCGACAAGTCGGAGGATGCGGCCATTCCAGGCTCGGTACCACGTCGTGGCGGTCAGCGTGTCGCGCCCGGAGAGCTTGAAGGTCGTCTGCTTGGGCGAGTCGGCAATCTGCGAGGGATCTTGGAAGGGTCCGGCATAGACGTAGTCAGGGATTGTCGTTTCGTCGGCCCGGGCGGTCGGTGTGCCGACCGAGGAGGCGAGCGCAACGAGGGCGAGGAGGGATGAGAGAGTGAGGAGAAACCAGCGCATCAGCAGTGGGGACGGGCTAGCCCATCCTATCTGCGGATTCGCCGCCTAGCCGAAGAATCCCTGTTTGCTGGCGCGAAAGCGTCGGAGTCGCAGTGAGTTGCCAAGCACGAACAGGCTCGACGAGGCCATCGCCAGGCCCGACAGCATGGGGTTAAGAAAACCAAGGGCTGCGAGTGGGATCAGCACGACGTTGTACGCGAAGGCCCAGAAGAGGTTGCCGCGAATCGTGCGCATCGTCTGTCGTGCCAGCCGCACGGCGTCGGCGGCAGCAATCAGGTCGGGACGCACGAGCGTGATGTCGGCGGCCGCGATCGCCACGTCGGCTCCCGTTCCCATCGCGATACCAAGGTCGGCGAGGGCGAGGGCGGGTGCATCGTTGATGCCATCGCCGACGACGGCCACGACACGCCCCTCGGTCTGCAGGCGACGCACCTGATCGACTTTGCCCTCAGGCAGCACGTTGGCGATCACGCCGCGAATGCCAACGGCAGCGGCAACGGACTTGGCGGTAGCAGAGGTATCGCCCGTCACGAGGATGGGTTCGAGGCCGAGCTTGCGCAGGCTGGCGATGGCGGCTTGGCTGGTCGGCCGGATCTGGTCGCTCGTTGCGATGATGCCGCGGATAATGCCGCCCCACGAGACGGCCGCGAGCGAATGGCCGAGCTCGCTCTCGGCCTTGCAGGCATCCTTGAGGGGATACGAGAGCAGGTCGCCTTCGGCCTCGAGGCGGGTCGGGTTGCCGACGGTGACGAGTTCGCCGTCGACACGGGCCTCGGCACCAATGCCTGGGCGCGCCCTAAATTCCGTTGCGGGCAGGGGTGATTCCACACGTTCGGCGATCGCGCGTGCGATGGGGTGTTCGGACCCTGCTTCAACAGCCGCGGCTAGCGCGATCACGCGTATTGGGTCTTCGTCTTCGCGGAAGTGATGCGCGGCAAACGCCATCCGACCTTCCGTCACCGTACCCGTCTTGTCGAGCAGGATCGTCGAGATTTTCTCGGCCCGCTCGAGCGCGGGTGCGCCGCGCAGCAGGATGCCGAGTTGGGCGCCGCGTCCGGTGGCAACAAGTAACGCGGCGGGGACGGCTAGCCCGAGCGCGCAGGGGCAGGCAACCACGAGCACGGCGACCATGGGCGCGAGCGCCTCGGCGAGGGAGGCGCCCGTCAGGAGCCAGCCGGCAAACGCGAGCAGGGCAATCAGGAGCGCTGCAGGCACGAACCAGCTGGCGATTTTGTCGGCGAGCCGCTGGACCCCCGCCTTCTCGGTCTGGGCTTGCTCCACGAGTCGGGCGATCCGGGCTGCAGCCGAGTCCGCGCCGACACGATCGGTGCGGATGGTAAGGACACCGTCGGTATTGATCGAGCCGCCGGCGACCTCGTCGCCAGGGTCGACATCGACAGGCACGCTCTCGCCGGTCAAGAGTGAGCGGTCGAGCGAGGCGCTGCCGGCAACGATCGTGCCGTCGGTGGGAATGCGTTCGCCCGGACGAACGAGGACGAGGTCGCCAACGCGTAGCGTGGTGGCAGGCACAACGATCTCTGTGTCGTCTCGCAGGATCGTGGCGTTTGGTGCGCTCAGGTCCGAGAGTGCCCGCATGGCGTCGCCGGCGCGGCGGCGGGCGCGCAGTTCGAGCACCCGGCCGGCGAGCAGCACTGCCGTCACGACGGCCGCAACCTCGAACGTCAGCGCTCCCGTCGAGCCACGTGCGGTCAGGGAGAGGTGCATTGGCATCGAGGCGGCGTCGGTCAGGAAGAGCGCGGCGACCGACGACACGTAGGCGACAAGGACGCCGAGCGAGATCAGCGTGTCCATCGAGGTCGTGCGGTGTTTGAGGGCGAGCCAGGCCGAGTGGTGGAAAGGCCAGGCCGCCCAGAGGGCGACGGGCGATGCGAGTGCGCCCGCCAGCCAGCCCCAGCCACTGAATTGCAGAGCGGGGATCATCGAGAGCGCGAGCGTGGGCAGCGCCAGTGCGATTGCGACGATCGTCCGCGTCTGCAGCGGATCGCGCCCATGGAGGGCGCGTTTCGCGGTGGGGTCGGTGATCGGCGTCGCGGTGTAGCCAAGCTCGGCGACGGCCCGGACAAACTCGGGGATCGAGGTCTGCGTGGGGTCGAACTCGACCGAGGCGCGCTCGGTCGCGAGGTTGACGGTGGCTGCGCCAACTCCGGGCAGGACCGTCAGGGCGTTCTCGGTGCGTCGGACGCAGGCGGCACAGTGCAGCCCCTCAAGCGCGAGATCGATCTGCTCAGTGGGGGGTGCGGCGGTGGGCACAACACGAACACTATACATACCCCGGGGGGGTACTGTAGGCTGTGGTGCATGGAACACGCAGACGCCACCGGCGGCTACGCCGCGACCAAAGACGAATTGCTCAAGCGACTCTCGCGCGCGGAGGGCCAGGTTCGTGGCGTCGCGCGGATGATCGAGGAGGATCGCTACTGCATGGATGTTCTGACTCAGATCTCCGCCACGCGCGCTGCTCTGGATCGTGTTGCGCTCGGCGTGCTGGATGAGCACGTGCGCCACTGCGTCGTGGGCGGACATGGGCCGGGGTCCGCGGAGGAGCGCATCGACGAGTTGATGGGCGCTGTTGGTCGGCTCGCTGGACGTCGCGCGTGAGCGACACGCCCAGCAGGCGGACCGGGAGCGCGTATATCGAGGTGGGTGCAACGCTGCTGGCGGCGGCGGTCGCTGGGCAGGCTGGTCTCGTAGCGACGATTGTTTCGCCACCCGCACTCGTGCTCGGCTCCGCACAGTCCGAGGCAGACGCCGCAACAGAGATGGAGGTGGTCAGGCGAGGCACCGGCGGTGGTGCGGTGCTCTGCGACGAAGGTGTCCTGCTGATCGACCTCGCTGTGCCAGCGGGTCATGCGCTCTCGCCAGAGAATGTGACGGAGGCCTACCGACCACTGGGCGAGGCCGTGCACCACGCACTCGTTGGTCTCGGCGTCGACTGTCGCACGGTCGGCGTGGCTGAGGCACGGGCAATGGATGACGCCCGTAAGGCTGCCGCTCGGCGTGCCTGTTGGGCGGGCCTATCGCCCTACGAGGTCGTGCTCGGCGATGGACGCAAGCTGGTTGGTCTCGCGCAGCGTCGCCGCCGGGGCGCGGTTCTACACCAGGTCGCGATTCCGGTCACGACCTCTCCCCTTGCGGTGCTCGACCACCTCGTAGACGGTGCGGCTCTCGAGCCCTGGCTCCGCGAGACCGCCATGGTGGCCAGCGCCGGGGGCTGTGGCTCGGCGACGCCTGCTGGCGTCTGGGACATCCTGCGCGAGCCGCTGACCGTGCTGATTTGCACCTAACCCTCGGCGGGTCCCGGTCGCTAGCTGAAGGTCTGCTTCGCCTCGGCGGCCTTTTGACGCAAGCGCGCACGGGCCGCCTCGGTTGCAGGATCTGGCCCCACAACCCCGTCGACGATCAAATCGGCCTCGACAGGGGTGGCCACAGGAGCCTCGGCAGCCGTCTCAAGATCGCTGATCTTCGTGCGCAACTCGTCGCGGAGTGCCGCATTGGCCTCCGGATCGAAGTCGGCCTCAGGATCACCGTAGGGCGTGTCGAAATCCGACTCAAACGTGTCTGCGGCAGACTTTCCACCGCGTAGACGGCGCCATGCGCGGGGGGCGAGCGCCGCACCAGCGGCGATCACGAGCGCCGCACCAGCGGCCGCTCCGGAGATAATTGTGCGCTGTCGCATAGACCGCAGCGTAGCGCTGTTGCTCCTGCCCGTCGCCCCACCAGCCGTGCGCTGCTATCTTCTCCCGCGCGGCCCTCCGCCGTGCGTCTGTGCGACGCGAGACCCTCCAAAAGGATTCGACCAAGAGTGACCGCCTACGAGTTCATGCTGATCCTCGACCCCGAAGTGGACGAGGCACGTCAGGAAGAAGTTGTGCACCGCGTGCGTGACATCATTCTCGGCGGCGGCGGCACGTGGGATGCGATTGATCCTTGGGGGCGTCGCAAGCTCACGTTCCCGATCAAGAAGCGCGAAGAGGGCGACTACTGGGTGATTCGCTTCACCTCTAGCCCCGCGACCCTTGATGAGGCCGAGCGCGTCCTCTCGATCACCGACGAAGTTCTGCGACATAAGGCCGTACATCAGGCACGACCGTCGCGGAAGACGGAGGCTGCGGCGGGTTCCTGATGTCGGTCTGGTCATTGCGCGCGCGAAGCCGTAGGCTCCGTGTAACGCGACACCGATAACGATCGACTCTCGGATACACGTCGTAGAAAGGTCACTCCAATGGCGAACATCAATCGAGTTATTCTGGTCGGCAACCTCACCCGCGA
>SHUX01000062.1 GCA_009694475.1 Thermoleophilia bacterium
GAGAACGAAGGCCGCTGGGTCGCAGAGCATCACATGTTTACGGCACCACGCGCCGAGGATGAGGAGCGCATCGAGAGCGATCCAGGGTCGGTGCTCTCGGAGGCCTACGACTTCGTGGTCAATGGCAGCGAGATCGCGTCGGGCTCGCTCAGAATTAACCACCCCGAACTGCAGGAGCGCGTCTTTCGCACGGTCGGTTTCTCGGACGAAGAAGCCGAAGATCGTTTTGGCTTCTTGCTGCGAGCACTCCGCTTCGGCGCACCACCGCACGGTGGTATCGCTCCTGGCATCGACCGCACCGTGATGCTGCTCGTCGGCACTGAGTCGATTCGTGACGTGATTGCCTTTCCGAAGATCGCAGGCGGCTTCGACCCACTCACGGACGCACCGTCGCCCGCCACCGCAGAGCAATGGCGCGATCTTGGTCTCGTCGTACCACCAGCCAAGAAGCAGGACGCATGAGTAGAGCAGACGGACGCGCGTTCGACGAACTGCGCCCCACGACCATTACGCCTGGCTTCCTCAAGTCGGCCCCTTCGGCTCTGATCGAGATCGGCGCGACGCGCGTGCTCTGCACTGCCATCGTCGAGAATGGCGTCCCACCTTGGCTCCGCGGTCAGGGTCGCGGTTGGCTGACAGCCGAGTACGGCATGCTCCCAGCCTCGACCGGACAGCGCAAACCACGCGATGCGACGCGCGGCAAGCTTGATGGCCGCACCGTCGAGATCCAGCGTCTGATCGGCCGCTCCTTACGGGCCGTCGTGGATCTTTCCGAACTGGGCGAGAACACCCTCTGGGTCGACTGTGATGTACTCGAGGCGGATGGCGGTACCCGATGCGCATCGATCACCGGCGCCTGGGTCGCGACGCATCTCGCACTCGCCGCGATCGGCCGCACTGCCGCGCTCCGCGACTCGATCGCAGCAATCAGCGTTGGCATGGTCGATGGCTACGCTGTGCTGGATCTGCCGTACGAAGAAGATTCACGCGCAGATGTCGACATGAACATCGTGATGACCGGTAGCGATGGGCTCGTGGAGGTACAGGGGACAGCCGAGGGAACGCCCTTCCCTCGCGCCGACCTCAATCACCTCCTCGATCTCGCGGGTGGTGGCATGGAAACGCTGCGCGCGGTGCAGCAGGCGGCTATCGGATCGGCGTGATCACGCAGGTCCGTCTCGCGAGTGGCAACGCCGGCAAAGCCGTCGAACTCGGTCGCTTGCTCGGCTGTCATGTCCTTCCGGTTACAGCGTGGAAGCCGCCCGTCGAAGATGGCGCGACGTTCCTCGCCAATGCACGTATCAAGGCACTTCAGGGTGCCCGACAGCATCCCGACGAGTGGATTGTCGCCGACGACTCGGGCATCGAAGTCGACGCGTTGGCGGGTGCCCCTGGCATCCACAGCGCCCGCTTTGGCGGCGCGGGTCTCGATGACTCGGGGCGCGTACGTGCACTGCTTAATGCCGTGCGCAAGGGCGAAGCTCGCACAGCGCGGTTTCGCTGTGTGCTGGTGGCGATCGGCCCAGACGGGCAGGAGTTCATGGCCGACGGTACCCTTGAGGGCACACTCGCAGACGCTCCCCGTGGCCTCAACGGCTTCGGCTACGACCCAATCTTGATCCCGACCGGTGAGACACGTACCTGCGGGCAACTGTCGCCGGACGAAAAGAACGTGATTTCTCACCGCGGCGCCGCAGCACAGGCGCTCCGTCGCCAACTCGGCCTATGAATCGCGTCGCTCAGGCTGTTCTTCCGGTGGCGTTTGGGCTTGCCGGCCTCGTCTTGTTGGCGGCAGCTCTCGCCGTCGAGTCTGCCAGTGCGCTGGCCGCTGCTGCCCTGATCACGACGCTCATGCTGGCCGCGGTGGCAGATCCACCAACGCGCAGCGTAGCCCCACGGCGACGGGCATTGGGACGAATCACCGCTGCTGCTGCCGCTCTGACGCTCGGCACGATCAGCGTCGTCGCAGGTTTTAGCGCGGGCTTCGGACAGTCGGACGACTGGGCCTACGTGGCACTTGCTGGTGGGTTTGCAGCCCTCGTTCTGCTCGCCCCACTGGCGGTGCTGTGGCGCGCACAGCTCGAACTTCCGATCCTGCAGTCGGAGCGCACGTCATTCCTACGCGGCGCAGCGGTCGGACTTTCGCTCGCAGTAGGAGTTCTGATCGGCTTCTACGTGTTGCCCGCGGTCGAAGCGGCCGTCGCAGTCGGCTTCGGGTTGATTGCTGTCCTAGAGGGCGTTGCCCTCGCACGACCGGGCGGTGCGGGTCTGCGCCGCGTGTCCACGGTTGACGAGACGCGGGCGGTCGAGGCTGCCATCGCCCATGGTCCAGCGGAGGTGATTGGCTTTCGACGGATCGTGGTACGTCGTACCGGCGGAGCCGAGTACCTGTCCGTCGAGGCGCTGCTGCGCCAGAAGGTGACGGCCGCGCGAGCAGTCGGCATCCGCACGGCACTCGAGAGCGTGATCAAGTCCGCGCTCCCTAATCTCGTGATCAGCGTACGCCTGCGCGTAGCAGACGAGGCGAAACCGATACGATCGACTCCTGCCAGCGTGCTACCGTCCGCGCCATGGAAGGGATCATGACCGCTGACGCCATCCTCGCGGAACTGCTTGACGTCTCGACGCACCTACGCAGCGCCGCACTGTTCGGCGCCGACGGAAACATGCTGGCCGAGTTTGGCTTTGCCGGAGGCACTGGTGATGCCCTCTGGAGCGCCGCCGATGAGGCGGCGCGCCTGTTGGGACGGCCGCCGGTGAGCCAATGCGAAGTCGGACTGGCCGATGCCTGCGTGTTCGGTGTGCGCGAGCAGGGCCTCTCGGCAATCGCCGTCACCGACAGGGACGCCACCGCGGGTCTCGTCTTCTACGACCTTCGCACTGCGCTGCGAGGCCTGATGGGTTCTGCTGATGCGCGCGGGTAGGGCAATCAGCGCCGTCCTAGCGGCGGGCGCCGCGCTGGGCGCGATCGTTTTGCTGCGGCGGCATAGTGCCACCGCAGCGGTTCGTGCGGATCTCTATTTTGAGGATGGCTCGATGCTCTCTCTTGATCATCAGGCTCCAGAGATCGATGGACTAATGCGAGCCGCGCGTCTGCTCGTTGGAGAGAATTGATGAAGAATCTCGCCGATCGGATTCGCGCAGTTGCCTATCTTGAGGGCGACTTCGTCTTGCGCTCTGGGCGACGCAGTTCGTTTTACCTCGACAAGTACCGATTCGAGACACAGCCCGTCTTGCTCCGCGAAATCGGTGACCTGCTTGCCCAGCGCATTGCCGAAGTCGAACCGACGGCACAACGGATTGCCGGACCCGAACTCGGCGCAGTCGCACTCGCCGCTGCGGCCAGCATGGCCGCCGACCTGCCGTTTCTGATCGTGCGCCGCGAGGCCAAAGATTATGGAACATCGAACCGGCTTGAGGGGATTTGCGAAGAGGGCGAGCGCGTCGTGGTTGTCGAGGATGTCGTGACCTCCGGGGGCGCGGCACTCGACGCGGTGCGTGCATTACGCCAAGCGGGATTGACATGCGACACCGTTATCTGCGTGGTTGACAGGGGTGAGGGCGGCGCTGAAGCGATGGCTCAGCTAGGCGTGCGGCTCGAGTGCCTGCTCGACGCCGACGCACTGCGACTTGGTCGCTAGAACGCGTTTTTCCGCTAATTAGAGCCAAATACTTGCTTGGCTGGCGACTGACGCAACCGGACCCGGCGGGTTTCAACGCGTGTTTCTACGCCAATCTACGGCTACTTTTCCTGGCCGCGAGCGAGGCCTGCGCGGGCAGCCCCCCGCGCGCGCACCCTGTGCCGCCGAGGGTTGAACGGCGCGATCCCGCATAGTTGAGCGAAAGTCCGTCCGATCGGGCTGGTACGTTCGTGCTGTTCACAAACGTCTTGGAGGTCACTATGACGAAAGCAGAGTTCATCGATCAGATCGCAGTGCAGACCGGTCTCAGCAAGAAAGACGCTGGCGCCGCTGTCGACGCGATGCTCGACACGATCAGCAGCACGCTCAGGCGAGGCGGCGACGTGGTCTTCACCGGCTTCGGTAAGTTCACCGTGCAGGCGCGCGCAGCACGCATGGGCGTCAACCCCCGCACCGGGGAGAAGGTCCAGATCGCAGCCACAAAGGTGCCGAAGTTCTCGGCCGGCTCGCAACTGAAGGCAAGTGTCAAAGGCGGCTGATGCCTAAAACACCGCGGTACGCCGCGGCTGGCTAGGCTATGTGGCCGTCCCTTTGCGAGAGGGGCGGCCACAGTGCTTTTCCGAGGAGGACCTGCAATGACTCGAGCATTCGGCGAACGCCTCGCCACTCAGGTTGCCTCGACCGGGAGTTCGTTGTGTGTCGGGATTGACCCGCGCGGTCCCTTTCCCAGCGAACTGACGCGTGGACTTGCTGACACGCGTTCTGGTCAGGCGCGCGCAGTCGAGCGCTACGCCCTAGCTCTCGTCGAAGCGGTGGCTCCGTACTGCGTGGCAATCAAGCCGCAGGTCGCGCTATTCGAACTCTACGGCGGCTACGGGCTGAGTGCGCTCGACGCAGTCTGTGGGGCGGCACGCGAGCAGGGGCTGCTGATCATCGCAGATGCCAAACGTGGCGATATCGCGAGTACTGCGACGGCATACGCGGAGGCTTGGATCGGCCTGCGTCCAGGCGAGTCTCAGCCGCTCGCCGACGCAGTCACCGTCAACGCCTACATGGGTCCCGACACGGTCGAGCCGTTTTTGGCCGTTGCCGACCGGATGGGCGCGGGTCTCTTTGTCCTGGCGCGCACCTCGAACCCCGGCGCCGCCGAACTCGAGGAACAGGAACTCGCGGGCGGTGGAGAGGTCTGGGAACGCGTCGCCGACTGGATCGCGGCTTGGGGCGCCGAGCGCACGGGTCCGAGCGGCATCGCGTCGGTCGGCGCCGTGATCGGCGCAACGGCGCCTTCCGTTGTGCGCGCAGCGCGTGACCGAATGCCGACCGCGCCCCTCCTGCTTCCTGGCGTCGGAGCGCAGGGTGGACGGATCGAGGACCTTGCTCCCGCCTTCGAACAGCACCCTGCGGGGGGAGTGGTGGTCGCCGCCCGCTCCGTGATTGACTCCTGGCGCGAGAGCGAGCGGCCTTGGCAGAGTACGGTCGCCGAGGCCGCTCAGGCGCATCATGAGGCGATCGCAACAATCGCTCGCTAAGACCACCCCGGCAGGGGGTACGATGGTTTGCATGGCTGACGAACGGCGGTTTTCCATCTGGACAATACTGGCGCCCCTCGCGCTGATTGCGAGCTTCATGGTTGCCGTGGTGCTGGTGCGGGGAGCGCTCGAGACACCCACGCCCGCAGCCGAGCAGCCGCTACAGACGCTAACGACGACCACCACAGCGGCCACTACCGTCGACCCCTCGGTACCTCTCACGTACCGCATCCGCAAGGGGGACACACTGTCGGCAATTGCCGAACGCTATGGCATCACCACCGCCAGCATTGAGCTGCTCAATCCCGAACTCAACCCGATGGCGCTGACGATCCGTGAGGAAATCCGACTGCGTTAGGCCGAAACCACTACGCTCCCACACTGCATGATCATTACCGTCACACCCAACGCCGCCCTTGACAAGACGATCCAGGTTCCGAGCATGCAACTCGGCATGCGCCATCGTGGCGCACAGGGGCTCGTCGCACCCGGCGGCAAGGGCATCAATGTGGCCCGTGCGCTGCGCATCCTCCACGAGCCAGTGATCGCGACAGGCCTCGTCGGCGGCGAAACGGGGGCGCGAATCCTAAGCGAACTGGCAGGCGAGGGAATCCTCAGCGATTTTGTTTCGATTGCCGGAGAATCCCGCAGCTCGACAGTGCTGATCGACCCGACCAGCGGTCGCCAGACGGAGATCATCGAAAACGGCCCAAGCGTGACGGTGCAGGAACTCGACGCCTTGCTCAATCGGCTCGAGTATGTTGCGCGCGACGCCTACGCTGTCGTCCTGGCGGGTTCGCTCCCGCGTGACGTCGGCGAGGACTGGTACGGCGAAGCCATCAAGCGTCTACGCAAGAGCCGTACACACCTGATCTTGGATTCCGAAGGAGAGCCGCTGCGTCAGGGTGTCAGTGCCGAGCCATACCTCGTGGCACCAAACCAACGAGAGGCCGAGGATCTCGTTGGTCACGAGTTTGGGAGCGAGGGTGATGTGATCACCGCGCTCGAGGAGATCGCTGACATGGGCGCCCGCAATGTGCTGATCACGACCGAGACGGGAGTGGTCGCGTTGCTCCGTGAAGGTAGTCACGCTCGCCGCTTCCAAGTCCAGGCACCCCGGGTTGATGTGCTCAGCACCGTTGGCGCCGGCGATGCTCTGTTGGCTGGTTACCTGAGTGCGCGGCTGCGTGGCGGTTCAGCGGAAGAAGCGTTGCTCTATGGCGTCGCCTGTGGAACGGCAAGCACGCTGGTGGCCGGCGCCGCGCGCTTCGACCTCCGCGAGGTCAAGCGCCAACTAGCGCAGACCACGCTTAGCGAATTGTCGCTGCGGTAGTCACCTCCGTCGGCGATTGTCCGAGGATGTAGCCCCGCCGTCCGAAGCCGCGACTAGTCTGCGGAGCAGGCAGCACCTAATCAGCGCGATCGTGACGCCCATGGGCGCCAGGTCGCCGAAAGGACACGATCAACGCAGTGGAGATCGAAATTGGACGGGGAAAAAAGGCGCGGCGCGCCTACGGGTTTGACGACATTGCGATCGTGCCCTCGCGGCGCACACGCGACGCCGAAGATGTCGATATTGGTTGGAAACTCGGGCCCTATCTGATCGAGCTGCCACTACTGGCATCAGCCATGGACGGTGTGGTGTCGCCCGCGACGGCGATCGAGATTGGCAAGCTCGGTGGACTCGGTGTGCTCAACCTCGAGGGCCTCTGGGGACGTTACGCCGACGCCGACGCGATGCTCGAGGAGATCGCCGCACTCCCGCCCGAGACGGCCACCAAGCGGATGCAAGAGATCTACGAACAGCCGCTTGATCTCGATCTGATGGCGCAACGCGTCAAAGAGGTCAAGACAGCGGGTGTCATCACCGCCGCCTCACTGACGCCCCAGCGCGTGCGTGATCATTGGGAGGCGATCGTCGCCGCCGGCCTTGACGTGCTTGTCATTCAAGGTACCGTCGTATCGGCAGAACATGTTTCGCGCAGTGTCGAGCCGCTCAATCTGAAAGAGTTCATCGCCAACGTCGGGATTCCCTGTGTGGTGGGCGGTTGTGCGAGTTACCAGACGGCCTTGCACCTGATGCGGACGGGTGCTGCCGGCGTTCTCGTCGGTGTTGGACCAGGCGCTGCCTGCACGACACGGGGCGTGCTCGGCGTGGGCGTGCCCCAGGCAACTGCGATCGCAGATGCCGCGGCAGCACGCGTCCAGCACCTGTTAGAGACGGGCCAGTACGTCAACGTGATCGCCGACGGCGGTATGCGTACCGGTGGTGACATCGCCAAGGCGATTGCCTGCGGTGCCGACGCCGTGATGATCGGCTCACCACTCGCGCGCGCTCACGAGGCTCCCGGCCGCGGCACGCACTGGGGCATGGCGACGTTCCATCCGACGCTGCCCCGTGGTGCACGTGTGCGCACGACTCAGGTCGCCACGCTCGAGCAGGTCCTGCTTGGACCGGCCAACGAGAATGACGGCACGCTCAACCTGATGGGAGCGCTCCGGACCTCGATGGCGACCACGGGCTACGAGACGATCCACGAGTTTCAAAAGGCCGAGATCATGGTCGCTCCGTCGCTGCAGACAGAGGGCAAAAAGTTGCAGCGCGAACAGGGCATCGGAATGTCGCGCTAGCACCAATGCCCTCTGACCGACCGATTATTGTCCTCGACTTCGGGGCGCAGTATGCCCAGTTGATCGCCCGCCGTATTCGCGAACGCCGCGTGCTGTCAGAACTCGTGCCACACGATCTTCCGGTGGCCGAGATTGCTGCCCTTAATCCCGTTGGCATCGTGCTGTCGGGGGGGCCAGCCAGCGTCAACGAGCCTGGCGCTCCCGCCGTCGATCCCGCCATCTTCGAGCTCGGCATCCCCGTGCTTGGGATCTGTTACGGCATGCAGGCGATGGCTCAAGCACTCGGTGGCGAGGTCGGTGCGAGTGGTACCGGCGAGTTCGGCAAGACCGAGCTCGAAGTTCAGACCGATGCGGCGCTGTTCAGAGGCATTCCACCTGCACACTCGTGTTGGATGAGCCACAACGATTCCGTCACGAAACTGCCCGTCGGGTTTCGGTCCACCGCCAGCACGCCAGGCGCGCCGATCGCCGCGATGGAGGACCTCGAGCGCAAGCTTCATGCTGTCCAATTCCACCCCGAGGTGATTCACACTCCCGCTGGCACCGACATGCTGGAACGCTTTGCCTACGACGTCTGCGGCCAAGATGGCACGTGGACGGCACAGCATGTCATTGACGAGCAAATCGCTCGGATTCGGAGCCAGGTTGGCGATCAGAAGGTTCTCTGTGGGCTGTCAGGTGGCGTCGACTCTGCCGTCGCCGCGCTGCTCGTCCATCGAGCCGTCGGCGACCAACTTACATGCGTGTTCGTCGATCATGGGATGTTGCGGCAGGGGGAGGCCGAGCAGGTCGTGGAGACGTTCGGCTCGCACTACAAGGTGCCGCTCGTGCACGTCCAAGCGCAGCGGCGATTCCTCGACCTGCTGGCGGGAGTGACAGATCCCGAGCAGAAGCGCAAGATTATCGGTGAGACGTTTATTCGCGTCTTCGAGGACGAGTCAAAGCGTCTCGAAGGCGTCAAGTTTCTGGTCCAAGGCACGCTCTACTCGGACGTGATCGAGTCGGGTTCGAAGACCGCCGCGAAGATCAAATCGCACCACAACGTCGGTGGCCTCCCAGACGACATGGATCTCGAACTCTGCGAACCCTTGCGCCTGCTGTTCAAGGACGAGGTGCGTCAGGTTGGCATCGAGCTCGGCATGCCGGAGCGGATGGTCTGGCGCCAGCCGTTCCCGGGTCCGGGCCTCGCGATCCGCATCATTGGCGATGTCACCGAGGAACGCCTCTCGATCCTGCGGCATGCCGATGCTGTCTTGCAGGAAGAGATTCGCGCGGCCGACTGGTACCGCCAGCTTTGGCAGAGTTTCGCCGTCTTGCCCGCAATCAAGAGCGTGGGAGTGATGGGTGATGCCCGCACCTATGACTATCCAATTATCATTCGCGCCGTCACCAGCGAGGATGCGATGACCGCCGACTGGGCACGCTTGCCGTACGACCTCTTGGAGCGCATTTCGACGCGTATCATCAACGAGGTCGATGGTGTCAACCGGGTAGCACTCGACATTTCGTCGAAGCCTCCCGGAACGATCGAATGGGAATAGCAATCAGTCTCGCAGGCGCGTCTCAGCCCCTGCGATATCGTTAGCACGTGCCCGACGCAAGGACTCCTCCGCGCAGCGCTGCACGAGAGGCTGCGATTCGCCGCCGTCGACGCGGAGTCGTGCTCGCAATCGTTGGACTCGTCGTCGTCGCCGCGCTGGTATACGCGTTTCGGCCAGGCGCTTCTGAACCGGTCTCCGGCCAGGTGGAGACGTCGCAGTCCGCCATCGATCGAGCAGCAGAGAAAGCCGCCGAGAATGCAGTTGCCGGCGCGAAGGCCACCGACGCCGTCGAGCAGCGACTCTGGAGCATTGGGCAGTTCGCGAGCAAGGTCCCGCCGAGCGACGGCGTCAATGCCGGTACGAGCGCAGGCAACGCTGTCGCACTGACGTTCGATGATGGACCCGGGAAAGAGACATGGGACGTCCTCGCACTGCTTAAGCGCTATCGCATGCGCGCCACATTTTTCGTGGTCGGCCAGAACGTTGCGAAAACCCCTGGGGCGCTTGCCGCGATCGCCGCGGACGGGCATGTCGTCGGCGATCACACCTGGACGCATGCCAGCCTGCCGAGTCTCAAGGTCCCACAACTCAAGGCCGAGATCGCCGACACACAGGCGCTGATCGAACAGGAGACGGGGCACAGACTCACCACCATGCGCCCGCCCTTTGGCGACTTCACAGCCAAGACCAATACCTACGTGCGTGCCCGAGGCATGTTGCCGGTGCTCTGGACGATAGATTCGAATGACTGGGCTCTTCTCGATGCACAGACTATTGCCGCCAACGTCCTCAATTCGCCGGCGCTCAAGCCGGGCGCGATCATCCTGCTGCATGACGGATCGATGAATCGGCAGGTGACAGTTGATGCGTTGCTGATGATCCTCGACGGACTCGTTGCCCGCGGCCTACGCTCGGTAACGGTGCCTGAGTTACTGCGCCTCGGCCCGCCGTCGATCGCGCGTCCTGGCGACTACAAGCTGAGCGATTACGCCACGGCCACGAACTAGTCGTTCGAGAAGGCTCCACGCAAGCGCTCCGCGTGCGCCTCGATCTCAGTCAAATCACCAGACAGCGCTGGCCACGGAAACACGAACTGATCGCCGTCCTGGCGTGGAATTACATGGATGTGCACGTGGAACACGGTCTGACCAGCGGCGGGACGCGCGAGCGACTGAAACGTGACACCGTCCGCACCGAGTCCTGACACGGCAGCGCGTCCGACGCTCGCTGCGAGCGTCATGCACGCCGCTAGATCCTCGGCCACGGCCTCGAGCGCATCGGCGGAGTGCCGCCGTGGGATCACGAGCGCGTGCCCCGGCGTGGCCGGGAAGATATCCATGAATGCGATCGCTCGTTCGGTCTCGGCAATCCGGTAGGCCGGAATCTCTTCGGCGACGATCTGGCAGAACAGGCAGGAACTCATGGCGGGATGCTATCGCGTGCTTCCGCCCTGCGCT
>SHUX01000063.1 GCA_009694475.1 Thermoleophilia bacterium
GAATAGCCAGGCAACTGTGGGTCGCCCGTATTTGTGTTACCGGCGGCCTCACCACCGAGATAGTAAAATGGATCAACACCCGTATTGTTATCGAGGCTAAGCGCCCGGGATTGGGCGGCGCTACCGCTTGGCGTTGCGGGACATGCCAAAGCAACTGGCACCCCTACCGTCAGCAACGCTATCAGCGAAAACAGTATGAATTTCATGAAAGATCTCAAGTTCGACAAGCCTCCCCGTGGTGAACAATCGGTAATCACGCACAATCCTATGTTCCGACGAACATAAAGTCAATAGGCTCAAACTGGCGCAGACAAGATAGTCTGTAACCAATTTAAAAGGCACCTGACTTGACAGCGGCGCAGAAAAAGTGTGACGGATCGCTTACTCCGTCATTAATCCGATGCATCTGCCATTGTTTTCCGTTATCGACCAAAGGGGGAGCGCAATGAGTAAGGCGACTATTTTTCACCCTCGCCTCGCGGCGATGACCGATGAGTGGATGGACCTCTTCGGTTATCTGGCACCGGCCGTTGTTACTGACACAGCTGGAGAGTGGCGGGCCTGTCGTGAAACAGCCGCGCTGATGGATTTTTCGATGCTCCGAAAAGTCGAGATTGAGGGCCCAGGAGCGCTCGATTTCGTTAACACACTCGTGACCAGAGACGTCTCGAAACTCACTGTTGGCCAGATCGCTTATGGGGCATTGTGCGACGATGACGGCAAGATGATTGACGATTGCACCGTACTCGTACGGTCTGCAGACCGCCTGCGTTTCTGTGGAGCGAATGATCGCGACTTCCACCTCTTCGCAGATGCCGCGCCCGGCGGTATCGCCGTCCGAGAGATCACCGACGCCTACCCACACCTCTGCCTCCAAGGTCCGAAGAGTCGGGTGATCCTTCAATCATTAAGCAACAAGGACCTCTCGAACGAGTCCTTTCCGTACTACAGCTTTCGCGAAGACATCGAGATCGCAGGGATACCCGTCTTTATGACGCGACTTGGCTACACCGCCGAACTTGGCTACGAGTTGTGGGTCGACGAATCGCGCGCGCTCGAACTGTGGGACGCGCTGATCTCTGCCGGCGAGACCCACGAGATGGCTGTGATCGGGATGATCGCGCTCGACCTCTTTCGTATCGAGGGTGGGTTCATTATCGGTGGCGTCGAATACGACCCGACGGTCTCGCCCTACGAGTGTGGCCTTGGCTGGTCTGTCAACCTCGAGAAGCCAAACTTTCAAGGCCGCGAGGGGTGTCTACGCGACCGCGACGAGACGCGCCTTCGCCTGACGAGTGTCGCCCTCGACGACGGTGGCGACGACGCGAGCGGCGCACCCATCTACGTCGATGGCACCGAGATAGGCTTTATCACCCAAGCCGTCAGGTCCCCGTATCTTGGCGGCCGCACGCTGGGCCTTGCCAAGTTGGATACCGATCACATTGTCGTCGGACAGGCGATCACGGCCCGTGTTGACGGGGCCGACATCAGCGGCGAAATCGTGCAGCACCCGACCTACGAGAAAGAGCGTCGCAAAGCCAAACTCGGCTGAGGGCTACGCCGTCGGCCGAGGTCGGCTAGAAGCCGAGTGCGAACTTGGCGTCTTCGCTCATGCGCTCAGGCGTCCACGGTGGTGACCAGACCAATTCGGCCTCGACCTCGTTGACACCAGGTACCTCACGAATCGCACGATCGATCTCGGAGGCGATGTGTGGCCCTGCGGGACACCCCATCGATGTCAGCGAGTACGTCGCGTGGACATTCTTGTCCTCGTCGATCTCGACCTCGTAGACGAGACCAATGTCGACAATGCCCATCATCAACTCTGGGTCCTCAACCTGGTTCAGTGCGTCGAGCACAATCTGCTTAGTGACTTCGCTCATGTCTGCATCCTTCGCGTCAAACGACAGAGTAGCCGACGCGCCCGTCAGGAGCTGAGGCGATCGGGCAATTGGCGATCGGGCCAAAGATCGAGAAAGGCGGCTCGCTCGTCGCCGGTCGCGGAGGCGAGCTTGATTGCCGCCAGCGCCGCACGGTCCGAACCAGCCATGGCGGCGGACCGCTCCTCTGCCCAGGCGAGCTGCGCATCGGCCGCGACGATAGCGTCAACCAGGCCCACGGCGAGCGCCTCGTCTGCTCCGACACGGGCACGGGTCGCCAGATACTCGAGCGTCTGCGGGCGGCCGACCAACAGTTCGAGCCGAACCAAGCCCCCGAAGCCGGGCATCAGCCCGAAGCCTGCGTGGACGAAGCGCAGCTCGGCGTCGGGCGCGACGATCCGCCAGTCAGCAGCGAGCGCAAGTTCAACGCCACCACCCACCGCGTGCCCGGGTAGACAGGCAAGCACGAGCACGGGCAGCGCCTCCAGCAGGTCACAAAGTTCGGTGCCGCGGTCGGTGAGTGTCTCCCCCGTCTCGTCGAGCTCCTCCCACGCGCGAATCGCGGCCCCCGAACAGAAGACTCCATCCGCCCCCGTCAGCACCAGCAGTCTTACCGAAGGAGTGGCCGCAGCCTCAAGGGCGAAGCGCGTGATCAGAGCGGCCGCCTCCGGCCCCAGGGCATTACGCGTCGTCGCATCGTCGAGCGTGATGATGGCGAGCGTGTCACGAAGCTCGAAGCGAACAGGATCAGTCATGCGAGCAGCGTACCCGCCCGCCGCCGCCTAGCCTGCGCTCGGTGGCAGTTCAGCATCCAGCTGTCGCATCGCTTCCGCGGCGCGCGCACGATAGTCAGCGACGAGTTCCGCGTAGTCCTCGTCACCAATGTGGTGCGTGGCGTGGTCGACTTCGAGTTCCTTGAGGGCGGCGAGGGCGAGGTCGCGTTCCTCGCGCAAGGCAAGGCGCCGACGCTGACCGTCGGTCAACGGATCGAGTTGGTCGGCCGCGGAGGCCGGTCGCACGAGGGGCCAGGCCACACCAACCACGACGATCAGCGCAATCAGACCGAGGACGAGAGCCGCCACCATCACGACTCTCCTGGCAGCGGCTCTTCGGTGTAGCGCTGCAAGATCCGCCGCGCCTCCCGCTCGTCGGGCCACACGCAGAGCAGTACGCCACCAACAAAGAAGAAGCCTGCGAGCCAGAGCAGGCCGACGACCGGCTTGTAGAAGGCCTTGATCTGGACCGCGCCGTCGCCACGGATACCGTCGAGAATGATGAAGAGATCGCCACCCGTCAGCGTTGTCCGGATCGCCACCTCATTCGACGTTGTCTGCTCCCGGATATACGAGCGCTTGGCGGGGCGGAGCGTGCCAAGGCTTTTGCCATCGCTCGTGACGGCCAAGACGGCGGCACGCTCCGTAAAGTTCGCACCCCGCGTCTTCTCGATCGCCTGGAAGGTCAGCACGTTGCTACCGACCTGCAGCGATTGCCCTGGCTCGAGCAGCCCCTCGGCCTGGGTTTCGTAGGCACTCGAACCAACCGCACCAATCACGAACAGGATCACACCAAGGTGCACGATGTAGCCACCGTAACGCCGGCGATTACGCCCGATCAGACGCAGCAAAGCGACGAGCCAGTTTTCGCCATGGATGCTGCGACGTGCTGCCGCGCCGCGCACAAACTCGCTCAGAATCGTCACCGTCACGAACGCGCAAACGCTACCTGCCGCCACGCCTGGCCACGATGAGCCCAGCCCAAACGCGATCATCACGGCACCAGCGACGAGTCCGGCCGTCAGCGGCCAGAGGAACGATCGCCGCAGTTGCGTCAAGGAGGCTCGCCGCCAGGCAATCAGCGGCCCAACACCCATCAAGAGCAGCAACGGCAGCCCGAAGGTGACGACGAAAAACTCGTAGAACGGCGTCGAGACGGTCTCTCGAACCGAGCCGACGGCCTCGGTCAACAACGGGAAGATGACACCCCAGAGCACGGCGAAGGCGAGCCCTACCAGCAGCAGATTGTTAAACAGAAATGTCGCCTCACGACTGACGAGCGACTCGATTCGTTGGTCGGCCTTGAGTAGTGGCAGACGCCACAGGCTCAGGCCGAACGCACCGCCGAGCACGGCAGCCAGCGCGAACACGAAATACCAGCCAATGTTGGTCGAGACGAAGGCATGGATCGACGAGAGGATGCCGCTGCGCGTCAGGAAGGTCCCGAAGATCGATAAGGCGAAGGCCCCGGCGATCAGGCAGAGATTCCAGACCTTGAGCATGCCCTTGCGCTCCTGGACCATCACCGAATGCAAGAAGGCGGTCGCCACGAGCCACGGCATCAGCGCAGCATTCTCGACCGGGTCCCACGCCCAGAAGCCACCCCAGCCAACTTCGGTGTAGGCCCAATGCGAGCCGAGCAGCATGCCGATGCCGAGAAAACCCCACGCGGCGAGCGTCCACCGTCGCGACGCGACGAGCCAACGCGAGTCGGTGCGACCCGCAAGCAAGGCCGCCATCGCAAGCGCGAAGGGGATCGCCAGACCCACGTAGCCGAGATAGAGCGCGGGTGGATGGATCGCCATGTACGGGTTCTGCAGCGACGGATTGAGCCCCACTCCATCGGTTGGCGCTAGCTGCGTGACAAATGGACTCGCCGGCACAACCAGCAGCAGCAGGAAGAACGCGCCGATCAGCGCCAGGATCATGATCAACCACGGCTGTAGTTCGCCAAGCGCGCGACGGGTGGCGCGCAGTGCGAGCAGACTGAAGGCCGCGAGAATCGTCACCCACAAGAGCAAGGAGCCCGCCTGCGAACCCCACCAGGCCGTAAACATATAGCCCACTGGCAAGGATCGTGAGGTCGTGTCTGCGACGACCGTAAACGAGAAGTCGTGGGTGAAGATCGCGTAGAGGAAAATCGCATCGGCAATCACGACGAGCGCGAGAATCCCCCAGAGCGCATTTCGGGCGCTAGCCAGAAAGCGACGATCGAGCCCCAAGCCCGCGAAGAGTCCACCAGCCGCTGCATAGATCGCGAGCAACAACGCAAGGATCAATGCACCTTGGCCGATCAGCGCCACGTCACGTGCTCCTGACGGTTCAGGACGAGCCCGACGACGTCGATGTCGTCGCCTTGTCCTGATACTTCGATGGACACTTGGTCACAAGCGTATCGGGGACTGCAGTGAAGACGCCGTTTTCGTAGGTGCCGTCAATCACAATCGCACGCCCCACACGGTACGCATCGGGGACAGCACCGCGATACTCAACTGGCATCGTCGCGGTTTGTTCGTTGTCTTGCAGGATGAAGCGCATACCGTTGGGATCTGCGGCGTCGCCAGTCGTCTTGGTGACCTTGCCCTCGAGTCGAATCTTCTGTCCGTCGTAGCCGGTCGAAGCCTGGGCGACGCTGAGCACAGGCATCGACGAGTCGGCAAAGGCCGTATAGACGGCGAAGGTACCGAGCAACGATGCGACCACTAGAGCAATCGCGAGGCGCACATGACGAAAACCGGGTTTGGGCGGCTCGGGAGTTGCGGGCGCGACATCGCTCATGCGTTACTCATTCTATCGGAGGCCTGACGCTTCTGGCCCACCCTTCGAACTACGCGGCGTCGGGGCGCGCACCGTCAATGCGCAGCAACTCGTCACGCATCTCGGCACGATCGAGATACGACATCGCATCGGCATACCCCTGGCTGTAGGCGGTGCGTAGATACCAGCCGATGATCTCGGGATCCCACTGCTCACGCGGTACGTCGAAGAGTTCGGTCCAGAGTCCGGCCAGCCGAAGGTCGAGCAGCCGCGCGAGATCCTCATGTCGTTCCACCTCTCAGGCACGCTACTCGCGCCGCCGGACAGGACTCATAAACGGCATACTTCTAGCCATGGCCGTCGCCTTCACCGTCGATGCTCCGCGCCCGTTCGAGGCGAATCCGGGCATCATCGCCTTCCACGCACGAGAACCCATCGACACGCTCGAGATACGTATTGATGGCAAGCGTTATCGCATTGTCAAGATCAAAAAGCCAACAAAGCGCGCCACGATCGGGCCGATCGGCTTACCGTCCAGAGATCTCAAGCTGACGGTGGTTGGCTGGTCGATGGGCAAGGTGGTCGGTCGCCAAACAACCAGCGACGTGCTTGGCCTCCCCGCGGTCGCATTTACTGGAGTCCCAACCACGATCACACCACCCGTCGCACAACGCCAGCTCGCACGTCTCCACCGCCCTGCCGGTTCGGCAGCGGCCTGGACCATCAACATGGCAAGTGGGCGAGGCGCATCATGGAATGCCGGCGGGGCCTTTACGGGTGCGAGTACATTGAAGCTGCCGATCCTAATCACGTATCTGATCGGACTCAGACGTGACCCAATCGATGCCCCCGAATGGGGAACGTTGCAGTCGATGATCCGAGACTCGTCGAATGACGCTGCCAACGCAATGCTGACGGCGATCGGTGGCAACACCACGACGGGCGGTGCGCGCGCAACTGCGACTGCCCGCAAGCTCGGTGCCTTCCGTCTCAACGTCGCTGCTGGCTATCTGACCGGACAGGATCGGCGCGAACAACAACCACCCATACGTGTCAACGATCAGCCAGCACTCAAGTGCTGCAAGGTCGTAACCGCACACGACCTCGGCGTGGTAATGCAAGCACTCGTCCAGGCTGCGGGCGGCACAGGCCCAGCCAACAGGCTTGGCCTATCACCAAGGGATGCACGCGTCGGACTGTGGCTCCTCGCCCACACCAGCCGCCCCGGCCTTTTTGATCCGTGGACCCCTTTCGTGACCTCCCACAAAATCGGCTACATCGAGAATGTCTGGCACGACGTCGCAGCCGTATTCGACTCGCGTGGCACGCTGATCACCGTTGCGCTGACGCAAAATAACGGCGGTGCGAGCGAAAGCGCTGCAGCCGACTACGGCAAGGGGATCCTAAAGATCGCGTCGACGGGGCTTGACGCCCCACCTACCGACCCCGGACGCCCGATACCATCCCACGGATGAGCATGGCCGAACACGCGGGCCTCTCGACGGCGCAGGCCGAGCAGATCCGCCGTGCACTCGGAGAGCAGCAAAAAGACTCTACGAGTATCCCGTTGCACGCGATTCTGCGGCGCAACGTCTTTACGTTGATCAACCTGATCACGCTCGGTTTCATGGTGCTGATCGTCGCGGCGGGCGCCTGGAAGGACGCCTTGTTTGCGGCCGTGATCGTGCTCAACACGGTAATCGGTATCGCGCAGGAGTTACGCGCCAAGCGGACTCTCGATCGCTTGGCGCTCCTAATTGCGCCACACGCGACCGTTCGCCGTGACGGCGTGACACGCGCAGTAATGGCCGAGGAACTGGTGCCCGATGACATCGTCGAACTACAGCCCGGCGACCAGATCGTCGCTGATGGCGAGCTCGTCGAGGCGCGCGGCCTGGCGATCGACGAGTCAATCCTGACGGGTGAGGCCGACCATGTAACGCGTCGTGTCGGCGACACGCTCTACTCGGGCTCCTATTGCACAGGGGGCGTGGGCGTCTACCGCGTGACGGCCGTTGGCGCTGCCGCCTACGCAAGCCGATTGACCCGCAACGCCAAGCAGGCGACCGATCAACGCTCGCCGTTGCAGCTCGACATCGACCGGCTGTTGCGTGTACTACTACTTTCGATGGTGCCGCTGGCGGGCGCGCTACTGCTGGCGTTCCGATTTCACAACACGCAGTTTCAGCAGGCCGCAGAGACTGCCACCGCCGGACTGATCTCGATTGTGCCTGAGGGACTGATCCTGCTCGCGAGCATTACCTTCGCCTTGGCCGCCGTCACGCTCGGACGGATGGGCGCACTCGTCCAGCGCCTCAATGCGGTCGAATCACTGGCGGGCGTTGACACACTCTGTGTCGACAAGACGGGTACGCTGACGGACGGCACGCTCCGCCTAACCGATGTGGTGGCTGCTCCGAACACCACGGATGCTGCGGTCCGCCTACTACTTGGGCGCCTAGCCGGCTCGGCCGAAGTGCGCTCGGGCTCCTCCGACGCGATTGCCATGGCGATCCCGTACCCCGCCGAGACCGTGCTGGCCGAGCTGCCGTTCTCGTCACGCTGGAAATGGTCTGGGGTAGAACTGCATGACACCGTGATCGTCCTCGGTGCTCCCGAGGTGCTCGGCATGGGTGCGCTCTCTGCGGAGGTTGAGGCGTTCCAAGCCGAACGTGGTCGCGTGCTGGTCGTCGGCACCGCCACTGCACTGCCGGCGATCCCCGAGGACGATGCTGTGACACCCCCAACGCCCCCCGGTTTCACTGCACTCGGCATCGTCGTCTTGGCAGAGCAGAT
This sequence comes from Thermoleophilia bacterium, assembly GCA_009694475.1. GTDB lineage: Bacteria > Actinomycetota > Thermoleophilia > Gaiellales > F1-60-MAGs149 > F1-60-MAGs149. The sequence continues at coordinate 8,207 of SHUX01000063.1, forward strand.
GCGGTCCGATGCTGCCGAGGTTGTGGCGTTTTTTCGCGAACAGGGCGTCGACCTCAAAGTCATCTCTGGCGATGCGCCACGCACGGTTGAGGCGGTCGCGAAGGCCGCGGGCTTTGGTGATACGACGGCGATCAGTGGCGCTGATCTCCCAACCGGCGACCTCGATGCGATCGCCGATGTTGCTGTGACCCACAGCGTCTTCGGGCGCATCACGCCCGACCAAAAACGGGAGCTCGTCGACGGGCTGCGACGCCGTGGTCGCTACGTCGCGATGATCGGCGATGGCGTCAACGACGTGCCGGCAATGAAGGCGGCTCGGATGTCGATTGCGCTTGGCTCGGGCTCTCAGATCGCCAAGAGCGTCAGCGACATGGTGCTGATCAATGGCTCCTTCGCGACACTGCCAAAAGGCGTCGCTGAAGGGCGTCGCATTCTCGCCAACATTCGTCGTGTAGCCAAACTCTTTGTCGTCAAGAGCGCGTTCGCGGCGACGCTGATTTTGACGATCGGTGTCGCTGGCGCCGAGTATCCATTGCTGCCACGCCACATCACCTTAGCCGCAGCCTTCACCATCGGCATCCCCGGCTTCGTGCTCGCCATTGCACCGAGCGTCGGGCGTCCCACGAACGTGCCCTTCCTGCGCGACCTGCTGCGTTTCAGCGTGCCTGGTGGTGTTGTCAGCGCAATCGGTGTGATGGCCGCCTATGGCATCACACGCAGCCTGCCTGGTCGTAGCCTCGAGGACGCCCGCTCGGCTGCTCTACTTGTGCTCGTTTTCATCGGGCTGTATCTGATCCTGCTCCTTGAGGACGAGGCAATCGAGCAGTCTCAGGTGCGCGCCTGGGGCGTCGGCCTGCTGATGCTGGCACTGGTCGCCGGCTTTGTCGCCGCCTTCGCAATCCCACCCGTCGCCGACTTCTTCTCAATCAACCCCCCGGATTTCACAGAACTCCTCGTGGTGATAGGTTCACTCGGGATCGCAATCGGCGTGCTGGGCGCACTGGGTTTCCGGGCGCCGCTGTTCTTACGCGCCCTCGTTCGTCGCACCAAGCAACCCTCAACTCGTTGAGCCGACGACACTACGCACCGTCGCGAACTGACAGGGGGACATGACAAACCGGGGTTTGTCATGTCCCCCGTGTTAGCTACTCAGCAGCAACCGTCGTCTCGACGCTCTCGCCGCCACCACTCCCGCCACGACCGCGACCACCGCGACGGCGACGGCGCTTCTTCGGCGCATCACCATCGACAGTCGACTCCGTCGCTTCTCGAGTACTTTCGCCCTCAACCACCAGCACATCGACCTCGCCCGACTCTTCGGCGGCCTCGATCTCCTCGGCAATCGCAATCTGCTCGGGCGTCAATGGCTGCACGGGCTCGTCGATACCCCAGCGCTGAATCTTACGCTTGAGGAGACGCTCGACGGCGTCGAGCTTCGGCTTCTCCTTGTTGGCGACGAACGAGATCGCGAAACCCTCGCGACCAACGCGGCCGGTACGACCGATGCGGTGGACGTACACCTCGGGCTCGTCGGGCAGGTCGAAGTTGACGACGTGCGTGACATGGCTGACATCGAGTCCACGCGAGGCGACATCCGTCGCCACGAGGATGGGGATGCGCTTGCCGCGGAAGGCGATCATCACCGAATCGCGGGCACCCTGCCCCATGTCGCCATGAAGCGCGCGCACCTTGTGGCCACGTCGCTTGAGATCGTCGGCCAACTTCTGCGTACCGATCTTCGTTCGCGCGAAGATAATCATCGTCGGCGGCTTCATCTCCTGGATAAAGCGCTCGAGCAGTTCGAGCTTGTCGCGACCCTCAGCGAAGGCGACGCGCTGGTCGACCGTGTCGACCGTGATCTCCTTCGAGGCGACCTTGACGAACTCGGGCGTGTGCAGCTCTTCCTCGGCCAACTTCTTGATCGGGTCGGGCATGGTGGCGCTAAAGAGCGCGGTCTGCTTGCCCCACGGCGTGCGCTTGAGGATGTCGCGGACGTCATCGATAAAGCCCATCGAGAGCATCTCGTCGGCCTCGTCGAGCACAACCATGCGGCAATCCGACAGGATCATCTTGCCGCGGCGCAACAGGTCGAGCACGCGACCTGGCGTGCCAACAACAATCTGGCCACCACGGTTGAGAGCGGTGATCTGCTCGACAATTGGTGCGCCACCGTAGACGGGCACGATGTTGACGTTGTCGAGGTACTTGGCGAAAGAGCGCGAGGCGTCCGCCACCTGCAGCGCGAGTTCGCGCGTCGGGCAGAGGATCAGTGCCTGCAGATCCTTCGAGTCGGGGTCAATGCGATCAAGGATCGGCAGCATGAACGCCGCGGTCTTGCCGGAGCCCGTCTGGGCCTGGCCGACCATGTCCTTATCGCGCAAGAGAGCATCCATGGTGCCCTCCTGGATTGGCGTTGGCTCGGTGTAGCCGAGGTCTGTCAACGCGCGCAGGATCTCCGGCTGGAGATCGAAGTCTTCGAAACGCAAGATGTGGTCCTTCCGAGTGATGACGCGCGGCACTCGGCAGCACGTCCCGCTACGAGCCCCCAATGGGCTCTGATGTGACTAACGATACGTGACGAA
>SHUX01000064.1 GCA_009694475.1 Thermoleophilia bacterium
CCGTCGATCTCGCCCGAGCGAGTCGCCGTAATCATGTCGCCAAAGACATCGTTGGTGGCGCCATCAAAAGCAACCGGAATGACCCCTGGGAACGTCTCGGTCAGTGTCATGTTGGTACTCGCGGCGATTGCACCGATGCGGAGTCCGGCGCACTCAAGTGGATTAGAGACGGTGCTCTCGCGGCGCGTGACGAGCGATTCGTTAAAGACCGCGTATGGCCGCGTAAAGTCGGCCATCTGCTGACGGACCGGTGTAATGCCCTGCCCGCACCAAATCGCATCAATACGCCCCTCGTGGAGTGCGGGATAAAAATCGCTCCACTCGAGCGGCACCCAATCGATCAGCAGACTCAATTGAGCGGCGACGAGAGCGGCTGCCATCGGCTCGTACCCGGGACGGGTACCGTCGTCTTGGATCAATTCGAACAGCGGTGGTGCCTGGAGATCACCACAGCCGAGGGTCAAGACGCCGGGCTCAAGCAGTGGCAACTCGCTGATCAGGACGATTCCGGCGTACCGAAAAGAAGAGGTAGTCGAACCGGTCCGGTGTTGCCCGAATCTGGTAGAAATTCGGGCTCACCGTCGTGGCGCAAATTGGGTAGACGTTGGGCTAGCAGGACAAGTGCTTCCGTCATGTCGCCACGTGCAATGAAATGCCCGAGGCAGTAATGGCGTCCCCCACCAAAGCCGAAGTGCTTCGGACGGTCCTCGACACTCATGTCGAACGCCGGGTTGGCGTACTTGCACGGGTCGGTGCCACTCGACTCGGTAAAGAGATGGAGCGTCGTACCCTGGGAGACCTGAATGCCATCGAGCTCAAAGTCTTCAGCAGCCTCGCGCGTGATCCATGTTGTGGTCGGACGCATTCGCATGATCTCCTCGACCGCATTTGTTGCCAGTTCGGGTCGTTCGCGAAGCAGTTGCCACTGTTCTGGCTGGCGACAGAAGATATCCATCCCGAGACCGAGCTGGTTCCGCGTCGTGTCGATTCCGCCAAAGACGAGCAGCGCAATGTTCTCGCGGAGCTCCTGGTCGGTCAAGGAGTCGCTATCGACGTTGGCATCGACCAGGCTTTGGAGAAAGTCGTCCTTCGGGTGTTGCTGACGCTCCTCAATCATGGTGTCGGCGTAGGCGAGCATGTTGGCGAGCCCGGCCTCCATCTCGATCTGCCGCGCTGAACCGACGATCGAAAGGCCGAGGCCGATCTGCTCGGACCAGCCGGCGAGCGTCTCCCACTCGTCCTCAGGAATACCGAGCAGCTTACAGACAACACGCGTGGCGTATGGCTCGGAGAATTGGTGCATAAACTCGCACTGTCCATCGTCGACGAAGGCGTCGATCAGCTCGTTGGCGAGCGCCTGAAACTCGGGTACGAGATTCGCAACATGCTTCGACGCGAACGCCGGGTTGACAAGCTTACGTAGGCGAACGTGATCTTGTCCCTCACGGTTGAGCACGATGTTCGACCACCAGTGAGCCCAGGGACCAGTGATGTTGTTGTGGCGAGACCAGGCTGCGCTTCCCTGAATCAGGCGCCTGTCATTGACGAGCGCATTGACCTCCGCATAGCGCAGGACGGCAAGGCCATAGGGGGTCCGCGCGTAGGGGCCGGCGGCTCGTGCGTCGCGGACGGCATCGGAGCGAATCGAAAAGGCCGGATCGTTGATGTCGAGGAAGGGGAGATCCGGCGCGTCAATCTGTGGCTGGACGGGGGACATAGATGAACTCTACAGATTAGGATTCATGATGCAAGCGCGGTCTCCTAGAGCCGCCCGAGGTGCAGGCCAAGAATCCAGTCGTAGATGGCCTCAACATGCTGCTCCATCGCAAGCCGCGCCGCTGAGGGATTGGCCGCCACGATCGCAGCAACGATTGGCTCGTGGCCGAGTGTCGAACTGCGCAAGGCGAGCGTCGAGTTGGTTCCCGGCAGCGAGCCGAAGATCTGGTTGAACTCCGCTTGGATCGAGGTCTCGGCCACCATCAGGCGGGAGCTGCCGCTCGCCTGAGCGACGGCGACATGGAACGCACTGTCGGCCAAGCGATAGGCACCATAGGCGCCGGACGCGGCGGCATCGGCCTGTGCGGCGACGGCCACGATGCGTTGGCGGGTTGCGGGATTCGCGCGCTCGGCGGCGAGGGCCGCGCTCTCGCCGCTAATCGTTCGCCGCCAGTCGACCAGATCGCGGAGCTCTGGCTCGGTCGGAACCGATCCGGTCGAGATCAGTGGCGCCGTGATCGTCGACGCAACGAACGATCCGGCTCCCCGTCCACGACGCGTCTCGACGTAGCCGGCATCGCGCAGGATCGCAAGTGCCTGGCGGAGCGTCATTGGTGCAACGTTGAGTCGGTCCGCCAGTTCGAGCTCCGACGGTAGGCGCTCACCGGGGCCGAGCAGACCCGATCCGATCGCCTCGCCGAGACGGCGAACGATCTTCTCGACGGCGCCTTCCACCTGCACAGGGGCGAAGACGCTGTCTTTGGCAGTCGGGGAGGTGCTCATGAACTCTGGCGGATATAGTACTGGATGGGTGGCGGGTGCCGTACCCTGCACGTGTGGAGTTTTGCTGTGCACTGATCGGACTGGCTGGTCGTCCCAACGTGGGCAAGAGCACGCTCGTCAATGCGATCGTGGGCCAGCACGTCACGATCACATCGAATCGGCCGCAGACGACCCGCCGTCGTATCGCCGGGATCGCCCATGGTGATGGTTGGCAGCTTGTACTCGCCGACCTTCCGGGCATTCAGATTCCCCGCGACGGTTTGACCGAGAGGATGGCCAGCAGCGTGCGCGAAACGCTTTCTGATGTCGATCTCGTCCTGCTTGTGCTTGATGGCACCGCGTCGATTGGCGGTGGCGATCGTGCCAGCGCCGAGGCGGCGTTTGCAGCGGGTGTGCCGGTGATCATTGTCGTCAACAAGACCGACGGCATGTCGTCTGAGCGGATTGGTCGGGCGATCGGTGCGGCAGCCGAATTGGGTGACTTTGCAGAGTTGCATCCGATTTCAGCGATCACCGGTGACGGCGTGCAGGCGCTCGTAGCCGACCTTGTCCGGATGGCTCCACCCGGGCCAGCCCTGTTTCCCGATGACGCCACGTCGTCGGATCCCGTACGGCTTCAGATCGCCGAGTTGATTCGCGAGCAGGCGCTCCGCCGTTTGCGTGATGAGGTTCCTCATGCCCTGACGGTTGTCGTTGAGGAGTACGAGGCGCCGACCAAGAAGCGGGCGGCACGGATTGAGGCCACGATCTACGTGGATTCGAAGTCTCAGCAGGGCATCGTGATTGGCGCCGGTGGATCGATGATCCGCGCGATCGGCACCTCCGCGCGCCCGACGATCGAACGCATCATCGGGGCCAAAGTGATGCTCGATCTACGCGTGCGCTCGCAGAGTGGCTGGCGCGATGATCCGGCGCTCTTGGATCGACTCGGCCCGTAACGCTACGGCTGGCCGTTGGTGCCGGCGAAGGCACCTGCCGTATACGTGCAGGTCGCATTCCAGAGGAGCCAGCCACCCGCACCGGTGCGATCGGCGGCCGCAATCTGCTCGAGCACTTGGGGGAGGCCATAGGTGATGCCGCCGAGGGTGAAGTCCTGCAGCCACGGTCGGATTTGCATCGTGCCGCCGTTGGTGCGGCGACGCCAGTCGGAGAGGGCAGCAGCGACAGTCGGTCCGGGTGTGTCGCCGGGCTTGGAAATGCCGAACTGACCATCAGTGAAGTGGGAGGGATAGAGCATTGGGTAGACAGCGTCAAGCGTATTGCGCAACTTGCCGGGTTTCTGGCCAATGCCGAGGTCGCCGGTCGCGGCGAGGCCGAACATGGCGGCTGAGACGTGCACGCCAAGGGGCTTGAGCGATCGCGACGCCCGCTTGAGGAACGTGGTGATCGTCTCGTCACGGTTGCGGCCCGGATCATGGAAGACTATGTTCTCGGTGTTGCCATCGGTCGGATAGCGGACGTAGTCGAACATGATCTCGTCGAAGCCCAGTTCGGCGGCGTAGGTCGCCAACTGGATCGGATACTCCCACGAGGCCTCATTCGTCGGGTCCAGCCAGGTGATGCCAAGGTCGTTCTTCCAAAGGGCGCCACTGCGTGTTTGCACGGCCAGAGTGCGTGAGGTGCCAGGCGCGTAGCCATCCTGGAACGTAACGATGCGACCAATCACGTAGAGGCCGGCCTCGTGTGCACGCCGGAGTACCTTGACCGGGTCGTAGATGTTCATGTGCGCGCCAGCTTCCTTGGCGAGCGGAATTGGGGTTGAGAAGGCTACTTCGCCGCGCTCGTCCTTGATGTCGATCTGGATCGCGTTCATGCCGACCTTGGGATCGGCCAGTGCCATGATTGGTTCGAACATGCCAGGTGTGGCAACGGCGTAGCTCGTCACGTGGACACCGCGGATGTGATCCGGCATTGCCACGCGTCCGCCCACGGCCTGGTCGGCGGCCGACTGCTCTGGCAGGGCTTCGGCCTGCGTGACTGGCTTCTTGGTGCCGTCGCCTGCGCGGCTCCATGTAAAAGCGAAAGCGGCAATCGCAACGGGCAAAATCAGGAGTGCGACGAGCACCATCCGACGCTTACGTTGCGTGGCACGTGCGACCGCACGCTGCTTCGCGCGGCGCGAGTTACGCATGGCCTCTTGGTGCGCGTCGTAGCGCTTCTGGTCGCGGAAGTCAGTCATGACGTGGACAGGGCATGGTAGACGAGATACGTTCGTCGTGCAGCGACCCGGGTCACGTCGGGCGGGTACGCTCTGCGTATGGCACGACGGACTGGCGACGGAGCAAAATCGATCGAGCTGATGCTTTTACGACCGCGGGTTTCGTTAGTGGAGTGCGTTGCGTTCTGTGAGGCCGCAAAGCAGGCTCACGTTGCGGCAGTCTGCGTTCCGCCGACGCATGTCGCCAACGCCAGTGCCGCCCTCGTGGGCTCCGATGTTAAACTGGTGGCGTTGATCTCCCATCCGTTTGGCGGCGATCGGCCATCGATCAAGGCAGTGGCGTGTCGCCGTGCACTCGAGGACGGTGCACAGGAGCTTGAGGTTGTCGTCGATCTGGCGACCTTTGGCTCTGGCAATCCAAATCATGTGCGTGACGAACTTGCGCGCTGCATCGCGGAGGCGCGCGAGACGCGGGCAGAGGTGCTCGTGCGTGCAGTCATCGAGACGGGGGTGTATGACGACCGCACATTACGCCTGCTGGTGCGTGCAGTGGTGGCGGCCGAGGTCGACATGGTCGTCACGTCATCCGGGCTGGTGCCCGAACCTGATGATGCCTTGGATATCGAGTTGTTGCGCGAGGAGGTCGGTGCCGGCGTCGGAATCAAGGCCGTCCGGGGCGTTCGAGGCCTGGACGAGGTGTCGGCGCTGATTGCTGCGGGAGCAACCCGCGTCGGTACGGCAAGTCTCGATATCCTCGGCGAGACGCCGCGCTAGGACGAGAGTGCGTCGGCCAGGCCGCCGATGCCTGTGTCGTTTGCAATGCGGACGCGGCTCAACTGCAAGGGATTCGCGGCGGAGTGATCGATTCCGAACTGCGTGGTGGTGGCCAAGACGTAGCCCGCCTGTTTGACCAGAGCGACCGCGGTGGCATCGACCGAGCCGGCCGGGTAGCAGAACCACTGGACCGGATGCCCGAGGTGCTTCTCAAGCATAAAGCGCGACGCACGCAGCGTCTTGAGTGCGGCCTGACTGGACATGTGCGGAATCTCGGTATGTGCGACCGTGTGCGAACCAATGTCCCAGCCACGCTGCTCGAGTGTGCGAAGCTGCGGCCACGTCAGCCAGGCCGGTGCCGTCTGATTGCGTTGGGCAATGCGATCGGTGATGACGTACGCGGTGCCGACCATACCCACGCGGCTCATGATTGGCGCGGCGATTGTGGCGATGCCGCGATAGCCATCGTCGAAGGTAATCAGCACTGGCTTAGCGGGCAATGGCTTGCCTTCGATCAGTGCCTGATACAGCTGCAGCTGTGTGATCGACGTGTAGCCGTTGTCCTTCAGCCATTGCATCTGGAGGGTAAATTCGCCGGGATCAACCGTCAGGTCAACCGTGATGGCCGGCTCGTCACCCGCGAGGACTGCAACTCGGTGGTACATCAGAATCGGTAACTGGAGTGTGCGCTGGGGTAGCGGATCAGGCAGGGTCAGCGTGGGGACGTCTTTGGCGACGGTGTTGGCTTTATCGATGGAGCCGGTCGTCGCCAAAGATGACGCTGCATGTTTTCCGAGGGACGGGGAGGTCATTCGCTGCGCAACGGCAGAGCCGCCGACGACAATCACAGCAATGACGAGCAGGAGGACGAGCGCGGGAGGAAAACGCATTGCGCAGCAACATACCCGTTTTGCGAGCGTGCCTATAGTGGTTGGGTGAGCAAGTCGACACAAGGCGCCTGGACGACACATGCGGTGCGGGTGTTACACGATGATGTCGTGCGCATCGAGGAACATGACGTCTGCACACCCGAGGGGCGGGAATACGCTTTTCCACTGGTACTTTCGCCGGGTTTTGCGAAGATCGTGCCGCTGCTCCCCAACGGTGACGTCGTACTTGTACGGCAGTATCGATATGCCGTGGGGATGGAGACGCTTGAGGTGCCGGCGGGCGCGCTCGACTCCGGTGAAGATCCACTGGCGTGTGCAGCGCGAGAACTCGGTGAGGAGACGTTGTTGCGAGCCTCCACGATCGAGGCACTCGGTGAGTTCTGTACGAGCCCGGGGCGAATGGACGAGCGTGGCTTTATATTCTTGGCGCGGGACTGTCAGCCGGATCCAAGCGCGCGGCAGCACGAGCCGACCGTACCGATTGTGATGCCGCTGGCGGCTGCGATCGCTTTGATCGGAACGGAAATCCTTGCCGCCTCGAGTTCCTTGGCGCTGCTGCTCGCCGAGCGCCGACTCGCCGAGCACGATCGATAACACTTCAGCGATGACTGCAATAGCGCCTTCCGGACCAAATGCAGCGGGCGTCCGCTGGGATCTCTCGTCGATCTGCAGCGATGTTGCTGGGGCCCAGCGACTGCTGACCGACACGATTGCGGCGGCGGAGGCGTTCGACGCGACGTATCGCGGCAGCGTGGCGACACTCGATGCCACGGGTCTTGCGGCTGCGTTGGTCGAGTTGGCCGAGATCAGCAACGCCCTGCACCGCGTCGGGTCGTACGTTGGCCTGCGTCGCAGCGTCGATGTCAACGACGACGAGGCGCGCGATTTTGAGACGGTCGTAGATCAGGGCATGGTGAGGGCTGGCAATGCGTTGCGCTTCTTTGACCTCGAATGGATTGCCATCGACGATGCGATCGCGCAGCCACTGATCGACGCGCCCGCGCTGGCCGCCAATCGACATCACCTCGCCTCTGAGCGCCGCTTTCGCCCCCACGTCTTGCCCGACGATCAGGAGCGCATGTTGTCCGAGCGTGAACCGGTCGTGTCGGCGTGGCAGAACCTGTTCGCGCAGACCCTGTCAAACATCCGTACACCGTTTGACGACGGTACGGGCGAATCCGAGAAGACGGTCGACGAACTATTGTCCTACGTCCACACCACCAACCGCCCCGTGCGAATGGCAGCACTGGAGACGCTCTACGAAGCGCTCGAGCCTCATGGTGACGTGTTGTCGGCGTGCTACGACAGCATCGTCGCGGACCGTTTAACGATGGATCGGCTGCGCGGCTATGACTCGCCGATCGCGCCGCGCCACCTCTCCAACGAGCTCGAGCCGGCCTGGGTCGACGCGATGATGGAGGCGATCGAGTCGCGCTACGGCATAGCGCAGCGCTGGTTCGTAAAGAAGGCCGAACTGATGGGGCTAGAGAAACTGCATCTCGCCGACCAGTACGCGCCGCTTGGCGAGGGGCGTGCGATGCCCTATCTTGAGGCCTGCGGGATCATCAAGGACGCGTTTGGACGCTTCTCGCCGGAAATCCTGCGTGTTTCGAAGAGCGTTTTCGACGAGCAACGTGTCGATGCGGAACCGCGTCCGGGCAAGCGCGGGGGCGCCTTTTGCACCTCGGTAGCACAGGACGCACAGCCGTTCATCATGCTTAACCACACCGACACGCTGCGCGATCTGATGACCGTCGCGCACGAGCTGGGGCACGGGATGCACTTCGCGCTCTCGAGTGAGCGTCAGACGGCGCTCTCGATGCATGCTCCCCTGGCGCTCTGTGAGGTGCCGAGCACGTTTGCCGAGTTGCTCGTGTTCGATCGCATGCTGGCCGAGGAGTCCGATGCTGCGACGCGGATGGCCCTGATCCGGCAGGAACTCGAGTCTGGTTTTGCCACGGTCTTCCGTCAGACGATGATGGTGCGCTACGAGCAGGACGCCTATGGCGCCCGTAGCGACGGGCAGGCACTAACTAAAGATCGCCTCGGTGAGTTCTGGGTGGCGCGCAATCGGTCCTATTACGGCGACTCGATGGAGCTACCCGCGGGCTACCGTCGCGGCTGGTCCTACATCCCGCACTTCATCAACACCCGCTTCTACACGTACGCCTACGCCTTCGCGCACCTCGCGAGCCTCACGCTCTATGCGCTCTACCGCGATGATGGCGACGCCTTTGTTGGTCCCTATCTCGATTTTCTGGCCACGGGTGGTAGCAAGTCACCGGGCGATCAGCTCGGGGCCTTCGGTATCGATCTGGCTGACGCGGCGACCTGGGGCAAGGGCCTCGACGAGATGGAGCGCATGCTCGTACTCGCGCTCGAAGGCTCGGACTAGCCGAAGTAGGTCGTTACGATGTGGCCGACGGCGAAGCCAATTCCAGCCGAGATCGCGCCGATCACGACGACCTTGGCGCCCGACTGGAATAGCGCGAGCCGCGCGACCTTGCCCTTGGCAATGCCGAGGGCGAACAACGCCAGCATCGTGCAGCTCAGACTGATTACGAGTGCGGTATTGGTGACGAAGAGGAGGTAGGGCCAGAGTGGAATAAACGCCGCAGCGAGGTACGTTCCACCAACGACGAAGGCGTCGCCGAGCGCCTCGCCGCCCGCGTCGGGCGAGAGTGCGAGCTCCTTCTGGATCTTGGTGCGCAGAAAGACGTTCTCGTTTGCGGCGAGACCCTGGGCGACCTGCTCGGCGTCGACGCGGGGGAGGCCCTCTTGCTCAAGGATGATCGCGAGCTCCGCGACCTCACGCTCGAAGTGCTCGACGATCTCCTCGCCCTCGTCACGAATCTCGGCCTGGTAGAGGCCTTCTTCCGCCTCGCTGGCGAGATAGGAACCACTGCCCATCGCGACAGCACCGGCGAAGGCCTCGGCGAGTCCTGCGACGATAATCAGCGATTGCGAGGGGTGGGCAGCTGCCATGCCCGTGACGACGCCGAGGGGCACGAGCAGTCCGTCCTGGGCGCCGAGTACCACTTCGCGAATGCGGGACAGCTTCCCGATCCGCTCGGCTTCGCCCAGCGAGTGCTCCTGGATATGAATCTCGGCCTCGGCGCGCGCCTCGTCGGTAATGTCAGGAATTGCAGCCATGTCGAGATCGTACCGTGGGTGGTTCTAGCCTACGAACGCTGCTGCGCCCTGCAGGCCAGTCACCGCAGCAAGTACCAGCAGAAGCCAGAGCACGCGCGCGCGAAAGCGATCGGTGTTCGAGCCATGGAAGGCCCGGTGACCGAGCCACGAGCCGATCGCCAGCACGGGGAGACAGACGAGCACGGTTGTGAGGACGCTGCGATCGACGAGCCCTCCGATTGCAAACGACACTACAGCGATTGTGTCGAGGATCAGAAAGCAGGCCATCATCGAGGCGCGCGAAACACCGGCCGCTCGGCTGCCGCTCATAAAGAACAGGACTATTGGTGGACCACTAATGCCGAAAGCGCCGTTGAGGAGGCCAGCGACTGCGCCGGTTGTGACGGTGCCCCCGGTTCCCTGTGTCGCTCGCGGTTTGGCTGCAAAGAGCAACAACAGCGCTGCCGCGGCAATCACTATCGCGATACCAATTCGGGCGATATCGGGGGGTACACGAATCAGGAAGAGGGCGCCGATCGGTGTCAACACGACGGCGCCGGCGAGCAAGAGCAGGACGGGGCGCCAGCTGATCTCGCGCCAGACGGGTGGCAGGAGGAGCAGGCCAACGATGATCTCCAACACGAGCACCGTCGGAATCGCGACGTTGGGGGCGCTGATGATCGAGAGCCCGGCGACTCCGATCAGTGCGAATCCAAAGCCACTGTAACCTCGGACGCTCGCCGCGATCAGGATGATCAGCATCGCGAGGATCGCGGTCAGGATTGTCGTCACTCCTAGACTCTAGATGACAGGTCTCACACTCCCGAGGCGATCGATCGGGCCGAGGCTGGTGCCTCGAGAGGCACGGTTGCTAAGCCAGCGCTGATCGCACGATGTGATGCGGAATACCGGAGGCGGGACTTGAACCCGCACGTTGTCACCAACGCCGGATTTTGAATCCGGTGCGTCTACCAATTCCGCCACTCCGGCAGGGAACGACAGCGAGAATAGCGCGGATGTCCGAACCCCCTGCTACCTTTTGATCTGTGGTTGGCAACGGTGCCCACCACGACGCGACGCTGCGTTCC
>SHUX01000065.1 GCA_009694475.1 Thermoleophilia bacterium
CCAATCTGATCGAGAATCGGAAAGCAGTACCCATACAGCGCGTCAAGTACCTCGTAAAACAAAAACCCAGAGCCCTTGGCAAACCACTCGGCGGCCTCTTCGGGGTTGTCCTCGAGCCGCCTAAAAACGTTGCGTACCGGCTTCAGCGGTACGTTTGGAATCGTGATCAGAAAGTCCTTGCCAATAAAGGCGTTGACCTCGGCGGGGAAAAGCCTCCCCGAACCCTTGTCATACCAGGGAAAATGGAGCACAACAAAGACGTAGTCGGGGTAATCGTCGACCTTCGGGCGCTGCCGACGCGAGCGCACGTCCTCGAGATCGAGCTCGTGGAAGGAGAACTCCGTCTCCAACCAGGCGATCTCAGCGGGCCCCGGCGACTCCATCTGGATCCAGCGCAAACCACCCTGCTCGAGCACGCTGACGCGCGGCTCCGAGTCGAGCGGAGCCGAGACGGACACGGCACGAGGCCGGGGTCGACGGATACGTGGCATCAGGGATAGTTGAAGGTGATCGGTGCATTGCTCACCGAGACAATAGCGCGCGCACGATGATCGAGCGTCTATTCTGAACCTGTGGACATTCTCGTGATCGGAGCCGGACGCGTCGGAACAAGCGTGGTGGCCGCAGTCCACATGCAGCACAGCGTCACGGTTATCGACTTAGACGAGTCTCTACTTGCGCAATTGACGAATCGCTACGACGTGCTGACCGTGGTTGGTAACGGGACCTCGCGTGCGACCCTCGTCCGCGCGGGAGTCGAAACGGCGGCTCTCGTAATTGTCTGTACTGATCGCGATGAGGTAAATATTGTCGCTGCCCTCCAGACGCGGACGCTCTGCAGCGGGCGCGTGCTTGTGCGCACGTCGAGCACTGAGTATCTCGATGCTTGGCGGCGTGGTGAGCTGCCGGTGGACGCCATGATCGCCTCCGAAAACGAGATCGCCCAGGCCGTCGTGCGGGCGATCGGACTTCCTGGTGCGCTGCAGACCGCCATGTTTGCCGATGGTCGCGCCGAGATGGTGGAGTTTGAAGTCCACGCGGATGCGACTGAGAACATCGTCGGCAAACGCATCGCCGACCTTCAGATTCCAGATGCCAGCGTGATCGCTTCGCTGATCCGAGGCGACAGTATTACGATCCCTGGTGGTAATGACGTAGTCGAAGAGGGCGATCGGGTCGTCGTGATTGCCTCCCCTGACGCCTCCCGCGAGTGGGCTCACCGCCTGGCGCGACGAGGTGTTTATGACATTCGCGAGGTAGTGGTAGTTGGTGCGGGTGCGACAGGTCGCGCCATCGCCTCCACGCTCTGCGCCCAAAACCTCGATGTGCGGGTGATCGAATCGAATGCCGCTGCCGCTCGGCGCTGCGCGGAAGAGATTGCAGCCGCGCACGTCTTCTGCGCCGATGCGACCGATCCGCGCTTCCTTGAACGTGAGAAGATCGGCCGCGCCGACGCCATCGTTTGCTGTACCGATAGCGATGAGCGCGATCTCATGATCGGTCTCCTGGCCAAGCAAGCGGGCGTCAACGTGGCCATCGCCGTCGTTGGAAATCCCGAACTCGTGCCAATTTTCGAGCAGGTCGGTATCGATCACGCGCTCAATCAACGTCTCGTCGTCGCGGAGAAGATCGTGCGCTTCACGCATGATTCGAGGACTCGGGGATTCGCGATGCTCGAGAACGATCGCGTTGAGGTGTTGGAACTCGAGATTCGCGACACGAGCGACCTGCTCGGTCGACCGTTTCGCGATCGGCCACTTGATGGCGCGATCGTGGGCGCAATTGTCCGTCACGGAAACGTGATTTTCCCACGTGGCGATGATGCGCTGCAGGCAGGGGACTCGGCGATCATCCTCGCCGAAGCGGCCAATGTGCCCGGCCTCGAACAGGCCCTATGACCTCTGCAGTCGTAACTCAATCGCGTTACTACCTCGCAGTCGATCTGCTCGCCGTACTCAGCATGGTGGGCAAGATACTGCGCTGGCTCAGCCTAACCCTGCTCGCACCGACCGCAGTTGCGCTGATCTACGGCGAGACGGTCATGCCATTTGTCGTGACACTGGTGATCGGTTTCGTTGCTGGCTATGGTCTCGAATACGCGTGTGGACGTCGCTCGGACGACGTCACAGTGCGAGAGGCGTTCGCCGTTGTTGCCTTGACCTGGGCCGGCGCTGCACTGCTTGGCGGCATTCCCTACATGGTTGAGGGCGGCGATCTTGGCAATCTTGTCAACGCTTACTTCGAGACTATGAGCGGTTTCACAACCACTGGATCGACAGTGATCGGCGATTTTGAATCACACAACAACTCGATCTTCTTCTGGCGCGCGCTGACGCAGTGGCTCGGCGGCATGGGAATCGTCGTGCTGGCCATCGCTATCTTCGGCCGAACAGGTCCTGGCGGCAAGGCGCTGCTCGAGCGCGAAGCGCCAGGTCCCGAGGTCGACAAACTGACGCCGCGTTTGCGAGACACAGCACTCCATCTCTGGCTCATATACACGGGCATCTCGGTTGTCATGGTGCTCGCTCTCTGGGTGGTCGGCCTGCTGGGCCTCGGCGCGGGCATGAATTTTTTCGAGTCGGTCGTGCATATGTTCTCAGCAATGTCGACTGGTGGCTTTTCTCCCAACGCAGATTCCATGCAACCGTATGGTGCGGTCACGCTCACGATCATGACGGTGTTCCAGGTGATCGCCGGCGCTAATTTCGTACTCTGGTATCTGATGGTCAAGCGCGACTGGGGCGCGGCGCTGCGCGACGGCGAGTTTCGCATCTACCTCGGTATCCTGACGTGCGCTTCGATTCTTGTCGGCATCGGTCTCCTCGCCACGACAGACAAGGGCCTATTGGCCTCGTTCGGTGAGGCGACCTTCCAAGTCGTGACCATCATGACAACGACAGGCTATGCGTCTCAAGATTTTAATACCTGGGCTGCGTTCTGCCTCCTGGTCCTGTTTCTGATGATGTTCATCGGCGGTTGTGCTGGTTCTACAGCCGGCGCTATCAAGGTGATTCGGATCCGCCTCATCGTCGGAGTCTTACGACGCGACGTGGAAACAGTTGTTCATCCCGAGGCGGTGCTACCCGTGCGGGTCAATGCGTCCCCGGTACGCGAGTCGGCCATTCAGGGTGCGACCGTCTTTGCCGGACTCTATCTCGCCGCGTGGGTCGTGGGGTCGCTCTTCATCCTGTTGGACTGCACCCTACGTGGTTACCCACAAGACACCTTTACGGCAATGGTCTCAGCGGCAGCGACACTCGGTAACGTCGGTCCGGGCGTCGGCGCATCCGGACCGTTTGGCTCTTTTTCCGGCTACCCGTGGGAGAGCAAGATGGCGATGATCACGCTGATGTGGATCGGGCGACTCGAGGTCATCCCAATTTTCGTCCTCTTCACCCGCGCCTATTGGCGGCGCTAGTGCCCTTTTCGGACAATCCGTCGGATGCGACGAAGCCAATATCGCGCGCCGTGCTAAGACGGTGGAGAAGGATGCGCCCGGCAGGATTCGAACCTGCGGCCTCGAGATTAGAAGTCTCTCGCTCTATCCCCTGAGCTACGGGCGCCCTTGAACGGTAGCCGGGGCGGTCATACGGCGATACCACGCACACTGCGGGCGTGCGTTATCCCTACAGCGACATCCTCGGAGCCCCTTCGGTAGGGCGCCTAATTGCCGCCTCAATCGTCGGCCGTATGCCAGTTGGCATGGGTGCGTTGGCATTGTTTTTGTTCGTGCGGGGGGCGGGTGGGTCGTATGCGATCGCCGGTCTCGCGGTCAGTCTGGCGACGATCGGTACGAGTTTCGGTTCGCCGATCCTCGGGCGCCTGATCGATCGTCAGGGGCAGACGCGCGTCTTGGCGGTGAGCATGCTGTCGCAGGTCACCGCGCTGATCGCGCTCGCGCTGCTTGCTCCAGCAGGCGGATTCCTGCTTTTTAGCCTGTGCCTAGTCTATGGCTTTTCCAATCCACCCCTCGCTGCCTCGATGCGCGCAGGCTGGTCGACGCTCTTTACCGAACGGAGCCAGTTGGCGCGCGCCTTCTCGCTCGATTCGACGGCGCAAGAGGTGATCTGGATTCTTGGACCGTTGCTCGCGGCAGCGCTCGCCACCTCGATTGATCCGCGCGCCCCGCTGATCGCGATGGTGGCCTTTAGCCTGATTGGTGTGGCCTGGTTTGCCACATCGCAGGAAAGCCGTGAGTGGCGTTCAGCGCACCGTGGTGAGCGCCACCTGCTTGGACCCTTGACTGCGGGTCCCGTGCGACGCGTACTGGCAGCCATCCTCGGACTCGCATTTGCGTGGGGCGTAATCGAGCTCGCGATCGCCGCCTATGCCGATTCGATGCAGCACAGTGCCGGCCCCTTGCTGGCCGTCTGGGCGGTGGGAAGCGTGCTCGGCGGCCTGCTGTTTGCCTTACGTGACTGGCCGCAGACGCCACAACGCCTGCTGGGCATTCTGCTGTTCCTCAATCTGGTTGGCTTCTTCGTCTTATTGCTTGCGCAGACGCCGTGGCAGCTCGGCGTCTTGCTTGCCCTGACCGGCGTCGTCAACGCACCCGTGATAGCCACCCTCTACGTCCTGATCGAGTCGCTTGCTCCAGAGGGCACCGTGACCGAGGCTTTTACTTGGATTTCGACGACCTTTACGGTTGGCATCGGGGCTGGCGCGGCGAGCGCCGGGATTCTTTCGGATCTGCTCGAACCACGCGCGGCTTTCTGGCTGGCGGTGTTCGGGGGAGGAGGAGCGGTACTTGCCGTCATACTTCGACCCCGTGGATTACATCCGACAGTTCACCAGCAGGAACGATCTGCTCGAACCTCCTAGTCTGCAGCGAGACGTACTGCGATGAGATTGTTGTGACGTCCGCCGAAGTCCTGCTTACGCTGCAAGAGGCTGCCGATATCGTCGGCTGCCACTATCAGACGCTCTACCGCCGCGTGCGTAGCGGTGAGCTGTCAACGATGATCGCCGGTGGCACCTACCGCGTCCGCCGCACGGACCTCGAGGGGTGGCTGCGTGAGCGTGATGCGCGCGCTGGGGCCGTCCCCAGTCGACGCACCCATAATTGGGAGAAGCTACAGGACGACCTCTTTGCGGCACTCCGTACGGGCGACGCCAAGACTGCTCGCCTGTTGTGCGATCGGCTACTCGACGGTGGTGCCAATGTCGCCGATCTCTGTGATCGCCTCTTTGGCCCAACCCTGTATCGGATCGGCGCGCTCTGGCACGAAGGCTCGCTGGCGATTGCCGACGAGCATCGTGCGTCTCGTATTATCGAAGGCTTGCTCGAGCGGGCGGCAGGTCGATCAGCCAAGCCGGGGCCGCGGATCGGCTGCGTTGTGGTCGCAACCGCCCCTGGCGACAACCATGCCCTTGCGGCACAGATGGTCGCAGTCGGGCTCCAGGTCGACGGTTTCCGCGTCAACTACCTTGGTGCCGACCTGCCCACTGACGAGATCGTGACGATGGCACGGCGGGAGCGCGCCGACCTTGTTGCGCTGTCCTGCTGCGTCGAAGAACACGACGGGCTCCACGAGGTGTTATCCGCACTTGGCGCCGAGCGCTTTGCCACGATCGTCGGCGGTATGGGAATCGGTCCCAGCGAGGCGCTCGCCTTGGGAGCATCCCGCTACGGCGCCTCGATTAACGAGGCACAACGACTCGCCCGTGAACTGGTGCGCACTCCCGCTACCTAGCGCTCGCCGCGTTCTCCACGTCGAATGCGTTCGGCAGACTCCTCGCGGCGCGTGAGTCGATCCTGATCGTCCGGCGTCGACCCCGCCGCAGCCAGCGCCATCAGCTCCTCCTGCGCACACACACGCTCCTGCCCGGGTTCGGGTGCACGTCGACGCCAGGTACCATCGGGCAGTAGATTCCAGGATACGCTGTTGTCGGTAAGTTCGAGGTCCAGCACAGCATGGATCCGCTCGCGCAGCGTGGCATCGCGCACCGGCGTAATCACTTCGATCCGCGAGTCGAGATTGCGCGGCATCATGTCGGCACTGCCAAAGTAGGTCGTCGTCTCGACGTTCGTGACGAAACGAAAGACGCGCGCATGCTCGAGAAAGCGCCCGAGAATCGAGACCACCCTGATCGTGTCAGAGAGACCCTTAACCCCGGGGCGCAGACAGCAGATGCCGCGCACGATCAGATCGATCGAGACGCCAGCCTGCGACGCGGTGTACAACTCATCAATGATCGTCGCATCGACCAGCGAATTCATCTTCAGCGTAATACTGGCTGGCTCCTCGGGTGTGTGCTCGCGGGCGCAGCGCCGGATTTCGTCGACCACATGGCGGCGAAGATGCACGGGGGCAGTCCAAATTGCATCGAAGCGCTGGGGGCGGGCGAAGCCCGTCAACTGATTGAACAGATCGGCTACATCGGCCGTGATCTCCTCGTCGCAGGTGAAGATTCCAAAGTCGGTGTAGGCGCGGGCGGTGGCGGGATTGTAGTTACCCGTGCCGATATGCACATAGCGGCGTGTGCGGCCATCCTCACGACGCACGACCAGGGCGAGCTTGCAGTGCGTTTTGAGTCCGACACTGCCATGCACGACATGGACGCCGGCTCGCTCGAGCGCGCGCGCCCAACGGATGTTGCGCTCCTCATCAAAACGCGCGGTGACTTCGACCAGCGCCACGGCCTGCTTGCCTTCCTCGGCCGCAAACGCGAGCGCGGGCACGATCGGTGCGTCGCCACTGGTGCGATAGATCGTGTGCTTGATCGCCAGCACGTTGGGATCCGCCACCGCCTGGTCGATAAAGCGTTCGACCGAGGCGGTAAACGACTCGTAGGGGTGATGCAAGAGGATGTCGGCCTTACGAATTTCTGCGAACAGGTCGACGGGCTTGTCGTCGTCTGTCATCAGGCGCGCCGGCACCTGCGGCTGCCAGGGACTAAAGCGCAGATCGGGGCGGCTGACCTTGGTCAGCACGCCAAGGCCGCTCAGATCCAGTGGCGGCCGGATTGCAAAGACCTGACGAAGGTCGACATCGAGTGCCTCAATCAGCATCGAGCGCATGTCGACCGGCATCGTCTCGTCGATCTCAAGTCGAACAACGTCGCCAAAGCGGCGGCGAGACAGCTCCCGCTCAACGGCCTCGAGCAGATCGTCCGCGCCCTCCTGGATCTGGAAGTCCGCGTCGCGCGTGACGCGAAACGTGCTGGAGCCAACGATCTCCATGCCGGGGAAGAGCGCCGGAAGGCCAGTGGCGATGACCTCGTCGATGCGGACAAAACGCGTACCCTCGCCAACCTGTATCAGGCGTGGGAGGACCTCCGGGACTTTGACGCGGGCAAACCGCGTCTCGCCGGTCGAGGGGTCGCACACGTTGATTCCAATCGAAAGCGAGAGGTTGGAGATGTACGGAAACGGCTGGCCTGGGCCGACCGCTAAGGGTGTCAGGACGGGGTAGATCTGCTGATCAAAGACCACCTCGAGTTCGTCGCGCTCCTCTGCAGAACACGCCGCCAAGGGAACGATCTCGATGCCCTCGGCTGCCAGAGCGGGCAACAGTTCGGAGTGCAGCGTGTCTTCGAGTTCAGCCTGCATCACGCGGCAGCGTGCGGCGATCTCGTCCAGTGTCTCTTGGGGTGGGGCGCCGTCGGACGGTTCGGTACCTTGGACGACGTGATCGATCATACCTGCGACACGAACCATGAAAAACTCGTCGAGGTTGTTGGCGTAAATCATGCAGAAGCGCACGCGCTCGAGCAGTGGGATCGAGGAGTCAGAGGCCAGTGACAGCACGCGATGATTAAACGCCAACCACGAGATCTCACGGTTGAAAAGGCGCAGTTCGGCCGGGGCAGGATTAGGCGTGCTCACGCGACCATGGTACCGACTGTCGGCTGCTGTTGATCACCGTCTCAGTAGGAGGCATCCTACTGCGTCAATCCTGTTCACTTTTCCACACCATCTTTACGACGATTGGTATCCCGATCGTAACTATTCAGAAACCGTATTCGTACCCTTTCCGCCCAAATACTCTGCACACTACGGGTGTCCATTCTCGGGGTACTAGGAGGAAGTCTCAAAGTGTTGACACGCAAATTCCTGCTCAGCATTGTCGCCGTCGCGGGCATCGGTGCCGCTCTCGCAGCCTGTGGCGGGGGCCGCAGTGCCGATACGTCGGCCGCAACGACGGCCTCTAATGCCGATACGACCCTGACTGGATCGATCGTGATCGACGGTTCCAGCACCGTTGCTCCGCTCGCCACCCTGGTTGCTGAGAAGTTCCAAGCCCAGGCACCAAACGTCTCGGTGACTGTCGGCACATCCGGCACGGGAGGCGGCTTCGCCAAGTTCTGTAATGGCGAAACCGACGTCTCGAACGCCTCGCGCCAGATTGATGCCGACGAACAGGCAGCCTGTGCTGCGAAGGGCATTACATTCGTCGAGTTGGTAGTGGCAAACGATGGCATCGTGCTCGTCACCAACAAGGCCAACACCTGGGTTACCTGTATTACGACGGACGAGCTCACAACCATGTGGGGGCCCGACTCGAAAGCCACGACCTGGCAGGACGTTAATTCCTCGTGGCCGACAGAATCGTTGAAGTTGTTCGGCCCCGGCACCGATTCGGGCACGTTCGATTTCTTTACCAAGTCAATCAATGGGGAGGAGGGTGCCAGCCGCACTGACTTCTCGCCGTCCGAGGATGACAACGTCACCATCCAAGCTGTCATGGGCGAGAACGGTGGCGTTGGCTACTTCGGTCTGTCGTACTACGAGCAGAACAAGGACCAGCTGAATCTGCTGGAGGTCGATGCTGGTGCCGGTTGCGTCGCTCCAGACGCGACGACGGTGCAGAACGCTACCTACACGCCGCTGTCGCGCCAGCTCTACATGTACGTCTCAAAGCAGTCCTCACAGCGCCCCGAGGTTAAGGCCTTGATCGACTATTACATCGCGAATGAAGCCACTCTGACCAAGGAAGCCCTATTCGTGCCTCTTGCCGATCAGCAGCTCGCAGAGGCTAAGACGACCGCCGCAGGGCTCGCCGGGTAGCCTTCTCGTGTGGCAGTAACCGCAACAGGCAGCACCTCGGGGGGTCGGCGACCGCTGACCTCCCGAGGTAACCGCACGGGCGAGCGTGTCGCGATCGGCGCGCTCGCCCTGTGCGCGATGATCTCGATTCTGGTCACCATTGGCATCGTCGTCGCATTGCTGGTGCCGAGCCTCGAGTTCTTCGCAGAGGTATCGCCGGTCGAGTTCTTTACGACCACCACCTGGGCACCACTCTTCACACCGGCCTCGTTTGGTGTCCTGCCCCTGATTGTGGGAACGCTCACGACAACCTTCTGGGCCTGTACGATTTGCCTCCCGCTCGGTCTCGGGACCGCGATCTATCTCAGCGAGTACGCCCGGCCGCGCGCGCGCAAACTGATCAAACCTGTACTCGAGGTACTGGCTGGCATCCCGACGGTTGTACTCGGCTATTTCGCGCTGACCTTCCTGACGCCGCTGCTTCGCTCGCTCGGCTGGCAGGTCGACATCTTCAACGCCTTCTCGGCGGGCGTCATCATCGGCATCCTGCTCTTGCCAACTGTCGCATCGCTCTCAGAGGACGCTATGAAGGCAGTCCCGAGCTCACTGCGTGAGGGCTCGTACGGGCTGGGGGCAAATCGTTTTCAAGTCTCGACGCGCGTTGTTGTGCCGGCCGCGATCTCTGGCATCGCGGCCTCGTTTGTGTTGGCGATCTCGCGCGCCATTGGCGAGACAACGATCGTCCTGATCGCCGCTGGCCAGTTGGCCCGCGTGTCGTTTATGCCGGGCGACTCGATCGAGACGATGACGGCCTTTATCGCCGCGACCGGTGCAGGCGATGTCGCGGTCGGAACGATCTCGTACAAGACGATCTTTGCGGTCGGTCTGACGCTGTTTTTGATCACACTGCTTCTGAACATCGTTGCCATCCGCATGGTGCGACGCTTCCGTGAGATCTACGAATGAATGGTCCGGCACGCACTGCCACTACGCACGCCACGAAGGCCGTGGAACGTTCTCTGGCTAGTCGACGGCATCGCAGCGTTGCTGCCACTGTCTTTCTTGGCTATCTCTTGTTCTCAACCTTCGTCGGACTGATCGCGCTGTTCGTCTTGCTGTTCACGATTCTGCGCGACGGTCTGCCGTTTCTCGATTCGACGATGTTCACGCAAGGACCATCTGCGAACCCCGCCCTGGCTGGCGCGCGCCCAGCCATCATCGCGAGCGTGCTCGTCGCCGTCGTCCTAATCGCGACCG
>SHUX01000066.1 GCA_009694475.1 Thermoleophilia bacterium
ACTATTCGCCGAGCGACGGCGGCGAGATGTGTCTCGTCCGTGCCACAGCAACCACCGAGGATCGACAGGCCGTGACGCTGGCCGACGTCAACTAACGCGGCCGCATACGGGTTCGCGGTCGATGCGATCAGATCCTCGCGCCCATCAAGCTCCTCGGGTGAGAGCGCCGAAGTGTTGGCAAAAAGTCCGATCGCTCGCGAGCCGATCGGCTCGACTGTCAGCGCCGCATCCGCGATCGATGGGTGCACGCAGGTGAGCGCGTAGCCGAGTGGCGGCCGGGCGGTTCGCGCATCAATGGTCTCCACAAATTGGCCTAGCGGGGTACCATCGAGCAGCGTTCCGTCCGGGCGCACGACGACGCCAATGATGTACGGGAGCACGGATGCCGAGAGTGCCCGAGCAATCCCTAGGGCCTCCTCAGCATTCGGCAATGTGGAGGCAATCAGGAGATCGACGCCACCGTCTTCGAGCGCCTCGGCCTGGGCACGCAGCATTGTCTCGGCGACATCTGCACTCGGTGCAATGCCGGCGCCATACCCGTCTCCGAGCGGGCCAACCAGACCACCGATGATGATCACGTCGCCGGGCTGAGCCTCGGCTTGGCGGAGATCGCGCAGCATCCTCGCGTTCTCTGCATTGAGATCGCGGTGCGCGTAGTTCGAACGCACGACGCGCTCCGGATGAGCCCGCCACGTGTCGGTCTGGAGCAGGACGGGTAGCCCGGCGTCGCGACCGATCGCGAGGTATTCGCGATGAATCTCCCACACTACCGCGTGGCCTTGGTTGTCGGTGACGAGCGCACCGCTACCAACCTCGGCATCGAACTCGATACCCGGCGTGCGCCGCAGACGCTCAAAAATCGATGCCTCACTCAAGACAGGACCCGTACGCAAGAGCTCGGCAACGTTGACCACGCGAGCATCGTAGGCGGTGCGCTCAATGTCCAGAAGGGGTCAGGCCCGATCTGGACATTGACCCCACCCCGTACGATGCCGCTATGGCAGAGAACGTTCTTGGCAGCGAGTTGCAGGCGTGCTCGTACGATCCGATTACGGGCTTCTATCGCAATGGTTGTTGTGACACGGGCGGGCAGGACCAGGGCGTCCACGCCGTCTGCGTCGTGCTGACCGACGAATTTCTCGCCTTCTCAAAAGAGTCTGGCAACGACCTCTCGACACCACTACCGCTCTACGAATTTCCTGGCCTTAAGGCCGGCGATCGCTGGTGCCTCTGCGCAGCCCGCTGGCGCGAGGCGTTCGACGCCGGCTGCGCGCCACAGGTCGTACTCGAGGCGACGCACGCGCGCATGCTCGAGTGGGCGACACTCGACGAGTTGCGCAGCGTCTAGCGCTGGAAGCGGTCGCCCCAGCGGACGAGCGAGATCGGCAACGCGACGCCCTCGGCGATGTCGGGTGCCGGGATCGGAGTGCCAACGGTCTGCGTGATCGGCAACACGCCCGTCCACGTCGCCGCATAGTCCTCGGCATCCTCCGGCGCGTTACCCGGTGGACCAGTGCGGATCTTGGCGGAGGCCTCATCAAGCGTCAGCGCCAGAATCGAGGTGGCCTTGATCTCTGTTGGCGTCGGCGGCCGCGTTTCGGCCCAGCGACCAGGCACGAGCTGGTCCGAGAGCGCCTCTAAGGCGCGCAGTTTTTCGGCGGGCTCGGCGACCAGCGATGCCATGCCGAGCACGACCACAGAGCGATAGTTGACCGACTGATCGAAGACCGCCCGCGCCAGCACCACACCATCGACGAGTGTAACCGTCACGCAGCACGGCGCTCCACCCGCGAGCGTACGCAGCGTACGGCTGGCACTCGATCCGTGCAGGTAGAGCGTGTCCCCGACGCGTGCGTGCAGCGAGGGGATCACGTACGGCTGGCCCTGCACCTCGATGCCGATGTGGCAGAGAATCGCCTCGTCGAGAATCGCGTCGATCGTCGCCCGGTCGTAGTGCCCACGCTTGGGCAGACGCTTGACGCGGATGCGAGACGTGGCCATCCCGCCACTCTAAGCAAACACGAGTGCCGTTACAACAGCACCCGCCGCAAACCCCTCACCCGGCGGCACGATAACGTAGCCATCGGCCCCGGCCAACGAGCGCAGCGCGCCTGCCCGCCTGGCACACGGCGTCGCCGTTGGCATGTCGCCACCGGCAGAGTCCAGTTCGACGGCGACCATGCAGGTCGAGTCGTCCCGTCCACCGATCGCCTCGGCCAGCCGCACCTCGACCGTGGGGCGTGGCGGCAGCGCCCCCAGGAGTTCACCGAGCAATGGACGCGCGAACAGTTCGTAGGTGAAGGCCGCAGAGACGGGATACCCGGGTACACCAATCACCGGCGTCGTGCCGACGACGGCCAGCAACACCGGGTGGCCTGGTCGGACTGCCACCCCGTCGACGGCGACCTCGCCAAGTTCGTCGAGCACATCACGCGCATAGTCGCGGCGCCCACGCGATGAGCCCGCGACGAGCAGCACCAAATCGTTCGAGAGCACCGCACGCATCACCTCAGCCGCAAGCAGCTTCGGGTCGTCTGTCACACGCGGGTGCAGCGTGGCCCGCGCACCATCTGCTGTCGCCTGCGCGATCAGCATTGGGCCATTCGAGTCGATCACATGGTGCGCATCGAGCCGCTCGCCGGCCGAGCGCAACTCGTCGCCCGTTGGGATGATGGCGACAGCGGGCTGGCGCACGACATCGACGACTGCCTGTCCTGCCGCTGCGACCAAGGCAACGTCAAAGGCGCCGAGGCGCTGACCAGCCTGGATCAGCACCTCGTCGAATGGAATGTCCTCACCGACGGGGCGCACGTGCCGACCGGGCGCGACCGTCTCCTGCACATGCGCACCGGCACCGTCGATTGTGACTTGCTCGCGCACGACAACGGCATCGAAGCCGTCTGGCAGCGGCGCACCCGTGTCAATCAATTCGAAGTCGGTCGTAGCAAGCAGCCTGGGCGCACCCTCCGTATCTTCCGCGCGCACAGCAATGCCGTCCATCGCCGCAACCCGCAGCGGCGGCGATGGACGCACCGCACTGATCGCCTGTGCCGCCACGCGTCCAACTGCCTCGCCAACGGGCACGCGCTCGGATCCGAGTGGCGCGACAAAACCCGCCTCGCCCAACGCCATATGCCAACGCGCACGGGCTTCGGTGGGGTCGGGGTCGCGACTCACGACTCGACCGCGATGCGCTGCGTGTGGGAGTACACGTTGGCGCGGTCGTCGCGCAAGAAGCCGACCAGCGTGACCCCCAGCCGCTTGGCGGCCTGCACGGCGATGCTCGACGGGGCTCCAACTGCGGCCACGATCGGAATGCCTGCCACGGCGGCCTTCTGCACGAGCTCGAAGCCGGCGCGCCCCGAGACGAGAGCGACCATATCGTGGAGCGGCGACTGACCGGCTATCAGCCGAGCACCGATCGCCTTGTCCATCGCGTTGTGTCGACCAATGTCTTCGCGCAGTTCGACAATTGTGCCAGCGGGCGTAAACAGGCCGGTCGCATGGATACCGCCGGTACGTTCGAACTGACGCTGCTTGGCGCGCAGCAATTCGGGCAACTCAAGCAGCGTCTCAAACGCCACCACTGGCCCCTCGGGGAGTGGTCGGCAGGCAACCTCGATCATGTCGATCGAGGCCTTGCCACAGACCCCACAGCTCGACGAGGCGAACATATTGCGCTGGAGTGAAGACGCATCAAACGGTTTCGTCAACCGCACGGAGAGCACGTTGTATTGCTGCTCGGCATGCTCGACATCGGCGCAGTAGCGGATATCGGCGATCTCGCTACCGTCGACCACGAAGCCCTCGGTCAAGAGAAAGCCGGCTGCGAGTTCGAAGTCGGCACCGGGGGTGCGCATCGTCACGGCGACCTGAGTCAATTCTTGACCCGGTCCTGCCACGCGAATTTCGAGTGGCTCCTCACCCGCTACACGGTCGCGTTTCTCGACCGGACGCTCACCACGCGCAAGGCGTAAGACACCGACATCGGCGGTGGGTCCAGCAAGCGGTGGGCGTTCGGAGGTGTCGATGATTACGTCCAGGGAAGGCGTCCGGTTCAAGCATCCCCCCGCTGCGCGCCGCGGGCAAGGTGCATTCGTCAACCGGTTGATAGGCAGGGGCTATCATTGTCGCATGCAGATGCGCCAACTGGAGTACGTCGCCGCACTCGCCCGTGAACGCCACTTTGGCCACGCCGCTGCCGCCTGCCACGTCTCGCAGCCATCCCTGAGTGCCGGCATCCGCAGTCTCGAAGCCGAGTTGGGAGTTCCGATCGTGATTCGTGGGCGGCGCTACGCGGGTCTGACCCCCGAGGGCGAACGTGTCGTGGCCTGGGCGCACCGCATCCTCGCTGACGCCGATGGCCTGCGCGAGGATCTCGCCTCGATGCGTGGTGCGGTCACTGGTCGCCTACGCCTCGGTGCAATCCCCACCGCGCTGCCGATCGCCAGCGCACTCTCGGCCGCCGTCACCGCGCAACACCCCGACGTCTCCGTGACGGTGCTCTCGCTCGCCAGCCGTGAGATCGAGCGCCGCCTGCTCGAGTTCGAAATCGATGCGGGCATCACCTACCTCGACAACGAGCCACTCCGTGGCGTCCGCGCGATTCCCGTCGCACAGGAGCGCTACGTCCTCTACGCCCACCAAGACGATGCGATTGCCACGCGCGCCTCGCTGACCTGGCGCGAGGCCGCCGAGCTACCTCTCTGTCTCTTGACCGTCAACATGCAGAACCGTCGCATTATCGATGCGGCGTTTACGACGGCCGGCACCGCACCATCACCGCGTGTCGAATCGGATGACATCGTGCCGCTCTGGGAGCACGTCGCGCACGGCCGTTGGTGCACGATCGGACCGACCTCATGGATCGATGGAGGCGCGTTGCCCGACTCGATCGTCGCGATCCCCCTGACCGACCCGATCGTCGAACAACGCATTGGCGTCGTCGTCCCCGACCGTGACCCGTTGCCGACGCTCACGCGCGCGCTGCTCGATGCTGCCCGTACGACGACCTAGGTGGTCTGCCTAGCTGTTCTGCCTCTGGGCCTGTGCGTGGGTTGGCGCGATCGCTCACGCTCTGCCTTCGGATCCTTTGAACAAGATAGACCCGGCCCATCTTGTCCCAGCGCGAGCGTGCCGCCCTCCCCCTCATTGTCGGCCCGCATTACCACCAGGGTGTACTTGATCGTGACCAGCACCAGCGTCCAGATGAAGAGCGAGAGCAGGCCGAGCACCTCTTCCCGCTGCGTGCTGAGCCCAAAGACATCGTTGAAGGCAGCCTGAAGTGCGTAGAGCGGGCTCGTGCCGATGTCGCCGTAGATGATCCCGAGGGCACCAAACGCAAGCAGGGCGAAACCGCCAGGCACAGCATGTCGACCCGCCACCGCCGAGCCTCGCATCTTGGGATCCACTCGCCTACCTTCCAATCTCTCGAAGCATGCTCGAGAAGACAACGAATCGGTGCCCCGCTCCCGTCGGCGCTCGCGCTGCCGCCGGCAGGTGTTCGGCGATGGCCATGGCGCGTGGCGGTGTGACGCGTGCCACACTTGCTCGACGAGGAAAGGGCACATCGTGTTTGTCAACCGCACGCCACGCTTCGAGCCGCTCTCGGCCGATGCTCTCGACACCATCGACCGTGGCTGGAAGCGCCTCGTCTCCGAGCTTGGCATCACCTTCATGCACGAGCCGTCGCTTGAACTGTTCAAGCGCGAGGGCCAGCGCGTTGAGGGCGAGGTCGTCTTCTTCGACCCCGATTGGCTGCTCGAGCGCATCAAAACGACCCCCACCGAGTTCACCCTGCTGGCGCGTAACCCAGACAAGCACGTCCAGTTCGGCAAGGACAACATGGTCTTCTGCACCGGCCAGTCGATGCCGTTCGTTGATGACGGCGTAACACCACGTCGCGACGGCACGCTGGCCGACGCCGTCAAATTGCTGCGTGCTGCCCAGATGACGCCCGAGATCGATACACCGGGCTACCCGATTATCGAGTGCAATGACAAGCCGCTCGACTCGCGACACCTCGACCTGCAGCTCGCCATGTACGAGAACACCGACCTCGCAGTTGGCGCCGCACAGATCCACGTCAACGGCGTGATCGACTCGATCGCGATGGCCCAGCTTGCGCTTGGTGGCTTCGACGTGCTCGAGCAGAACCCCGGCGTCTTCGGCACGATCAACGCCAACTCGCCACTCGTCTTCGATACGCGCATGCTGGAGTCGCTCTGGCTGTTGGCCGAGCGCAACCAGATCGTCAACATCACACCCTTCATCCTGATGGGCGCGATGGGTCCCGTCTCGCTGCCGGCCGCCCTCGCCCAGCAGACCGCCGAGTCGCTGGCGGGCATCGCGCTCGTGCAGGCGATCCGCCCTGGCTGCCCCGCAATTATGGGTTCCTTCGTCTCGAACACGGATATGAAGTCCGGCTCGCCTGGCTTCGGTGGCCCCGAGGCCGCCTTGGGCATCCTCGCCACGGGCCAGATTGCACGCCGACACAACGTCCTCTGGCGTGCCGGCGGTGGCGGTCTTAATGCGAGCCCCGCCGTTGACGGCCAGTCGGCCTTCGAGTCGCTCAACACGATGCTGCCGTCGTTCCTCGCTGGTGCCAACCTCCAGTTGCATTGCACCGGCTGGCTTGAGGGCGGACTCGTCCACTCCTTCGCGAAGGTCGCGATGGACACGGAGATGCTGCGCCAGATGATCGCGCAGTTCACCCCCGTCGAATTTAGCGACGACACGCTCGCCTTCGGAGCCCACGAGGAAGTCGGTCACGGCGGCCACTTCTTCGGCGCCGCCCATACCCTCGAGCGGTTCCGCGACTGCTTCTATCGCCCCGAAGTCTGGACGACCGACAACTACTCGTCCTGGACCAAGAAAGAGCGTCCCGACGCAACCCAGCGAGCTCTCGCCAAGTGGGACGAGTTGCAGGCGTCGTGGGAGGCACCGCCGCTCGACCCCGATCTGCATTCCGAGCTGAAGGCATATGCAGATCGCCGTCGCATCGAACTAGGTGACTGAGGTCGCACAATGACCGTCCTGCTCGGACTGTCTGCAGCATTCTCGTGGGCGTTCGCGAGCATCTTTGTCCAGAAGACCTCTCGTCTAATGGATCTGCGCGTGATGCTCTTCGCGATGCTCGTGATCAGCACGACCGTCGTCGTACCAGCCGCACTGATCGTCGACGGACTGCAGGGGCCCTTCAACGTTCAGGCGCTTGCTGCCCCAGCACTAGCGGGCATCGCCGGCAACGTCGGCTTTCTCTTGATGGTCAAGGCGATGCGGGTCGGCAGCATCAGCGTCGTAGCGCCGATCATTGCCTTGGAGGGCGGCCTCGCAGCGACCGTTGCCGTCGTGCTCGGCGAGCGCCCCTCGCCGGCCGTGATCGCCCTGCTCGCCTTGGCCGCCGCCGGTGCCGTACTCGTCTCGATCGAACCAGGTCGACGTACGGCGAAGGGAGCCGGTTGGGCGGTGCTCGCAGCATTCGTGTACGCCGTCATGCTGGTCGCACTTGGACACACAGAACAACCGGCAATGACGTCGGCTGGGATTGCGCGCATCGCGAGCCTCCTGACCGCACTACCGCTGTTTCTGATGGTGCGTCAACTGCCGGCACGCGCTGCCATTAAGCCACTGTGTGCCGCCGGCACGCTCGACGCGATTGGCTTCGCGGCCTTCGCGATCGCCGCCTCGCTTGGACCCTTGACCGTCGCCTCCGTGACGGCGGCTCAATGGGCTTCGGCCGCCGCCTTGATCGGCATACTCTTTCTCCGTGAGCGACTGCATCTCAGCCAGTACATCGGTATCGGCGTGACAATGGCCGCTGTGACTGGTCTCGGACTGCTGATCTAGCGTGACCGTTCTCCTCGGTCTCGGCACTGCCTTCGCGTGGGCGTTCGCGAACGTCTTTACGCAGCGGGTCAGCCGCACGAAGACCAGGCCCGCAGTGATCATGTTCTGGATCTTGATCGTGACAACGGCGGCGGTGTTGCCACTCGCCTTGATCGTCGATCGCCTCGAGGGACCGTGGACCTTCGCGGGGCTGGCCTGGCCTGTCACTGCTGGCGTACTCGCCGACGCCGGGTTCTTCCTGTTGTTACGCGCGCTGACGAAGGGCAGCCTCAGCGTGGTCGCACCGATCATCGCGCTCGAGGGCGCGGTCGCCACGCTGCTATCGATTGCACTCGGCGAGCGGCCATCCGGCCTGCAGTACCTGCTGCTAGTGGTCGCGATGGTCGGTGCCGTGCTTGTCGCGCTCGAGCCCGGTCGGCGGACGGCGGTAGGGGCACCCGAAGCAGTGCTCGCCTCGCTCGCCTATGCCGGTGTGCTCGTCGCCCTCAGCCAGTCGCAACTTCCCGACCTCACGACCGTCGGCATCACGCGTGGCGTCAGCGTGCTCGTGATCCTGCCGGCCTTCCTCTTGGTTCGTCAGCTACCGAAGCGTGCGAACATCGTCCCACTGCTCGGGTGCGGGGTGCTTGACGCCGTCGGGTTCGTCTGCTTCGCCTTCGCTGCCTCGATTGGTCCGCTCAGCGTCGCGTCGGTCACGGCCACCCAGTGGGGGACTGCCGCCGCGCTGATTGGGATCATCGGCATGCGCGAGCGCCTCTTCGTAAATCAGTACATTGGCATCGCAGTCACACTGGCCGCGGTGACCGGACTGGGACTCGCCAGTTAGGTGCGGCGTTGCAAGGCCGCGACCGAAGCGGTCGACAGTGGCTCACGCATGATCCCTGTCGTGCCGCCCCTCGTGGCGTAGGCCGTGATCCGGCCAGAACGCTCGCCATGATGGGCGAGCAGTTGGTGCCGTCGAATGTCGTGGATCAAGAAGTCAGCGGCCGCCTCGAGTGCGTCGATTACAACGATGGCACCGGCCTCTGCACGCACGGCGTCTATATCGGTATAGGCACTCGGCGTCAAGAGCAGGAGCACCGCGACCTCCGGCGCATGACCGCGCAGGCGAATTAGAAGTTCGGTGACGGTATCCTCGCCACGCTCGATCAGCGTGACGCTGCCGCCGCCACGCAGCGTACGGATTGTCTTGGCGAGCACCATCGGCTTGACTTCGGACGACGAGAAGACCGCGACGACGGGTCGCCCTTGGGCCTCAGCGAGTGCCGCGCGCAGGCCACACTCAAGGCCGCGCAGAGCGATGCCCTCCGTTTTGGGACGTGCCTCGAACGAGGCAAAGCCACTCGCAAGGAGCAGTGCCTTGGCGCCCTCGTCGAGCAAACCCGCTGCAAGGCCCTGGACGCGTTGCATGATCTGATCGGGCCGCCGCTTGGCATACGGCGCGAAGGCCTGATCGGCGACAACCAGCAGGTCCTCCTTCGGCAATTTGGCACGCAGAAGCTCTGCTCCGCGAACCCCTTCCCAGCCCTCTGCGACGACTCCGATTGGCCCAGCCGGGTCGGCGCTCCAGGCCCCGACCAAGGTCACGACCGTGGTCGCTTTTTCTCCGAGTCATAGATCGGGAACGCATCGGTCGTGGCCTCGGCGAGGCTCCCATCAGGGAGCGCCACCTGAACACGAGTACCGGATGCGACGAGGTCTGCCTCGATGCACGCCATGCCAATCAAGAGATCGACACTCGGTGAACGCCCAGCCGACGGCGACAGCAGCGTGCCAACATTGCGCCCGTCAACGAAGACCTCTGCGCCGTAGTCCGGCGCCTCATCGCCCGCGACGACCAGCGTGGTGAGGCGATGCGTCACGCCCGCCGCCAACTCGTCCACGAGTGCCTGCTTGCCGACGAAATCGCCTGTATCCAGACTGATCGTCCGTTCCAGATTCATCTGGAACGGCGAGGTCTCACCCGGGAAGTAGTCGTAGCCAATGAAAATCAGACCCGACTCGATGCGCAGCGACTCAACGGCGGCAAGCCCGTAGGATCGGATGCCATGCGACGCACCCTCTGCCAGCAGTGCCTCCCACAACGCCTCGGCACTGGCCTTTGGCACGTAGATCTCGTAGCCGAGTTCGCCCGAATACCCTGCGCGCGCGAGGTAGCACCCCGCAATCCCGGCGATCGTGATCGGCTCCGTCGTAAAGCGGAAGTACTTGAGGCTCGCAACATCGAAATCGGTCAGCGAGGCGACCAGATCGCGCGCCTTCGGACCCTGCACTTGGACGTGCGGCCACTGCTCCGTGCGGTCGAGAATCTCGACATCGAAGCCCTGCTGCTTCGACACGCGGCGGAACTGATCGACATCGCTCGCGAGCGCCGT
>SHUX01000067.1 GCA_009694475.1 Thermoleophilia bacterium
CGCGATCGCTCTGTTGTCGCGCAATGGCTATACCGTGGCGGCCAGTACTGGCCGTCCAGAGCTGGCCGAGTATCTGACACAGCTTGGCGCGCACGAGATCGTCACGCGCGAAGAGCTCGCCGAGGACTCCAACGCACCGCTCGAGTCGGAGCGTTGGGCCGGCTGCATCGACGCGGTGGCAGGCTCGACGATCTCGAAGGTTCTGCGCCAACTCGAGCGCGGCGCCTCGGTTGCGGCCTGTGGCCTCGCCGGCGGCGCGACGTTCGAAGGGCACATCATGCCCTTCCTCTTGCGCGGCATCAATCTGCTTGGCATCGACTCCGTCACGATGCCGTACGAGCTGCGCGTTGAGGCCTGGGATCGTGTTGCCAAGGAGCTCGACTTGGCGTTGCTTGACGAGATCACAAGTGGCTGTTCACTCGAGGACGTGCCAGCGCAAGCCAAGGCCATCCTCAAGGGGCAGGTCAAGGGTCGACTCGTGGTGGACATCGCCTGATGCACAAGACCACGTCTGACGTGGCTCCGGAGGTTCCTGAGAAGATCGCGCTGGTGATGCGGCGTCAGCGCCGGTCCCTCCGTACGCTGCGCGCGGAGGGCGTCGTTCTGCCCGTACTCCTGCTCGTCCTCGTGCTCACCACCACCACGCTTAGTGGGATCGTGCCCGCCGTGCTCGGATTGCTGCTCGCGTTCGTGCCCGTCCCACTGGTGGCAGCGATTCTGCTGCGACTGGACCGCTTCGAGCCAGAACCAACGAGCCTCCTACTGCGCACGTTCCTGTGGGGGGCCGGTGCAGCGACGTTCATCGCGCTGGTCATCAACACGGCCGTAGGGCTCGCGATTGGTGAGACCGGTGCTGCCGTCGCCTCTGCACCGATCGTCGAGGAGAGCGCGAAGGCGCTGGCCCTCTTGTTCGTGATCTGGAGACGCCCGGGGATGCTCGACGGCGTGCACGACGGCATCGTCTACGCGGCATGGGTTGCGCTTGGGTTCGCGACCGTCGAGAACATCCTCTACTACGCGAGTGCGTGGAACGACGGTGGCGCCGAGCAGCTGAGCGGGACGTTTGTGCTGCGCGGCCTGATGACGCCGCTCTGTCACCCAATCTTCACGGCGATGACGGGCATCGCACTCGGGATCGCCATCAAGCGGCGGGGCGGTCGCGGTGGGAAGCTCGTGATCGTGCTGATAGGACTCCTCGTCGCGATGCTGCTGCACGCGTTGTGGAACCTCTCCGCCGGAGTCGGCGCGGTCTCGATCGCATATCTCGCCGGGTACGTGCCGCTGGCCGCGATCGGCATCGCGCTGCTCACCATGGGGGCACGCCGGGAACGCCGCATCCTTCAGAAGGGGCTGGAGCAGGAGGTCGCACGTGGAACACTCACGCAGGCGGCGTACCGCCAATTGGTCGCAGGAGGACGAGCGCGCGGACGCATGAGACGTCGAGCGCGGCGCGCTGGTCGTGAGGCGCGGCGCCTGCTGTATCAGTACGAGGCCTCTGCCTATGAGCTGGCGCATGCCAACGTCGGCGGTGACCGACCGGGCCGGCCGGACGTCGCCGAGACGGCCGGCGCCTGCCGTGCCTGCCTCGCCGACGCACGTCGTGGACTCGACGAGCTGGCACCCGGTCTCGTCGCGTCCTGACGCCGTCGTGTGTCGCTATGGTGATCGAATGCGCGTGGCGATCATCGGTGGTGGTGTCGTAGGACTGGCCTGCGCGTGGTCGCTGGCGCAGAAAGGCGCCGAGGTCGTCGTGCTCGAACGCGATGCGATTGGCGAGGGTGCTTCGAAGGGCAATACCGGCTGGGTGTCACCGACGATCTCGTTTCCGCTCGCTTCGCCCGGGACGCTCGCGATGGGACTCAAGAGCGCGTTCGATCCAAACGGCGCGCTCGTGATTCGTCCCGAGCTGGATACGCGCTGGCTGCGCTGGCTGTGGGCCTTTCGGGGTGCTGCCTCGCGCGAGCGTTTCCTGCGAGGCGTGGAGGCACTGCACAATCTCAATCGCCGTACGTTTGAGGTGCTCGATGCGTACGCGGCAGATGGGATTCCCTTCGAAATGCACGCGGGCGGCATTCTCACGCTCGGCAAGACCGAGAAGGGGATCGCCTGGTTCGCGCCCGTCTTCGAAGATCTCAAGAAGGTCGGCTTTGAGGGGCAGATCGAGACACTGACGCCTGAGGAGGCGCGCAAGATCGAGCCGGCGATTGGCGAGCAAGTCAAGTTCGTCGTGCGCACGACGATCGACCGGTACGTGCAGCCACAGTCGCTGATGCGAGGCCTCGCCGATCGAATCGTCGAGTTGGGGCATACCGTGCTCGAGCAGACGACCGTCAAGGGCATGCGCCCAACCGCCTCCGGCTGGGAGATTGATACCAATACGGGGCCGATCAGTGCTGATCGCGTGATCGTGGCGACGGGTGCACTGAGCCCAGCACTCCTCAAGCCACTCGGCATCGAGGCGCCAATCGTCCCGGCCAAGGGCTACTCGATCACGCTGCGTGGCGAGGGCATCCGGCCGTCGCAGGCGCTTTACATGACAGAGTCGAAGATTGGCGTCTCGGGCTTTGACGAGGGCGTACGTATCGCCGGTGTCTTCGAGTTGCCGGGCAAGGATCTGACGATCGACAAGCGCCGACTTGATGTTGTCGTCAAAGACGCCTGCTCGTATCTGGCGGACTGGCATCCATCGACCAGTGAGACGAGCGTGGAGGGCTGGGCTGGGTTTCGACCAGCGACCCCCGACTCGCTGCCATTGCTCGGGCCCGTGCCTGGTCATGACGGGCTCTATCTCGCCACGGGACACGGCATGCTTGGTGTCACGCTCGCCCCTTCCACAGGTGCGTTGCTTGCCGACATGATCCTTGATGGTGTCGCTCCGGCTTGGGTTGCGCCGATGCGACCCGATCGGCGCTTCTAGTCCCGCTCTTAAGCGGGTAGCATGGCGTTATGCACCAACCGGTTCTCCAGATTTGCGACCACCCACTCGTCCAGCACAAGGTCGCATTGCTCCGCGATGTGACCACCTCGACGCGCGACTTCCGCGCCCTGTCGTCCGAACTCGCCGGCGTTTTGGCCTACGAGGCGACGCGCGACCTCGAGCTCGAGGATGTGACCGTGACGACTCCGATCAAGGACACCATTGGACGTAAGGTCACGGGCAAGAAGGTCGGTGTCGTGCCGATTTTGCGCGCGGGTGTTGGCATGCTTGACGGCGTGCTTGCAATGATCCCCGTGGCGCGCGTTGGCTTTCTCGGCATGTACCGCGATGAGGACACGCTGCAGCCGGTCTCGTACTACGAGAAGTTGCCGAAGGATCTCGGCGATCGCCTGATGCTGATCATCGACCCGATGCTCGCGACCGGTGGTTCGGCGTCGTATGCCGCCCAGGTCTGCAAGGAGCGTGGAGCGCACACCGTCAAGCTACTGTCGATAATTGCTGCTCCCGAGGGTGTCGAGCGCATGCATGCCGACCATCCCGACGTTGACATTCATATCGCGGCACTCGACGAGTGTCTCAACGAGAAGGGCTTCATCGTGCCCGGCCTCGGCGATGCCGGCGATCGCCTCTGGGGCACGCGCTAACCGCGAGTAGGCCAGGCCAGCCGAATCAGGCCGGCCACGATAAAGGCAGGGAGCGTGGCGCCGAGTGCACTGTCGAATGGTGGCGTGATGTGGTCTGCGAGGCCGAGTAGGTGGGTGGGGCTGAGCCACTCGTAGACGACGAAGCCAACGAGCCACGCTGTGATGGTCGCAATCGGCGCCACGGGACGCAAGCGATCCGCGAAGACGGCACCAAAGAGGGGGACGAAGACGGCGCCAAGCAGGTAGAGGAAATCGAAGAAGCGGTCGAGCGAGATTGTCAGAGCACCGATCGTGACGATGATGCCGATGGCAATCGCGATCGGGGTCTGGGGGACACGGGGCGCGAGATTTCGCACAGAGACGGCGGTCGAATAGATATTCGCGAAGGCCTTCTCTGACTCGTCCACAACCAGGATGGACGCGACCATTACACCAAGGGGCAAGGCGAGCATGACCGCTACGCCGCCCTGGGCAGAGTCGATCACGCCGGCGTGCACGGCGGCCAAGGCGCCGACAGCAAAGGTGACGGTATTAGCGACGAAATATCCGAGTGACGTACCGACAGCCGCTCCGCGCACGCTCTTCGAAAAACGTGCGTAGTCGGGCACGAGTGGAAGCCACGACGCGAAACTCGCGACCACCAAATCGATCGCGACCATCAGACCAATACCGCCGGCTGCGGTAGTTGCCAATTCTGATGAGGTGCCGTCGATGGCCAGGCGAATCAGGAGATAGAGGATCGAGGCGACGACGAGGGGGGCCATCAGGCGTCGCAATAGTTTGCGCACGACGAGTTCCGGCCCGAGCACGGCCAGCAGCGTGCCAAGCGCGCCGGCGGCGATCGCAAAGGGCCAGCGCGCGTCAACGTCCACGACAAGCCGCGCGGCCTCAGCGATGACGAGGATCTCAAACGTGCTCCAGCCGAAACCCTGTGCGATGTTGAGCACGGTTGGGATATACGACCCGCGGGTCCCGAGTGCTCGGCGTAGGACGACCATTCCTGTCTGGCCAGAACTCGCGCCGAGCGCAGCAGCGGCTGCGAGCATGGCGCCGCCGATCAGCCCACCAACCACGATCGCGATCAGCGTACGCGACAGGCCAGCGCCATATGCAATCAACCCTGCCCCAGCGACGACGCCAAGCAGACTGATTCCCATCGTCGACCACAACACGCCGACATCGATGCCTGTGAGGTGACGTTCGGCGAGGGGAATCGGCACGGTGATTGGCCGATCGGTACGCTCGTCGGGCAGGTCCATCGTCGAGCTCTCCAGAGGAGCGGTGCAAGGATTGGGCGCGCTGCACCGCGCCGTGGAACGATTGGGACTCTAGCGGTTGCTCGCCTTAGAGGCCAAGCACGGAACCATCGACCATTCGCGTGGCGGCGGCCTCACCGACAACTTCGGCAGCCATCGTGCGCGCCACATCGAGCCGGACGGGTGACTTTGTGCCATGTCCATCCGAGCCAATCAAGTCGATCAGTCCCTCCGCCAGCAGGCGACGAGCCTCGACGTCACAGCCCGGACCATCTGCGCCCGTCAGTCCAGAGGCATCGATCTGAAGCAGAGCGCCCGCAGCCTTCATGCGTTCGGCAAACCCATAGTCATGATCGCCACGCCAGCAGACACGACGCTCGGGATGCGCAAGGATCGGCGTTAGGCCCTCGCTGCGAATGCGGCGAACATAGCGCTCCATGGTTGAGTCGCCAATCCAGGGCACAGCCTGGGGACCATCGATCAACACGAGCTCGGTGCCCGCCAAGCGAAAGCGATGCACATCGTCGTCGCTGCGCAGTCGGTGTGGGCGCGCGGTAACTTCGAAACCGAGTCGCACCTCGATCCCGTTAGGTGCCTGCTCGATGATCGTCGCACAGTTACGCCGAATGCGTGCGATCCGTTCGTGCGATGCATTCAAGTTGTGATAGGGCGGAGCGACATGTGGGGTGGCAAAGAGCAGGCGTGTGCCGCTATCGCGGGCCTCGGTCACTAGCGCGAGCGCGTGATCCAGCGACTGCGCGCCATCATCCACGCCGAAGACAACGTGCGAGTGGACATCGACAAAGCCGGTCATGCTCTGCAGTTTCGCATGCTGCTTGCAGCGCTGTGCTGGCAAACACGGCACCAAGTCTGTAGGCTGCCTGCGAAATGGTATGACCATTTATGACCGAGTTGAGGAGTTTTTGTGATGCCTGCCGACCTAGGACTGACTACGTGGAATTGGGTGTCTCCACTGACCGACGATGCTCTGCCGGATGTTCTGCGCCGGATTCGCGAGGTCGGCTACGACCGGGCAGAGTTGCCGTTCGAGACGCTCGCTGGCTTTCGGCCCGAGTACGCACGTGAGGTGTTGGAGGAACTGGGGCTCGGCGCGACGACGGTTGGTGCGATTACCGACGACCGCGATCTGCTGTCCGACAATCCAGCGATCAGCGAGAACGGCCGCGCCTTTCTGATCGGTGCGGTCGACGCCGCGGCTGCGCTCGGCTCGCCGACGATGAGTGGACCAATCTACTCTGCCGTTGGTCGCTGCTGGCTGCAATCGGCCGACGAGCGCAAGCGCGATATTGCCACGCTC
Source organism: Thermoleophilia bacterium (assembly GCA_009694475.1). GTDB lineage: Bacteria > Actinomycetota > Thermoleophilia > Gaiellales > F1-60-MAGs149 > F1-60-MAGs149. The sequence goes on from SHUX01000067.1 coordinate 6,157, forward strand.
GTCGAGCGGCTCGCACCGATTGCCGAGCACGCGGCGAACCAGGGCGTTGTGCTCGGCCTCGAGCCACTCAATCGCTTCGAGACGAGTTTCATCAACCTCGTGGAGCAGGCGCTGGAGGTGATCGATCACATCGATAGCCCTGGGCTCGGCTTGCTGCTGGATAGCTTTCACATGAACATCGAGGAGAAGTCGATTGGTGACGCGATTCGGATGGCCGGGCGTCACGTTGTCCATTTTCATGCCTGTGAGAACGATCGTGGTACCCCCGGCTCGGGTCACGTCCCGTGGGGCGAGGTCGCCCAGGCGCTCCGCGATATCGACTACACAGGGCCGATCGTGATTGAGACCTTCAACCCGCGGATCGAGACGATCGCCCGTGCGGTCTCGGCCTGGCGCGACTTTGCACCATCGCCCGAATCGCTCGCCAGCGAGGGCTACGCCTTCCTGCGCTCGACATTTGGCTAGGGAGAGCGCCTGCAACGATCTAGACATGCTGATTCTGCTGCCACCAAGCGAGGGCAAGGCGACGCCAGAGCGTACCCAGTCACTCGACCTTGCGCGTCTCTCGTTTTCGACGTTGAGCGACGAACGCAGGCGGTTGCTTTCGGCCGAGCAATTGGCGGCGCCAACGCTACCGGCACGTTTGCTTTACACAGGCGTGCTCTACGCGGCGCTCGATTTGCCGTCCTTGCCGGCCGTCGCACAGCGCCGTTTCGTGATTATCTCGGCTCAGTACGGTGCCGTCCGACCAGGCGACCGGATTGCCGCCTACAGGCGTGAGATCGACGCCAAGCGCTGGCGACCACTGCTCGAGCCTGTCCTTTCCGAGGCGGCGGGGCAGGGGGTAATCCTTGACTGCCGCTCTGCAACCTACGTGGCGGCCTGGCGTCCCGCAGGCAAACAGGCTCAGCAGACAGCGCACGTTGCCGTCGTGCGCGAGCGAGTGGGAGTTCGGACGGTCGTCTCGCACAATGCGAAGCATACGCGTGGTCAGGTTGCTCGCTTTGTGGCTACCCTCAGTGAGCAACCTCAATCGGTCCCCGAGTTAGCGCGGCTGGTTGCAGGGGCGTTTGATTGCGAGTTGACGGAGCCAGACCGTGAGCACGCGCCCTGGCAACTTACGATCGTGACGCGTTAGTGGAGGTAGGGCTTGAGCGCGTCGCGCGCGATTAGAAAGCCTCGCTCGACGAGTTCGCGGGAACCCTCGAAGGATCGGTCCTCATGCTCGACCGAGACGACGCCGTCGTATCCGTGGCGAAAGAGTGCGGCGATAAAGCGATCCCAGCGCACCTCACCAAGGCCGGGGAGGCGTGGTACCTGCCAGCCCATCCCGAGACTCATCACGCCCTCGTCGTAAAGTCCGTCGCGGTCGATCTCGAGATCCTTGGCGTGCACATGCAGGATCTTGGGCGCGAACTCGCGGACGACGCGGTCGATGTCGATCATCTGCCATACGAGATGCGAAGGATCGAGGTTGAGACCAACGTCGTCACCGGGCAGCAATCGAAACAACTCACGCCAGATAGCGGGGGAGTACGCGAGGTTCTTGCCGCCGGGCCATTCGTCCTGCGAAAAGATCATCGGACAGTTTTCAAAGGCGACGGCGACGTTGTGTTCGCGGGCAGACGCGATTAGTGCGGGCCAGACGGCTTTGACATCTTCGAAAGCATTCGGAACAGATTGGGCTGGGTTGCGTCCCACGAAGGTGCCGACGACGTCGACGCCGAGGAGGTTGGCGGCCCGAAACACGCGGGGGAGGTGCTCGCGCGCAGCCTGTGCTGTGGCCGGGTCGGGGTCGAAGACGTTGGGGTAGAAGCCGAGCGAGGAGATCGACAGTCCTCGCTCGTCGAGCAGGGCGCGAATTGCTGCCGCGCCCTCGGGATCGAGCGTCTCGGTCGGCACGTGGCAGACGCCTGAGTAGCGCCGTTCGGCCGCGTTGGCCTGTGGCCAGGCGGCCAACTCCAACGCCTGAAAGCCGCTGGCGGCTGCAAAGTCGGCGACCTCGGTGAGTGTTGCATCGGGGAAGGCTGCGGTGAAGAGTCCGAGGTGCATGGGTGCTCCTAACTAGCTGGCGTTGACGGGTGCCCAGGTGCCGGAGGTTGCGCTGGCAAGCACGGCATCACCGATCAACGCCTGCGTCAACCCATCGGCAAAGGTGGGATAGGTGGGGCCAGGGGATGGGTGTCCGGTGGCCACGTCGGCATAGACGGCGTGGTACAGCGCACGAAAGCTGTCGGGGAATCCCTCGGCGTGCCCGCCCGGGTGCCAGGTCGATTGCTGGGCGAGCGGCGAGAGTAGGCTCGGGTCGCGCTGGCTTAGTTCGGAGGCGCGCCCGCGGTGACCAATCCAGAGCTCATCTGGTGTTTCGTTGCACCAGGCGAGTGCGTCCTGCGAACCATCGACCTCGAGCCACAGGCGATTCTTGCGGCCAGGACTCACCTGCGACAGCGTGAGGGAGCCCCGGGCGCCACCCGCGTAGCGCACGAGCAGAAGGGCGATGTCCTCGGTGGAGATCTGATGTGGCACGGTGTCGCCACTCGCTGAGGCGAAGGTTGCGACTGGACCGACTGGAGCATGGCGGATGGGATGGACGGTGATCAGCTCGGCGAGCACGCTCTCGACGCGGAGATCGGAGACGAAACTTGCGAGATCCAGCCAGTGCGAGCCGATATCACCAACGGCACGTAGGGGACCGCCAATCGCGGCGTCGAGGCGCCAATTCCAATCGGTGTCCGCGAGCAGCCAATCTTGCAGATACGACCCCGACAGCAGCCGGATAGCGCCAACAGACCCGTCACGCACGCGCGAGGCCATCTCCTGCGCCTGCGGGTAGAAGCGCTGATTGAAGTTGACGCAATGGACGAGGCCGGCAGCCTCGGCTGCAGCGAGGAGTGAGCGTGCGTCCTCTGACGACGTGGCGAGCGGCTTCTCGCAGACGATGTGTTTACCGGCAGCGATCACGGCATGGGCCTGGGCGGCGTGCTCGCTATTCGGACTCGTGATGTGTACGACGTCGACACGGTCATCGGCCAGCAGTTCAGCGAGCGAGGCATAGGCGTGGGGGATACCGAGATCGGTGGAGCAGAGGCGGCCGCGTTCGGGTGAGGAGCCGAGTACGCCGGCGATCTCAATGCCGAGGCGTCGTAGGGCATCGATGTGCACGGCGCCGATAAAGCCCGTGCCAACCACTGCTGCGCGGATTGGTCGGTCCATTCCGGAGAACCTTACTGGCTCCAGCCGCACGTTGTTGACGTAGAGGTCGCTGAGAGCGGGTAACGAGGATCGAACTCGTATCACAGGCTTGGAAGGCCAGTGCTCTACCGTTGAGCTATACCCGCAGGCGCGCCTGATGGCGCTCTACTGAGGATTCTACGCGCGTCTGGCCGTTGGGGTGTCGCCAGTGCTGCGTCGCAAAACAACACTATGGAGTTTCTGTCGTCCGATATTCGATGCTAAATGTTGTATAAATTGATTATCGAAGTGTAGAAAGGTTCTCCTGATGTCTGTGACCCGCTCCACTGACTCCGACGAAAGCCTCGTAGCTCGTACTGCCGGGGGCGATATGGATGCCTACGCCGAGCTGTACAAGCGCTACCTCCCGGTTGTTCGCGCCTTCGCGCGTCGCCGCACGGGTGACATGGATCGCGCCGACGAGTTGACGCAGGAGATCTTTCTCGATGCTTGGCGCAGCGCTGGACGCTACGACCCCAAGGTGGCGCCGGTCGGAGCCTGGATCCGGACGATTACCGCACGACGGACCGTCGACTGGACGCGTCGAGCGGCTGTACGACCGCCTCTTGCCCAGCATGAAGGACGCGAGAT
>SHUX01000068.1 GCA_009694475.1 Thermoleophilia bacterium
CACTCGCAGCGATGTCCTCCTGATAATCGAAGCGCTTACCGGCTAGGTACTCCGCCGAGATGCCAATGGTCAGCTCGGGATTGTGACGCTCTGTTGCGACGTGATGATCTTCAGACATGCTGACTCCTAGTCGCCCTGCTGCGTCGACATCGGCGCGCTCTGCGGCAGATAATCGACAGGGTTGACGAGATGACGCTCAAGCAGCGTCTTGATCTCGTTGAGGGTCTTCTCTTCGGTGACACCCGGGATGTACTGGGTTCCGGCCAACGGCACCTTCGCCATTGCAGACGCCTCGACCGTGAGGGCCGCAAGGTCCTCAGGCTCCAGCGAATGAATGTTGGTCTTGCCGCACGCGCGGGCCAGCATCTGGACCTCGAGCGTCATCGTGTGCAGGAAGTTGTAGACGCGCTCGGCGGCCTCGTCGACGACGAGACGCTTGCGCAACTCCAGATCCTGCGTGGCAATGCCGACCGGGCAGCGGCCCGTGTGGCAGTGGTAACACGAACCCGCAGGAACACCGACCGTACCTTCGTAGTCAGTGATGCCCGGCAGTTCCTTGTTGCAGTTCAACGCCATCAGCGACGAATGGCCAATCGCGACGGCCTTGGCGCCGAGTGCGATGCACTTGGCGACGTCGGCACCGTTACGAATACCACCAGCAACCACGAGGTCGATCTCGTCGGCCAGGCCGACATCCTCGAGGGCACGACGTGCCTCGGGGATCGCCGCCATCAGCGGGATACCCGTCTCTTCGGTGGCGATGTGAGGACCGGCACCCGTGCCGCCCTCCGCACCGTCGAGATAGATGATGTCAGGGCCACACTTGGCGGCCATGCGCACGTCGTCATAGACACGGCTGGCGCCGAGCTTGAGCTGGATTGGGATCTGGTAATCGGTCGCCTCACGAACCTCTTGGATCTTGAGGGACAGATCGTCCGGGCCCATCCAGTCAGGATGGCGAGCAGGCGAGCGCTGGTCGATGCCGGCTGGCAGGGAGCGCATCTCTGCGACCTGCTCCGTCACCTTCTGGCCCATCAGATGGCCGCCCAGTCCAACCTTGCAGCCCTGGCCGATGAAGAACTCGACCGCGTCTGCGCACATCAGGTGATGCGGGTTGAAGCCGTAACGGCTCTGAATGCACTGGTAGTACCATTTCGTCGACAGGTCGCGCTCCGGCGGAATCATGCCACCCTCGCCCGAACAGGTCGCCGTGCCTGCCATCGAAGCACCCTTGGCCAAAGCCATCTTTGCCTCGAGGGACAGAGCACCGAAGCTCATACCCGTGATGTAGATCGGAATGTCGAGCTCCATCGGCTTCTTTGCGAAGCGCGCACCGAGCACTGTCTTGGTGACGCACTTCTCGCGGTAGCCCTCGATCACGAAGCGTGTCAGGGTGCCCGGCATAAACATCAGCTGATCCCAATGCGGAATCGGCTTGAACATCGAGAAGCCACGCATGCGGTAGCGACCGAGCTCGGCCTTCATGTGGATGTCGTTCATCACCTCAGGGGTGAAGATCGGACTCCGGCCGAGGATCGCGCGCTTGCGCTCGATTTCTTTTGCGTTATCGCTCATCAGATTCCCCAATCTCCCTAGAGGACGAGCTTGCGCTCGCTCGCTTCCAGGTTGTCGTAGTTGTAGAGCTTTTTGCCACAGACGAACTTCTGGAACGTGGGGGGCGTTCCAAGGTCATAGATCCGGAACTTGCGATCAATGAACTCCGTGTCGGCATCCGTCCACTCACCGGGGACGCAGTCGATCCCGAGGGACCGCACCGTGCCGCCGACGTAGATGATGCCGTCGTACATCGAGTCGCCCAGACCATGACCGGCGTCGCCGACGATGACCTGTCGACCGCGCTGCATCATGAATCCCGTGTTGGCTCCGACGGAACCCATCGTGAGAATCAGGCCGCCCTTCTGGTCGATGCCGGAGCGCGCACCGAGACGACCCTTGACGATCAGGTCGCCACCGCGCATTGCCGCACCCGTGAGGGAGCCAGCGTTGCCCTCAACGACCACGGTGCCGCTCATCATGTTCTCGCAGGCAGACCAGCCGACGCGACCCTTGATGTGCACTTCGGGACCGTCAATGATGCCGCAGGCGAAGTAGCCGAGGCTGCCTTCGAACGTGATCTTGCAGCGGGTCAGGAGGCCAACACCCAGCGAGTGCTTGGCACCCGGGTTCTGGACAGTGACATCCGTGATGCCCTCTTCGTTGATCAGCCAGCGCAGCTCGAGGTTGATCTGGCGCGTGGTCAGATCAAGCGCGTCAAACGTCGCCTTCTCGCCGTCGATCTTCGAGACCTTCGGCACAGCGCAGTCGGGCTCAACGAGTCCGCGTGCGTCATAGACGATCTGGTTTTCTCCGGTTATCGCGTCCATACCATTACCTCACCCTCATACGGGTCGTACGTGTCGATTTCGTGGTCGATAATGGCGCGAATTGCCATCTCTTCCGAGGCCATCACAATCATATTCTCGCTTTCAAACAGGACCAGCGGCTTCGCCGCCATCTCGTCTTTCGCCATGCCGAGTGCGTCGGCCGTCACGCAGAGATACGTGAAGACACCGTCGAGCTCGTTGAGACTGAGGCGCATGGCTTCTTCGAGGCTCAGACCTTCGCTCATCTTCTCGGCGAGGAACACGGCGATGATCTCCGAGTCGCACTCCGAGTTAAAACGATGGCCGGAGCGCTCGAGGCGGCGGCGCCACTGGAAGTAGTTCGTCAACTGTCCGTTATGCACCACGGCGATGTCGGAGAACGGGTAGGCCCAGTACGGGTGGGCGCCCGAGATGTCGACGTCGGACTCGGTTGCCATGCGGACGTGGCCGATGGCGTGCGTGCCGCTGAACGTGTCCAGGTGGTACTGCTCGCAGACGGTCTCGGCGTCGCCGAGGTCCTTGATGATCTCGAGGGAGTGACCCAGCGAGAGCACTTCGCAGTCCGGAACGTCCTCAATCTGATCGGCGATCTGCTTGAGGTCACCCGCGTAGTCGAGCGTGACACGAAAGGCGTAATCCGTCTCCTGCTCGTTGCTGATGATCGTGGCATCGAGCCGGGCGAGACGCCTCTCGACCTCGGCGCGATTGCGCTTTAGCCGGCTCTGAAACTCGTAGTCGCGCGGTGTCGTCGTGTTGGCGACGGTGTAGCGCATGACGACGTGCTCAGTCGGCGTGGCGTAAAGCGCGTACCCGGTCGAATCCGGGCCGCGATGCTTCATGGACTGCAACATGCGGGTCATGTCCTGGCCGATGTTGTGCTCGCCATCCTTGTAGATGATTCCTGCGATTCCGCACACGGTGATCTCTGCCCTCGTTTGCTGGTGGTTGTGCTCGACAGCCTCCCTTACGGGAGGATGTCGAGGTACTCCTGAACGTCCCACTCGGTCACGGTGGCGCAGTAGCGCTCCCACTCGTCCCGCTTGTAATGACTAAACACGCGATACATGTCGCCGGGCAGTGCGCCCTTGATGACGTTGTCGCTATCGAGGGCGTCAAGCGCCTCGCCGAGCGTCATCGGAATCTTCTTGACTTGCTTGCCCGCGTTCAGTGCGTCGTAGATGTTGCGCTCTTCCGGCTGACCCGGATCGATCTGGTTGTCAATGCCGTCACGCATTGCTGCGATCAGACACGTCAACGAGAGGTATGGGTTGACGGCCGAGTCGACCGAGCGGTACTCGAAGCGACCCGGTGCCGAGACACGTAACGCTGTCGTGCGGTTCTGGAAGCCCCAGTCCGCAAAGACGGGTGCCCAGAAGCCCGTATCCCAGAGCCGGCGATACGAGTTGACGGTCGGCGACGAGATTGCCGTCAGTGCGCCGAGGTGCTTGAGGATGCCACCGATTGCCCAGAGGCCAATATCACCAGGCATCATCGGATTCGACGGGTCAGGCGGGTCGAACATGTTCTCGTCGCCCTTCCAAATCGAGATGTTGTGGTGACAACCGTTGGCGGAGACGCCCATGAACGGTTTCGGCATGAAGCACGGAAAGGCGTCCATTTCGCGGCCGACCTGCTTGCAGATCTGCCGGTACGTCGTGAGGTTGTCCGCCGTTACCTCCGCGCGGTCGAAGTTAAAGTTCAACTCGAGCTGTCCCGGTGCGTCCTCATGGTCGCCTTGGATCATGTCGAGGCCGAGCTTCTCGGCGTACTCAATGACCTTGTGGATCAGCGGCTGAAACTCAGAGAACTGATCGATGTGGTAGCAGTACGGCTTCGAGAGCCCCACCACCGACGGTGTTCCGTCCGGATTGTTCTTCAGCCACATCATCTCGGGCTCGGTACCGGCGCGCAGATGCATGCCGGTCTCGGCCTCGAACGCAGCCTGTGTGCGCTTGAGCAGCCCACGACAATCCGAGGTCAGGAACGCGCCGGGGTCGACGTCTTCCTCGCGACCGCGGAACAGCGTGCAGAAGACGCGCGCCACCTTCGGGTCCCACGGTAACTGCGCGAACGTCTCCGGGTCGGGCATTCCGATCAGTTCGCGCGACTCAGGGCCGTAACCAATGTACTCACCGTGACGATCGACGAACAGGTTGGCCGTGGCGCCGTAGACGAGCTGGAATCCCTTGCGGGCCATGCTCTCCCAGTGCTTCGCCGGCGCACCCTTGCCCATGATCCGACCGGTCACCGATGCGAATTGGTAGTAGATGTACTCGATGCCCTGGGCATCGATCATCTTCCGCACCTCTTTGACTTGGTCGCTACGACCTGGTGTCTCAAGGTAATTCTCTAAATCCGTCATGTTTCGTACCCCTCTCCCACTGCTCCCCTCCGGGCGTCCCCGGATATGAGTCAAAACGTAGGGGCAGAATAGCCCTAGAGGCAATGTCTGCGGTACGCACTGCCGAACCTCCGAATTGGCCGATTTGCACATAGTCCTGTCTGTGCGATGCCCATTTTCGGTTAGATCATCAGGTACGCGCGCTACCTCACCCCGCGAGAGAAAAAGCGACCGCCTTGATCTAAACAGTTGCTGGCTGATAGTGTGTTCAGTCTGGACACCAAGACCCCACCCTTACCTGTGGCACACGCCGCGGCTGCCGATGAGCGCCGCGTGCTCTACGAGATCATTCGTACCGTCTCGTCGAGCGTGGATCTCGAACAGGTCTTGAGCGCCATCGTCGTACTCGTCACGGAGCAGACGCGTGCGCACGCCACTCTGATCTTCATCGTCGAGGGTCCTGACGACGCGTTGGTGTTGCGGTCTGTGTCGGACGAGCGCTACCGCGATCAGATCGGGACGGTCTCGATGCTACGCGGCGAGGGCTTGGCCGGCTGGGTCGCCAAACACCGCGAGCCCGTCTTTATCGCCGAGAATGCGCTCCAAGATCCACGCGTCAAGTATTTCCCCGAGTTCGAGGAAGAGAAGTACCAGTCGATCGTGTCGGTGCCGCTGATCGCCCCTGACGACGAGATGATTGGCGTGATTGCCCTACACGCCGAGGCGCCACGCGTGTTTACCGAGGAGGACGCTGCCTTCGTAATCCACTCGGCATCACTGGTCGCCTCGGCGATTGTCAACGCCCGCCTCTATGAGGCGGCTCGGCGCCGGGTGCGCGAGCTCGAAGGCCTTTCGGTCCTATCGGCTGCGGTCTCCTCCGCCACCACACTGGATGATCTCTTGCCCACCGCCGCCAATCAGGCACTGCCGCTACTCAATGCCGATGCGGCACACATCTACCTACTCGACCGTGGCGACCGACTCCAACGACACGCCTCGGCGCCCGAGGTTGGCGATGCCCCCTCCGCTGTCACCGTTAGCGAGCTGGCCGAGGCACGCCGTATCGGTACCGCCGGCTCCGTACAGGCAACACTGGGCGCCGCGCTGTGGGGCGGGTCGCCCGAGCCCGGCTCACTCCTGATGCCGATGTTGGCCGATGGCGAGCTGCTTGGCGCGCTCGTCGCGCACGCCATCGATGATCGTCCGTTCAGTGATGCCGAACGCGATCTGGCAGGTTCGATCGCCTCTCAGGTGGCCGTCGGAATCAAGAAGATTCGCCTGATCGAGGGGCTCGAAGAACGCAATCTAATCAAGGATTTCTTCGCCGACGTCGCCGCTGGGCGCTTTGCCGACGGCCTCTCCAGTCGTGCTCGTCGTCTCGGCTGCGACTTCAACCAACCGAAGCTCGCGATCGTCGCCATCGGTTGGCGTGACGCCAACGATGAGGGTCGCGTGGATGCCCTAGAGCGCTTTCGTAACGGCATGATGCGCTCCCTGCCCGGCGTACTGATCGACCAGCGCGACGAGGAGGCAGTCGCACTCGTACCCGCACTCGGCACAGACGAGTGCGAAACACTCAAGCGGCTCGAGAAGGCGCTGGGTGAGGGGCCAAATCGTCTGCCGCTCGTCGTCGGCGTGTCGAGCCCCTGCCTCGGTGCCGCAGCGCTCGCGATCGGTCTACAAGAGGCGCGTCAGGCCGCGCTCGCCGCGCCGGTGATCGTCGATGCCCCCGCGATCGTGCCCTACGACGGCCTCGGTCCGTACAAGTATCTACTGCGCGTGCCGCTCGACGGCGATGTCCGCGACCGTCAGCGTGATGCCCTCAGGAAGCTGGGCGAGTACGACCAGCAGCGCCAGGCGCAACTGACACGCACGCTCGAAGAGTTTCTCCGCCATCGCGGCAACATTTCCGCTACCGCAAAGGCGCTCTACGTGCACCCAAATACCTTGCGTCAGCGGTTGCGCCGGATCGAAGAGCTGACCGGTATCAACATCAAGCAGGACGACTGGCTGATGATCGAGATCGCGCTCAAGCTGATCCGACTCGAAGAGGCGCTCGGTACGAAGACTTAACTCTGACGCAGCACGCACCAGGCATCCCTCTCCACCAGATCTTCACCATCACCTTACGAGACGCTTCCCCTCAACGCCAACGTGCGTTCTTATCGTGTCGTCCATGACTCACCCCATTCGGATCGGTATCAACGGCTTCGGTCGCATCGGACGACTCACCTTGCGCGCCGCCTGGGCGTGGCCCGAACTCGAATTCGTGCACATCAACGAGGCCCATGGTGATGCGGCGTCGTGTGCGCACCTGCTCGAATTCGACTCGGTCCATGGCCGCTGGCAACGCGAGATCTCGGCAACGGTCGACACCATCACGATCGCCCCTCAGGTGCTCAGCATCTCGTCGCACGCGAGCCCCGGCGAGATCGACTGGGAGCGCTTTGGTGTCGACGTCGTGCTCGAGGCGAGCGGGCGCTTCAAGACGCTGACTGCGCTACAGCCGCACTTCGATCGCGGCGCTCGCAAGGTCGTCGTGGCCGCACCCGTCCATGACCCTGCCGCCATCAACGTCGTCGTAGGCATCAACGACGACCAATACGATCCTGCCGTGCACGACATCGCGACGGCTGCCTCGTGCACGACGAACTGTCTACCCCCAATCGTCCAGACGATTCACGAGGCGCTCGGCATTCGCCACGGCCTGATCACAACGCTGCACGACATCACGAACACGCAGACCATCGTCGACCTGCATCACAAAGACCTGCGACGGGCGCGGTCCGCCAGCCTGTCCTTGATTCCGACCACGACGGGATCGGCCCGCGCGATCGGGCTGATCTTCCCCGAGCTGGAGGGCAAACTCAACGGCCTCGCGGTCCGCGTGCCGCTCCTCAATGCCTCCTTGACCGACTGCGTCTTCGAGGTTGCGCGCGCCACGAGTGTGGACGAGATCAACGGCCTGCTCGAGGCCGCGACACATGGACGGCTCGCCGGCATCCTCGGTTATGAGCCACGACCGCTCGTCAGTATCGACTACCGCACGGACCCGCGCTCGGCGATCGTCGACGCACTCTCGACGATGGTGGTCGATGACACACAGGTCAAGATCCTTGCCTGGTACGACAATGAGTGGGGCTACGCGAATCGCTACGCCGAACTCGCGCGACTCGTCGGCAAACGGCTGCCCGAGTAGCATCGAGGGCATGACCGTGACCGCTCGATCAGGAGACCTGCGCAACTACGTGCTTGTCACTGCCGCGTATTGGGCAGACACGATCACCGACGGCGCGATTCGCGTCCTCGTCCTGTTCTACTTCTACCAGCTCGGCTATAGCCCGCTAGAGGTCGCCTCGCTGTTTCTCTTTTACGAGGCTTTCGGTATCCTGACCAACCTCTTTGGCGGTTGGATCGCTGCGCGCTTTGGCCTCAAATCGACGCTTCTGGCTGGGCTCTCGCTGCAGATCGGTGCGCTCCTGATGCTCGCTCTCGCACCCTCACCATGGCTGGTCGTGCCGTACGTGATGGCGTCACAGGCCGTCAGTGGCATTGCCAAGGATCTGACCAAGATGAGTTCGAAGAGCGCTGTCAAGCTGGTTGTGCCCGAGGGGTCCCCCGACGCACTGTTTCGCTGGGTAGCCATCCTGACGGGCTCGAAGAATGCATTGAAGGGCGTCGGCTTCTTCCTTGGTGGACTGCTCTTGACGCTCGTTGGGTTCCAGCCAGCGCTCGGCATCCTCGCCGTACTCGTGGGCGCAGCCCTCGTGCTGGTCTTGGTTGCAGTCCACGGACAACTTGGCCGTCCCGACATCAAGGCGCGCTTTCGCCACATGTTCTCGAACAATCGTGCCGTCAATCTGCTCGCCGCAGCACGCATCTTCTTGTTCGCGTCGCGCGACGTCTGGTTTGTGGTTGGCCTGCCGGTCTATCTGCGCAGCGTGCTCGGTTGGAGCTTCTGGGAGGTCGGTGGTTTTATGGCGATCTGGGTGATCGGCTACGGAATCGTGCAGGCCTTCGCACCGCAATTGTTACGACGGACGGGCAGCCAGCCGACGGGTTTTACGGCCGCCTGGCTCGCTTTTGGACTCGCTCTGCTGCCAGCTGGTACCGCGCTTGCCTTGGCGACCAACAGCGACGCAACGACGGTCCTCATCGTCGGACTGATCGTGTTCGGCTTCGTCTTCGCTCTTAACTCAGCCGTCCACTCGTTCCTGATCCTGCACTACGCCGACGGCAACAAGGTTGCGATGAATGTCGGTTTCTATTACATGGCCAATGCGGGTGGTCGCCTCGCCGGCACGATCCTGTCCGGCCTGCTCTACCAGTGGCAGGGCCTCGAGGCGTGCCTCTGGGCCTCAGCACTGATGGTGCTAGGCGCCGGGGCGATCTCGCTGCTATTGCCGCGCTCTGCCACGGTCGCCTCGCCTGCTCGCTAACGAGAAGCGCGATCACGCGCGGAGTGGAGCTACCCGCGCGCCTTGACCAGCGCGGTCAACTGTGGAACCACGGCGTGCAGATCTCCGACGATGCCGAAGTCGGCGTAGTCGAAAATCGGTGCGTTCTTGTCTTTGTTGATCGCCACGATCGTGCCCGAGCCCTGCATGCCCACCTTGTGCTGGATGGCGCCCGAAATGCCGCAGGCGACGTAGAGCTTCGGCGTCACGGTCTTGCCCGTCTGGCCGACCTGCGCACTGTAGGGATACCAACCGGCATCGACGACGGCGCGAGTGGCCGCAACCGCACCGCCGAAGGCAGCCGCGAGCTCCTCGATCTGACCAAAGCCAGAGGCTTCACCCAAACCACGACCACCGGCCACCAAGACGTCGGCGGCACTGATGTCCGGACCGGTCTCGACGGCGTCCTCGTGACCCACCAGCGTAACGGCCTGCGACCAGGCGCGAAACGTTGGTGTAAAACGTTCTACGGGAGCCGTGCCACCACTGCCATCGGTCGCTGCGAAGGCATTCGCACGCGTGACAACCACGCCGACAGAAGATCTGAAGCCACAATGCGCGAGTACCGAGTCGCCCAACCCCGAGCGGCGAGTCACGAGCGCCCCACCCTCGGCCTGGAGTTCGACGGCGTCGATCACAATGCCGGCACCGAGCCGCGCAGCCAAGCCGGCCATGGCATCCGCCGTCATGATTGAAGCGGCGGCGAGCCAGTAGCGGTAGCCACGAGTCTCCTGTACGGAGGCGCAGGCATCAACCACGGGCTGGGCAATACCGCTCGCCAGCAGAGCATCGTC
>SHUX01000069.1 GCA_009694475.1 Thermoleophilia bacterium
GCCTTCGCCTCGATCGCCCTCAATACCGTCAAGACGCTCGGCATCGATCCGGACCGCGTCAACGTCCAGGGTGGCGCGGTCGCGCTTGGTCATCCGGTCGGCGCCAGCGGCGCGCGCCTTGTCGGTACGCTCGTGCACCAGTTGGGTCGCACGGGCGGCGGCATCGGCGTGGCCACGATCTGCTCGGGTGGCGGCCAGGGCGATGCGATGGTGCTCGAGGTCCTGCCAGCGTAGACTCGGCTTTAGCGATGATGAAAGCGATTTGATCGATATGAGCGACGTTCCCAACGACGACATCGTGGTCCGCCTCGACCGCATCTATACGCGCGGAGGAGACCTTGGCGAGACGAGCCTCGGCGACGGCCATCGTGTCGCCAAGCACAACCCTCGCGTCGCGGCCTACGGCACGGTCGACGAGTTGAACGCTGCGCTTGGTGTCGCTCGCCTGCACTCCGAGGGTACGCCGGCCGACGCTTGGTTCGTGCGCATCCAGAACGACCTCTTCGATGTCGGCGCCGACCTGTGCGTCCCGCCGCCGCCGGAGGACGACGAGAAGCACCGCTCGCGCCTGCGTGTTAGCACCGATCAGGTCGCCTGGTTAGAGCAATGCATCGATGAGGCCAACAGCGCCCTGCCGCCCCTCACCTCGTTCGTCGTCCCGGGTGGCACGCCCCTCAGCGCGTACCTCCACGTGGCCCGCACGATCTGCCGCCGCGCCGAGCGCGACGCCGTCGCCCTCGCGGCTCAAGAGCCAGTGACGCCCGAGGTGATCACGTACCTCAACCGCCTCTCCGACCTGTTGTTCGTGCTCGCCCGTGCCGCCAATGGTGATGGTGGGGAGACGATGTGGAAGCCGGGTGCGAGTCGGGTTTGAAAGCCCGCGTTCGGGGGCCTCGCATGGACAGATCAGGACTGGCGTTAAGACCGGCCTGACTCAGTCGTTGCCGGCTTCCGGTCATGATGGACGCCTGATGCCCGACATCAACCCACGCCAGCCGTCGTACTTGATTCTTGGAGCCGGACTCGCGGGTTTGTCTCTGGCAGATGCACTGCTGCGACAGGGCGTGTGCTCGCCGATCGTGATCGCTGACGCGCGCGATAGTTTTGGCAATGATCGGACGTGGGGTTTCTGGGACGTCTATCCGCACCCCTATCGGTCTCTTGTCACGCGGCGCTGGCAGCACTGGAGTTTCGCCTCACGGGAGGCTTCGTATCTCCAATCGTCGACCGTGACTCCCTATTGCTACCTGCCGGCGGATCGCTTCTACGAGGATGCGTTGACGCGCGTTCACGCCGCTCCAAACTGCACGCTTCTGCTCGGCACCACGATTGGGCGGGTCGTCGAGGAGGCGATCAGGTAGTCGTCGAGACCTCTGCTGGTGACCTCTCCGCGAACTATGCTTTTGATGCGCTGGGGACGCATGGACCGACCTGGCAGAGCGTGGTTGCCCAGACCGCTCCTAGCGCGCTGTGCCAGCGGTTTCTGGGCTGGTTTATTGAGTCTGCTGAGCCCGTCTTCGATGCGTCGTGTGTGACGCTGATGGATTTCGATGTCACGGCCAATGGCGAGTTGCACTTTATGTACGTCTTGCCGTTTAGCGCCACGTCGGCGCTGGTCGAGGACACGACGATCGGTGTGCACGACATTTCTCTGGTCGAGCGGCGCGGCGAGTTGGAGCGCTACCTGCGAGATCGCTATGGACTGATTCAGTGGCAGGTCGAGCGCGAGGAGTCGGCAGCGATTCCGATGCTGAGCAAAACCAAATCGCCTCACGAGTCTGCACGGCTGATCCCTGTCGGCACCGCGGCAGGCGCTATTCGCCCGTCGAGCGGGTACGCGTTTGTGCGCACGCAAATGCAGGTGGCGGCACTAGCGGCTCGTGTCGCGGCGGGGCACCCGTCGGCGGTTGCCGTCGGGCGTGAACTCGATGCGTATCTCGATCGGGTGTTTCTGGATGTGCTGCAGGCAGATCCGGAGGGATTCTCCCGCAACCTGTTGACACTCGGCCGTCGCCTGTCTGGCGATCGTTTTGCGCGCTTCATGATGGATGCCGCCACACCAGTCGATTTGCTTTGCCTGATCGCTGCTCTGCCCAAGCCACCGTTTCTACGGGGAGCCGTTCGTGTCGGCCGGGGGCTTGTGCGCGAATGATGCTGCCGAGCCGCGCGTGGACCCTGCCAACGTACGCGGCTTTGGCGGTCGCGACGCTGCTTGGTCTGCTTGCGCCCACTCTTGTCGCCCGGCTCGAGTGGCTGCCACTCCTCCTATCGTTACCGCTGCTTGGAATGGCGCATGGCGCGGTTGATCATCACGTGCCGGGTCGCTTATTGGGGCGTCGGCTGACCCGCCGCGAGGTCACACTGCTGATCACCGGCTATGGCGGGATCAGTATTGTGCTGATGGGCCTCTGGTGGGTCGCTCCACTGCTTGCGCTTGGTGCGTTTCTGGTCGTCGCGGTGGTGCATTGGGGCGATGGTGACCTGTGGTTCTGTGAGTGCGTCAATCGGCGTTCTGCGCCACGTTCTCTTGCCTCGCTCGTCGCTTTCGTGCTGGCTCGAGGGCTCGTACCGATCGCGCTGCCTCTGCTTGTCGATGCGGGTGCTGCACTGCAGGCGTTCGATGGCTTGTTGTCCTTGTTCGGGCGTGAGGGGACGCTGATGATCGAGCCGTGGCAGCGCCTGTTTGGTCTGATAGTGGTGGGTCTCATCGTGCTTGCGGCTGTCGGCTTGAGCCTGCGTGATAATCGCGCGCAGCCTCGCCGCGTCGTCTTGATCGATGTCGGCGAGCTGCTGCTGCTGACGGCCTTTTTCTTGCTGACACCAGCGGTGTTTGCCGTCGGGATGTATTTCCTCGTCTGGCACTCACCGCGGCACATTCTTCGACTGATGGCGTGTGAGCCAGCCCAGTTGGCTTTGCTCGAGACGCGGCGCAGCATGGCGGCACTGGTTGCCTTTCACCGCGAGGCGTTGCTGTTTACGGTTGTGCCTCTGCTGGGCGTGGTCGGGATCGCCCTTGTACTGGCTGCCACGGGTGCCTCGCAGATTGCGGCTGTTGGTCTCGCGGTGATCGCGTCGCTGACGTATCCGCACGCTGCCATCGTTGCGTGGATGGATTATCGCCAGGCCGTCTGGCGCGCCGGCGATCTCCCCGCAGTTATTCCGCCGGCTTGAAGCTTTCGCGCACCTGATCGCAGGCGGCAGGGATTGCATCCTTGCCACTCTCGTTCCACTGGCAGCGCAGGAAATACTGCGTCTTGCCCTGGAAGGCGTAGGTCAGGCGGGTTGTCAGTGAGCGATCTTTGGTGACGAACTCGAATTGGGTGGCGGGGAGGTCACCGAGGGTTGTGTCGGTGCGCTTCGGGATCGTTGCCTTGAGCGCGCGTGCTAAGGCGCGGGCAGCGCGTTCGACGGCGATCGACAGGTTTGCCTTCTTGACCTTCGAGGCGTCCTTTGTCAGGTTGTAGGTCGCGACGACGACGACGTTCGTCTCGTCCGTGCCGATGGCCACGCGGTACTCCGGGTCGAGCCCCTTGATTTCGCGGCCCGTATCGGCGAAGACCTTTTGGAGATTCGTCGGGTGCGAGAAGGTAAAGGGCGCGCCCTCTTCATCGAATTGAGCGTTGTCGGAGCCGCCACAGGCGGCGAGCAGTGCGACGGCGAGCAACAAAACAGTGGCGACGCGCGCGCGCAACGACTTCCGAGACATAGCCAAAGGATACTTGGTGCATCCGCTATCTGAGTGCCGTCTACAATCTCCGTCCATGGAACGCCACATGCGAGTTGTGATCGCCAAGCCCGGCCTCGACGGGCACGATCGGGGTGCGAAGGTGATCGCCCGTGCGCTGCGCGATGCTGGCATGGAGGTTATCTACACGGGTCTGCATCAGACCGCCGAGCAGATCGTCGAGACCGTGCTCGAGGAGGACGCCAACGCCTTAGGTATCTCCGTGTTGTCGGGTGCTCACATGACGCTCGTGCCGCGCATTCTCGAGCTGATGCGCGAGCGTGGCATCGACGACGTCTGTGTTGTTGTTGGCGGCACGATTCCACCAGACGACGCCGAGGAGCTCAAGAGGCTGGGTGTGGCCGAGGTCTTCACGCCCGGATCGCCGACCGGTGCAATCGTCGAATTCCTATCCGCCCAGGCCGCGGCTTAGGCGAAAGAGGACAGCAGATGTCGATCGAAGTCCGCCGCGAGGATCGTGTTGCGATCCTCACCATCAATCGTCCGGAGGCACTCAACGCGCTGTCGTCGGCGCTGCTCGACGAGTTGCGTTCGGAGTTGTCCGCAATCGCACGCGACACCACGATCGGCTGTCTGATCCTAACGGGCGCGGGCGACAAGGCCTTCATCGCCGGTGCGGACATCGGCGAGATGGCAACGAAGACGCCACTCGAAGCCCGTGACTACGCCGAGCTTGGCCAGGAGTGTGCGCGGCTGCTCGAGACGATGCGCGCCCCGACGATCGCCGCCGTCAATGGTTACGCGCTCGGCGGTGGCTCCGAGATGGCGCTCGCCTGCGACATCCGCATCTGCTCGGAGAATGCCGTCTTCGGTCAGCCCGAAGTCGACCTTGGCATCATGCCGGGTTGGGGTGCGACGCAGCGGCTGGCACGCACGACATCGATCGGCTTCGCTAAGGAGTTGATCTTCACGGGTCGTCGCGTCAAGGCCGAGGAGGCACTGGCGCGCGGATTGGCACAGCACGTCGTGCCGCTCGAGGAACTGATGCCCAAGGCGCTCGAGATGGCGCACAGCATCGCCGCCAAGAGTCCTGTCGCTATGGCCTATGCCAAGGAGTCGACGAATCGCGCTTTGGCTGGCGATCTTGCGACGAACTACATGGTCGAGGCAGACCTCTTCTCGATCCTCTTCTCGACCGAGGACGCCAAAGAGGGTTTGCGCGCCTTCACGGAGAAGCGCGAGCCGGACTTCAAGGGGCGGTAGGCGTGGCGAGCCTCGCGCTCGTTGATGTCGGCACAGATCGTGCGCTGCTCAATGTCTTCAGCGATCTGATGCTGGAGCTGACGCCCGAGTGGTCACGTTCGACCGACCAGATGCTGTCTGCGCTCGCGCTCGACCCGACGCAGCGTCGGGTGGTGGCGATGCTGGCCGGCGAGCCAATCGGCTTCGTCACGGTTGGTCGTATCTGGGTGCTACCGATCGATGATCCGACGGCGTGGTGCGAGTTGGGCGTGCGTGAGCCATATCGGCGCCAAGGGATCGGGAGTCAACTCTTGACCTGGGCCGAGGAGACAGCGCCACTGATCGGCCGTTCGCGCCTCCAGGTCCCGTGTCGCGGTAATCGTCCAGCGGGAATCGAATTCCTTCAGCACCGTGGTTTTGTGGAATACGACCGCATGGCCTGTGTCGAGCTCCCTCTGGCGGGCGTTGTGGCGCCGCCCGTTGTGCTACCCGAGGGCGTGCGACTCTCGTCGTTGGCGGCCGAGCCCGATCTGCGGCAGAGTGCATACGAAGCGGCCGTCGAGATCTTTGCCGATCTACCCGATCCTGAGCCCGTCTCGGCCGGCTCGTTCGAGGAGTGGCGAATGCGAGATGTCGACGTGCCCGATGGGCCACTCGATGCGTACCTGCTGGCAGTCGCGGGCGACCAGGTAGTGGGCTATTGCCGGTTGATGAACGAGGAGCGCGGTGTCGTAGTTGGACACACGATGACGGGAACGAGGAGAGGCTGGCGCGGGCGTGGCGTTGCCAAGGCGCTCAAGCATGCCGCGATCGCTTGGGCACTCGACCATGGTGCGCAGCGCATGACGGCGGAAAACGCGATCGGCAACGAGGCGATGCGTGGGATCAATCGTGCGCTCGGCTTCGTGGCCGCGCCAGACTTCGTGGAGATGCGAGGGACGATGTAGTCGTTACGCACCACGGGGAGGAGATCGCATCCGCGTGGTTGTGATGTCCTCCTACGTCGTGTTTGGTGGCGAGGGTGGAGGGGATCAGCCGCGCTCGGCGGCAAGAGCCACGCTGCGGGCCTGAATGTCGGCCGTCGTTTCGATCGGCTCACCGTAGCCACCGGCGAGGGTGATAACCAACGGAGTACCACGGTCGCGGATCCAGGTGATTGCGCGACGGTCGCGCTCTTCGAGTCCCGGAATCGTCAGCGAGAGACGACCGAGACGGTCGCCCTGCCACGGGTCGGCGTCGCACAATAGGAAGGCGAGGTCGAACGGGGCGTGGTGGTTGAGGTCGTCGAGGACGCCGTCGAGCAGTGCAAGATAGCCGTCGTCACCTGTGCGGTCGGGCACGTCGATATCGATGTCGCTGGGTACGCGCACGAAAGGATAATTCTGCTCGCCGTGGATTGACACGACAAACACGTCGGGGTCGTCGGTAAAGCAATCAGCATTGCCGTCGCCTTGGTGTACATCAAGGTCAAGAATTAGGCATTTACCGATGAATCCGGACAAACGAATAAGTTGAAGCGACACGGCAACGTCGTTGACGAGGCAGTAGCCTCGCCCGACGGCGCGCTGTGCGTGATGCGTGCCACCACCGAGCGCCGCAGCCACGCCATCCGTTAGTGCTGATCGCGTCGCCGCCACCGTCGACCCGGTTGCGTGCAGTGTGCGCTGGGCCAGTTCGGGCGACCGCGTCAGGCCGAGAGCGGCCTCCTCGTGGCGCGTCAAGAGGCCATAGCGGATGCGACGAATCCACTCTGCATCGTGCACCAGCAACGCATCGTCCCAAGAGATCGGCGGGCCCTCACACACCTCGACGCCCGGCAGGCGCTGCACGCGCTCGCGTACTAGGCGGTACTTCTCCTGCGGAAAGCGGTTAGCCGGAGGCAGTGGGAAGTGCCAGCGATCGTGTGTGAAGGTGCGCACGCTCTGCATCTTCGCGCTGCGGGCAGGGAAATGCCGAACACGGGCGAAGGTCATGCCGTAATCCCAAACGGGAATCGATCCCCAAGGAGGCACGTGGTGGAGAACGCACCAGCACGATTGCTCGCGGAATTCGTGGGCACGTTCGCACTGATTTTCATCGGTGCGGGCTCGATCATGACGATGGCACAGTGGGATCCGACCGGTGGCGCGCTCGTCGGGATCGCAGCCGCGCACGGCTTTGTGATTGCGGTGATGGTCTCTGCGCTCGGCCATATCTCTGGTGGTCACTTCAACCCCGTCGTCTCAACCGCTCTGCTCGTGACACGCAAGATCAAGCCTGTCGACTGGGCTGCGTATGTCGTGGTTCAGCTCGTTGGCGCGACGGTTGCCGCGCTTGCGCTGACTGTGCTCTACGACACGGTGGTCAAAGACGCAACGGGTCTTGGTACGCCATCGTTGGCCGCCGGTCATACCGCCGGTCAGGGGCTCCTGCTCGAGGGCATCCTGACGTTCTTCCTTGTCTTCACGGTCTTTGCCGTGGCCGTCGATGGACGCGGCGCCTTCAAGATCGTTGCGGGCCTACCGATCGGTTTCGTGGTCTTCATCGGCATCCTGATGGGTGGACCGATGACGGGTGGCGCGATGAACCCGGCCCGTTGGTTCGGCCCTGCGCTCGTCTCGGGAAACTGGTCGAACGGCTGGCTCTACATCGTTGGGCCGGTCGTCGGCGGCATCATCGCCGCGCTGATCTACGACGTGGTCATCTTGCGTCGCAAGGACGCTGCTCCCGCCTAAACGGCATCAGGGGCGTCGCCTCCGGGCGGCGCCCCGGCCAAGCCGTAGCGGCCTAGAGCAGGATGCGCTCGAGCAACTCGGGCGCGCAGCCCTGCTCGAGGAGGCGGACGGCTTCGTGCAGATCAGCGTCAGATGCAGCGATGCGCTCGGCGCGCTCGTTGTCGAGACCGGCTCGCTCCAGCGTCTCGCGACGCCACTCAACGACAGCGTCGTTGATTGTGGTAACGGGTGCTTGCTGCTCGGAGGTCTGTGCCATGACGTAATCTTACCCCAATCCGTCCCCGGGACTACCGCCTACCCCTGGGAGGAGTGATTCGAGTTACTCTCGCGGTATGGAGTTCTTCGCGATCGAAGCCGCCGCAGCCCATATCGAGCAGCGCTTTGGCACGCCACCCACCGCCGTCGTTCCCGCCCGCGACTTCCACCGCGGCGTGGTCTTCGTCTGCGCCGTCCCTGATGGTGAGGCACTCGGCTGGATTGTGATCGACGAAACGGGTACGCCACTCGAGGATCGTGCTGCAATCCGGCAGACGGTCGAGCTGACGGCCATCTGTGAGGCCGCCGAGGAGTCAGCCGCTGCGCTCTCGATCGACGAGGCGATGCCCGCGCTGGCCGAGGCGTGGCGCCTGGCCGGCGAGTTGGGGGAGGCCGAGGCAGAGCTCGCAACCCATGCCGCGTACCAGGCCGTTGAGGCGCTGCAACCACTCGTGACGGGCATTCGTGTTGCCGACCCGACGTACCTCGACCGTTTGGCTGAGGCTGCGGGTCTCGTGGGCGATCGTTTCGACCTGCTCAAGGAGGCAGCGGGTCAGATCTCTGCCCGCCTGACCGGACAGGGTGTCGATCCGCTCGAGCCGTTGGCACAATCGTTGTGGGGTGCAATCCGCATTCTTTCGCGCGATGGCGCACCCGACCACTTCCGCGAGGCCGTTGAGGCCGCGATGGGGCCGGCCGCCGCCTTCGCAGACGACGTGGTGGCGCAGTACCTTGTGCCGGTGACCGGCGACAGCGCCATCGAGACGGAGGATGCACCATGAGTCGAGGAATTGAGGGACGCGTCGTCGCGATTACCGGCGGTGGCAGCGGCATGGGGCGTGCGATGGCAATCGATCTCGGCTCGCGGGGCGCGAAGATTGCGATCTGTGGCCGCCGGCCAGAGCCGCTCGAGGAGACCGTCGAACTCGTCAAGGCAGCAGGCGGCGAGTGCGCTGCCTTCCAATGCGATGTGCGCGATCCCGAGCAGATCGATGCCTTCTTTGCAGGCGCGACGGCGGCCTTCGGTGCACCCGACACGCTCGTCAATAACGCGGCCGGCAACTTCGTTGCCAACGCAATTGACATGTCACCAAACGGCTGGAAGGCCGTCATCGACATCGTCCTCAATGGCACGTTCTACTGCTCGCGTGCGTTCGCACTTGGGTTTCCGAATGCTGCGAAGGACACGGGCTCGATTCTCAACATTATCGCCACCTACGCTTGGACCGGCAACCCTGGCACTGCGCATTCTGCGGCGGCCAAGGCGGGTGTCTGGAACCTGACCAAGACGCTCGCTGTTGAGTGGGCACCGCTCGGCATCCGCGTCAACTCGCTCGCCCCGGGACCGACCGAGACCGAGGCTGCGTCAGCAAACCTCTTCCCAACCGAGGAGATTCGTGCGGCGATGACAGCCGGCATTCCGCTGCAGCGCTTTGCGACGCTCGAGGACATCACTGACAGCGCGCGCTTCCTCTTGTCGGATGAGGGTGGCTACATCACGGGCGAGACGCTGGTGCTCGACGGCGGCGAGAGCCTGTCGAAGGGGATGTTCGTGTCGGCGCCACCCACACCGAGGGGCTAGCACTTCTAAAGACTGGACGAATGTCACATCAGGGTCTGACCCCTTTGTGACGTCTACGCCCCGTTGACGGTGATCTGCGTTAGGCGGGGAGTGAGTAGCCGCCGTCGATGATCAGCGTCTGGCCGACGATCATCGTGGACTCTGTGCTCGCGAGCCAGGCAACGGCGTTGGCGAGGTCTTGCGGTTCGAGGATGCGTCCAGCGGGCGTGCGCTGGCCCATCGCGAGCATCTCGTCCTTGTTCGGAAAGTTGTCGAG
>SHUX01000070.1 GCA_009694475.1 Thermoleophilia bacterium
CCGCGGAGCAGCACCTGCCCAACGGAATAGATCACGATTCCAAAGATCGCCAGCACGGCGATGACCCACCAGACGACGCCCATGGGCTGATAGTGCCGCCTTCTGGCCGGTTGCGCAACTAGTCGGCTGCTAGACAGCTACTGCCACGCGGACCGCAAGATGGTGGTGTGGTGTTGGGGTGCCACGCCGCCGTTGCAGAATCGTAATGCGTTATCGAAAAAACCGATGGTAGGGTGAGCAGGATCCCCAAATCAACGCCATTCGGCGCGATCATCGGCTTGTCGATGGTGGTCGATCACCATCGCTGCGCAGCAACGCGTGGCGACGCTGCTAAACCGAAGACTCCGCTTGCCTCTCCGATACTCCCCAGCCGTGATTCGCCTGAGCCTCGTGATCGCCGCCTTTGGTATCGCGCTCGTCGCTGCTCTGCCCAGCTCGGCTGCCCCGAGCGGTGATGTGGTGAGCAAACGCACCCAAGCCAAGGCCGCCCGTGCCCAGTTGGCAGCGCTCGGGGCGCAACTCGAGCCGGCGATTGAGCGCTACAACAAAGCCGTCGCGGAGCTCAAGCAGGTCGATGCCGACATTGCCTTCAACCAGCGCCAGATTGCTGTCACGGAGAGCAATCTGAAGGTTTCGCAGACCGAGCTCAGCGCGAAACTGCAGCAGTCCTATCGCGTTGGCGAGCCAGACCTCGTCGCCTCCATCTTCGGTCAACAGTCGCTGTCCGAAATCCTCGCCGTCTCGGAATTGTTTGATCGCTCGCAACACCAGGCGGCAGAACTGATCGATGGCCTTGAGACGGACAGGCGTACGCTCGCTCGGCAGCGCCAAGCGCTTGAGGTGGCAGAGGATCGAGCGGCCGCGCTCAAGCAGCAGCGGGCGCAGGAGAAGACGGCGATCGATGCCGGTATCGCGCAGTCGAAATCGCTCGTTGCTGGACTCGAAGATGAGATTGCGGCACTGATCCAAGAAGAGGCGGTACGCCAGGAGCGGCTCCGCCGGGCTGCGATGGCGGCGCTTGCCGCTCAACAGGCTGCAGCGGATGCTGCTGACGATCAGCAGGTTGTCGTTGGTGGCTCGGTTGCAGCGAGCAGCGGTGGCGACGCAGGCAGTGCAGATACAGCGAGCCCCGAGACAAGTGCTCCGATCGAGTTGCCACCAACAGACGGTTCGATAGGTGCACAGGCCGTTGCGATCGCGATGCAGTACCTCGGCACGCCGTACGTCTGGGGCGGAGCGTCACCGGGCGGTTTCGACTGCTCTGGTCTGACGTCGTACGCCTACGGGCAAGTTGGGATTGGTCTGAGCCACTTCACTGGGGCCCAGTGGAACGAGGGTGTTCGTGTTCCGGCCGATCAGTTGCTGCCCGGGGACCTTGTCTTCTTCCACTCGGATCTACACCACATGGGTATGTACATCGGTGGTGGTCAGATGATCCATGCACCCCAAACAGGGGACGTCGTCAAGATCTCGGGATTGATGAGCGACTACGCGGGCGCCGTCCGTCCCTACTGAGGGGCGCGCCGACTACCAATTGTCCGGTATCCTGCGCACTCGCTGCGCGCCCGTAGCTCAGCGGATAGAGCGCTGCCCTGCGGAGGCAGAGGTCGGACGTTCGAGTCGTCCCGGGCGCATAGAGAAGAAGAGGGTCTCGGCACCAGCCGGGTCCCTCTTCTCGTTTGAGGGGGGGACATGACAAACCGGGGTTTGTGGTGTCCCCCCTAGAAAGCCGCGCCGAGCAGATTCGGGATGCCATGAGAGGGGGACACCACAAACCCCGGTTTGTCATGTCCCCCCTGTCAGACGAGCCGACCCTGAGGTCGCGCCGCGCCTTACGCCAACACGGTGGCGCTGATCTGTCCGGCTGTGATAACCGTGCCGTGTGGCACATCGACGCGCACGATGCCGATCGCGCGCGGTTCGGCAAGCCAGGGGGCAGCGGCGACGGAGGTGATCACGCCGACGTCTTTACCATCGAGCTCGAGTGGGGTGCCGGGATCGGCAATTGCATCAAGCGCGAGACGGCGCGGGCCACGGTTAGCGTGGCCGCGGCGGTGCAGGCGGGTGACTGGCTCTTGGCCGATGAAGCAGCCCTTCTCGAACGACACCGTCGTCTCGACGAGGCCAACCTCCGCCGGCATCCAGCGCTCGTCGACGTCGTGGCCAAGACGAACCACGCCAGCCTCGATGCGCAGTGCCTCGATGGCGTCTTGCTCGACCGGCGTTGCTCCCGCCGCGATTGCGGCCGCGACTGTCGCCTCACGCTGATCGGCTGCGACCAGTACATCGACGCGCGGGAGGTCGCCCAGCAGGCCGACAATTCGTACACCGTCGGTGGCGATGCCCTCAGCCTCTGGTCCGATCAGGGAGATGAGACTCCAATCCGCAGTCGCGTCGATCGCGACCTTGGCACCCAGGCGGTAGCGCGTCAGTCCACTCACCAGCGCGTCGACGCCGACCGGGTCGAGATCGAGCAGATAACGCGCTTCGTCGAGCAAGGTGACGCGCGGGTCGGCAATGACACGCGCCTTGGCCGTCAGTAACAGAGCCGCGCGCGCCTCGCCGGCGACCATCCCACGCAACTCCTGCGAGAGCAGATTCTGGAGGAACTTCTCTGCGTCAACGCCTTCGACCAGCGCAAAGCCGCGCGGGGAATCGACTACACCCACCGTCGCACGGAGAGCCTGAAGTTGAGCGGAGGGCGAGGGAAATGGTGTCATCGGTAGACGTTTCGTTAGCGGGATTGGCGCGGATGCACCACTTCCCAGACAAGGGAAGTACCCTGCCTAGGAGAACGAACTGATGGTGCCAACTGATTCCCCGACCGCCAGTGGCGCTATCCACGCCGCGCCGCTGCTGCCCGCTGGGCCGCCACTGTGGACCCGTGCCCGTATTGCCGCTCTGATCGTTGGCTACCTCGTCGGACTCGGTGGAATGATCCTCGTCAAGGGCATCTACCTCTCGCCCGACCGCTACTTCCTGATCCTGCTCGTCCCGACCCTGGTGCTCGGCGTCGGCAAGGGCTACGTTCGCGACTTCTTGCCGCTGATCGTCGGCATCTTCATCTACGAGGAACTACGGGGTGTCGCTCACCTTCTGAACCCCGATCCGTACTACCTGCCACACCTCAAATTCGACGAGATCATCTTCTTCGGGCGTAACCTCACGATCGTCTTACAAGACCTGCTCTGGACAGGCCAAGTGACGTGGTACGACCAGGTTCTCGGTCTCCTCAACCGAGCGCACTTCATCGTGCCGCCAACGCTGCTGCTGCTGATCTGGCTCGAAAACCGCGCGCTCTACTACCGCGCCTTGCTGACAATCGTCGGCTGCTCGATGCTCGGCGCAGTGATCTTTCTGATCTACCCAGCGGCACCACCATGGGCGGCCGCGCAGATTGGACTCCTGCCCGAGATGACGAAGATTGGCTACGCCCAGGCGGAGGCCTCACCGATCTCGGCGAGTAAGTCGTTGATCGAGAGCCTCATGCTGCCGAACCCGTATGCGGCCGTGCCGAGTCTCCACACGGCGTACTCCACGCTCGTTGCGATCTTTGCGTTGAGGTGGCATCGGCGCTTTGGCTATGTGATGTGTCTCTATCCACTGGCGATGTACTTCTGCATCGTGTACTTCGCAGATCACTACGTTTCCGATATCCTCGTAGGCATTGCAGTCGCACTGTTCGCTTGGTGGGCTGCTGGGCGGTTGATCGCCCGTCCCGGCCGGCTGAATGGTTTGGCTGGGCCCTTTCCTCCGCCGATCTCTACCGCACGCTTTGGGAGCACCACTAAATGAGCAAGGACGACAAGGCCGAAACGCAGGACACGGCGCAGAGATCGACGCCGGACGCGGCGCAGGCCAGGCGCCCCTCGGCTCAGGTTTCTGTGCGCTGCCCACTCTGTGGTGCCGATGATTATCGCGTCAAGATTGAGGACACGTTCGGTACGCGCGTGGCCGATCCGCGTGTCCACTACACCTGCACCTCAAGCGCCTTTGGGGAGCACGGTCGGATCGTCGAGTGTCGCTCTTGTCACCTGGTGTATATGAATCCCCGCCCGCACCACGAGGCTGTTGTTGAGAATTACGGCGACGTCGAGGACCAGGAGTACATCGAGGAGGAGCAGGGTCGGATTGAGACCTTCTCTGAGAGCCTCGCGCAGGTCCAGAAGTTTCGTCGCTCCGGGCATCTGCTTGACGTTGGGTGCCACGTCGGCACGTTCCTCACGCTTGCGCAGGACGCTGGCTTTGAGGTCGCGGGTGTCGAGCCGTCGCGTTGGGGTGCCAAGATTGCCAACTCGCGGATCGATGGCAATGTGCACTGCGGGGCAATCGAAGATGCGCCCCTGCCTGATGGTGGCTACGACGTGATCACGCTCTGGGATGTGATCGAGCACCTGCCCGATCCGGCACTCGACATTCGCGCGATCCATAGTGCGCTGCGTCCTGGCGGCATCTTTGCGGTATCGACGATGGACGTCGAGTCGATGTTCGCGAAGCTCTTCGGTAAGCGTTGGCCGTGGTACATGCAGATGCACCTCGTCTACTTCTCGCGCCAGACGCTCTGCGAGATGCTGCGTCGCGAGGGCTTTGAGATCGCCGAGGTCTCGACGCATGTGCGCCGTGTGCGTCTGACGTATCTTGCCTCGCGCTTCGATGCCTACTCGCCGATGGTCGGCCACGCCATCAACAGCGTGCTCGAGAGGGTTGGTTTGGCCGAGCGCACGGTTGGTGTCAGTTTCGGCGACATCTTTACCGTCATCGCGCGCAAGCCCGAGTCCGCCTAGCGTCGACGATGGCCGTCGTCCCTACCGACGCGCCGAACAGTAGCGTCCGCCTTGCCGGCTGGCGGTATCCGCTTGCGATTGGTG
The DNA here is from genome assembly GCA_009694475.1 of Thermoleophilia bacterium. Taxonomy (GTDB): domain Bacteria; phylum Actinomycetota; class Thermoleophilia; order Gaiellales; family F1-60-MAGs149; genus F1-60-MAGs149. The sequence continues at coordinate 4,869 of SHUX01000070.1, forward strand.
CGTTGTCACGGGTCTTGACGTTCGTGGTGGTCGGCACGATTGGGCTCATTCGGCGGGATCCGGAGCAAACTGTCAGTAGTGCATTGTTGGCGCCATTTGGGGCCTGGGATGGTGTCTGGTACCAGCGCATTGCCGACTATGGCTACGACCCGACGGTTGCGCACGGCAATGGTGTCGCGTTCTCACCGCTTTATCCGATGCTCGTGCGTTACATACATGCGTACCTGTCGCTCAGCTACCTCGTGGCGGGCGTACTCGTCTCGACGGTCTGCTTCTTCGCAGCGATGATCATTCTCTATCGCGTGGTTGAGAATCGCTCGGGCACGAAGATCGCGCGACGCGTGGTCTTGCTAACAGCGTTTTTCCCCACGGCCTATCTCTTCTCGTCCGTCTATACCGAGAGCGTCTATCTGCTCTTGACGGTCTCGACGTTTGCGCTGCTCGAGCGACGACGACTGATCTCCTCTTCGCTGGTCGGAGCACTCGCTGTGCTCTCGCGACCGACCGGCATTCTGCTCGCACCATCGATGGGCGTGCGGATATGGAAAGACCACGACCGTCGGTTGAGTTGGCGGTTCGTGCTCTGCCTTGTGCCGCTGGTGCTGCTGCCACTCGCCTACGTCGTGTTCGGTGCGTACCTCTACTACCGCACAGGCAACCCCTTTGCGACACAGACGGCACAGGCGGCTGGATGGGGGCGCGGCATCAATGTCATGCTCGTGCTTGGTCTGCCGATCGCGGTAATCAACGGTCTGATTATTGGTAGCCATGACCTGTCGCGCGTGATGTACATCGGCGACACGTTGTTTGCGATGACGTGGGGGCTGCTGCTCCTAGAGGGGACGATTCGCCGCCGGCTACCGAGCGAGTACCTCATCTACGGTGCCCTGGCTGTGCTTCTCCCGGTGCTGGCTGGGACCTACCTCGCTCTGCCGCGCTACGGGATGGGGATCTTCGTGGTGATGTGGCTTGCGGCGATTCATGTCGCTGCACGCCCGCGCCTCGAGCGTGTGTTGTGGGTCGCGATGCCGCTTGCGCTCGTCGTCACGGCCGTGGTCTCATTGGGCTTCGATGCGTACACGCCTTGAGCAGATAGGCTTCCGCCATGTCTGAGCCCCGCTACGGCGTGCAGTCGATGGTCGACCCACTGCGCCGCGTCCTGATCCGTCGTCCGGCGACGACGGGAGATTTCGCTGCGGCTGATTGGCGTCAACCCGATCCGGCACGGCTGATCGCGGAGCATGAGGCCTTCGGCGAATTGCTGGAGAGTCTCGGTTGCGAGGTGACGGTTGCCGAGCCCGTCGAGGGCATGGTCGACTCTGTCTATGTCTGTGACCCCGTCTGGGCCTGTGGGCAGGGCGCGATCGTGCTGCGCTCGGCTAAGCCGGCACGCGTCGGTGAAGGCGAGGCGATGGTGGCGCCGCTCGAGGCAGCGGGCGTTCCAATCGCTGGTCGCCTGACGGGTACCGCGACCGCCGATGGCGGCGACATGGTCTGGCTCGACAACGAGACGCTCGCGGTCGCGCGTGGCTATCGCACGAATGCCGAGGCGCACCGTCAGCTCGACGAGATCCTCGCTGCCGAGGGTGCGCGAACCATGCGCTTCGATCTGCCGCACGATCGTGGTGCCGCGCACGTGCTGCACCTGATGAGTTTCATCTCGCCTGTCACGCACGACCTGGCCGTCGTCTTCGAACCGCTGGCGCCGGTCACCCTGATGCAGGAGTTGCAGGAGCGGGGCATCGGGATCATTCCGCTCGGCGAGGACGAGTACCACTCGATGGGGTGCAACATTCTCGCCACCGCGCCGGGTGTCGTCGTCGTGCTTGATGGCAATCCCAACGTGCGGCGTGCAATGGAGGCCAAGGGTATCGAGGTGCACGCCTATCAGGGCAACGATGTCTCGCTGAAGGGCGATGGCGGCCCGACGTGTCTAACGCGCGAGCTACTGCGCCGGGCGTGAGTTCGCTGCGACAGCGGCTGGTCGAGCGCATTCGCGCCGATGGGCCACTGACGTTCGCGCAGTACATGGAGGCCGCGCTGTTCGACCCCGAGGCGGGTTTCTACACGCGTGGGCCGGGTATTGGCCTAGGCGGCCACTTTGCCACCTCGGCTGAGGCACATCCCGCTTTTGCTGAGGCGATTACGGCTGAGGCGCATGCGACCTGGCTCGAGTTGGGTGAGCCGGCAGACTTTCGTGTCACCGAAGCAGGCCCTGGCACGGGGGGTCTTGCGCGGCGGGTCAGTGAGGGTCTGACGAAGCTCGGCGTTGCACACGAACTGGTGCTGATCGAGCGCAGCACGGGCCTGATTGAGCGCCAGCGCGTAGCCCTCACGGATCTACCTGCGCGCTGGGTTGAGCATCCCGCTGCGCTCGCGCCAGCACCGGGCTTTCTTTATGGCAACGAGATCCTCGACGCACTGCCCGTCCGGCTCTTGCAATGGCCTGATGAGGTGCTGGTCGATGCCGATCCAACGGGGCACCTGATCGAGACGCTGGTGTCCGCCGACCCCATGCTGGCCGCGCCCGTGGTTGCTGCGGTTACACCGCGGCGGGGTGGGCGGTATGCGGTGCGGCCAGCGATGGTCCCACTCGTGGCTGCGTTTAGTCGGAGCATCAGTGCGGGGCGGATGCTGTTGATCGACTACGGCGGTACGGGGGCCGAAGTGCATGACGGCAGGCGGCCACCAGTACGCACGTACATTAGTGGGCAGCAGGGTGGCGATCCGCTGCAGGCACCGGGCACGCAAGACCTGACGGCCGATGTCGACTTTGGTGCGCTCTCAGCTGCTGCCGAGACGGTCGCTGTGGCGGTTGAGCAGCTCGTTACCCAGTCCGCGTGGCTGCGTAGTCATGGTTTTCAGTTGCCACCGGCAGATACGCGGACGGAGGCGGATTGGGCGCTCGCCGGCCTACTTGACGAGCGCCTGCCATTCATGGTTTGGATGGCACGGCGAGCGGCGGCGTAGGGCGGACATGACAAGTGCGCACTTGTCATGTCCGCCCTACGCACACCAGCAGTTGTTAGTCGCCGACGTGTGGCGCGGACTCGAAGCCCGCAGCCTTGTGCGAGCCGTCACAGAACGGCTTCGTCTGCGAGGCGCCACAGCGGCAGACAAACGCCTCGCCCTCGATCGTGTACGGGTTGCCGTCGACGTCTTCGACGACGAACGAGCCGCTGACCATCGCGGAGCCGTTCTTCTTGATACGGATTGTGCAATCGGCCATTTGGGCCTCCTTGGCATGAGTACGCGAGAAGTCTCGCAGGTGGTGCAGAAATGCGAAGGGCCCCGGCCGCAGCCGAGGCCCTTCAGGGTCGAGCGGGATTCGGGGCAAGCCCCGAATCACTTCCTTACATCATGCCGCCCATGCCGCCCATGCCGCCCATGTCGGGCATGCCGCCACCCGAAGACTTCTCGGGTGCCTCGACGACGATAGCTTCCGTCGTGAGGATGTTCTTGGCGATCGACGCAGCGTTCTGCAGCGCCGAGCGGGTGACCATGGCCGGGTCGATGATGCCGGCCTTGACCAGGTCAACCATCTCGCCGGAATCGACGTTCAGACCGAAGCCCGCCTTTGCAGCGCGAACGTCGTTGACGACAACCGAACCCTCAAGGCCGGCGTTGAACGCCAGCTGACGCAGGGGCTCCTCGAGGGCGCGCTTGACGATGCGCACACCAGTTGCCTCGTCGTCCTCAAGGCCGTCGAACTTCAGCTTCGACGCTGCGTTCAGCAGCGCGACGCCACCGCCCGGCACGATGCCCTCCTCGAGGGCTGCGCGGGTGGCCTGCAGCGCGTCTTCGACGCGATGCTTCTTCTCCTTCATCTCGGTCTCGGTGGCTGCGCCAACCTTGACCACGGCGACACCGCCGGAGAGCTTCGCGAGACGCTCCTGGAGCTTCTCGCGATCGAAATCGGAATCGGAATTCTCGATCTCCTGCTTGATCTGCTTGATGCGAGCCTTGATGTCGTCACCCTTGCCGGCACCGTCGATGATCGTCGTGTTGTCCTTCGTCACGACGATACGGCGGGCGCGACCGAGCTGGGCGATGGAGGTGTTCTCCAACTTGAGACCCATCTCCTCGGTGATGACTTCGCCGCCCGTGAGGATCGCAATGTCCTCGAGCATGCGCTTGCGGCGATCGCCGAAGCCCGGGGCCTTCACCGCGACAACCGTGAAGGTGCCGCGGAGCTTGTTGACGACGATCGTGGCGAGAGCTTCGCCCTCGAGATCCTCGGCAACGATGACCAGGGGTCGACCGCTCTGGATGACCTGCTCGAGCACGGGCAGGATGTCCTTGACGGCGCCGACCTTCTGGTTGGCGATCAGGATGTACGGATCCTCGAGTACGGCTTCCATGCGGTCGCCGTCGGTGATCATGTACGGGGAGATGTAGCCCTTATCGAACTGCATGCCCTCGGTGAACTCGAGGTCGAGACCGAAGGTCTGGCCCTCTTCGACGTTAACAACGCCGTCCTTGCCGACCTTCTCGATGGCGTCAGCAATGACGTCACCAATCTCGCGATCGCGAGCCGAAATCGTGGCGACGCGGGCGATGTCTTCCTTGCCCGAGACAGCCTTCGACTGCGACTTGATGTTAGCGACAGCCTGCTCGACTGCCTTCTCGATGCCGCGCTTGAGACCCATCGGGTTTGCACCCGCGGTCACGTTGCGGAGGCCTTCGCGGACGATCGCCTGGGCCAGCACGGTCGCGGTCGTCGTGCCGTCACCGGCAACGTCGTTGGTTGCCGTAGCAACCTCGCGGACGAGCTGAGCGCCCTGGTTCTCGAACGGA
>SHUX01000071.1 GCA_009694475.1 Thermoleophilia bacterium
GGCACGGCTGGCTCTCAGTTCTTCATCATCTCGACCGAGTCGGGGGCCGCTGCCCTCAAACCACTCTACGCCGTCGTCGGTCACGTCCTCGATGCCTCGTCGACCGAGACGCTGCAAAAGATCAATAGGTTGGGTATCGCCGATGGTCCGCCCGTCGAGCCCGTCTACATTTGGACCGCACGTCTCGCAGAGGCGAAGTAGAGTACGGGTATGACAGAGAATCCCTTCGGTTTTGGTGGCGGTATGTTCGATCCGGAAGAGCTGCAGAATGCAATGCGGCAGATGGCCGAGCAGGCACAGGAGAGCCAGAGCGTGGCCTTTGCCGATAACGCCATCCACCTCGCCGTCCAGATGACGACCGCTGCGATTGCGCAGATCTCACCGTCAGGTACCGCCGAGGAGCAGGCGGCACAACTCCGTGCCGCGATCACCGTGATCTACCCCGAGTGCGTCGCCCTGGTGCGCGAGGCACGCCAGGGCCTCAAGTAGCGCTGCGAACCCTCAGTCGAGCGGGTGTGCCTGCTGGGACGCTTTTGGCGCGTGCTGTGATGCATGATGAGTGAAGTCCATTGATTGACTCCGCCATGCTGCTTTGGATTGCCCTACCCGTCGTGGTGCTGATCGCACTGGTCCTCGACCTCTTCGTTTTTCATAAGGGCAACGAGCCGATCCCGACGCGCGAGGCGTTCATCTGGACTGGCATCTGGGGGGCTTTGGGTCTCGGCTTTGGTGTAGCGATCTGGTTGCTGCTCGGCCCGACGATCGGTACCGAGTTCTTTACTGGCTATCTGATTGAGTACAGCCTCTCTGTCGATAACGTCGCCGTCTTCGCAATCCTGTTTGCTGCGCTCGCAGTACCGCCAGAGTTGCGCTATCGGGCCCTCTTCTGGGGTGTGATCATCGCGATTGTGCTGCGTGGACTCTTGATCGCGGTTGGGGGAGCGCTGTTGACGACGTTCTGGTGGATGCCGTTCGTATTTGGCGCGTTTCTGATCGTGACAGGAGTCCGGATGGCGCGGCATACGGACACCACGGAGCACCCGGAGGACAGCCGGATTCTCAGCCTGTTGCGCCGTGTGTTTCCCGTCACAGACGGCTATCACGAGCAGCGCATGATCGTTGTCGAGCACGGCAAGCGTTGTGTGACGCCCCTTTTCATCGCCCTCTTGGCGCTCGCCTTCTTCGATCTCATGTTCGCGGTCGATTCGGTCCCTGCCATCTATGCGATCACGGATGACCCCTTTATCGTGCTGGCTGCGAACGCCTTTGCCTTGCTTGGTCTGCGCACGCTCTACTTCGCTATTGCTACGTCGCTCGAGCGCTTTGTCTATCTCCAACCGACGCTGGCGATTATCCTCGGCTGGGTCGGCCTGAAGATGATCGCGGGGCACTGGTACCACATGCCGCCGGTGGTTAGTCTGGCGGTAGTGGTGCTGATTCTCGGGATCGGCATTCTCGCCAGCGTCCGCGTCAACCGGCGGGCAGAGCCCACGGTCTAGCGCTTCGGTTGCGTGCCGGTGTTGTCGGGCCCGCGGTTCTCGGGTGCCTCAATCGTGAGACGCGGCAGGATCCGGTCGAGCCAGCGCGGGATCCACCAGGCGTGCTGGTTCAGCAGGTGCATCAATGCCGGTACGAGCGTCAGGCGGATCACAAAGGCGTCGAGGATGATCGCGAGGCCGAGTGCCAGACCAAACTCCTTGATCGTACGATCGACACCCGTCATGAAGGCGAAGAACACCGAAGCCATAATCAGCGCCGCGGCGATGATGACACGACCAATCGTGGCGACACCATCGGTGATCGCCTCGCGCGGCGTGTCACCCCCGACAAAAGCCTCGCGGATGCGGGACACGAGGAAGACCTCGTAGTCCATCGAGAGGCCGAAGATCAGGGCGAACACGATCACCGGCAGGAACGACTCGATTGGACCGGTCTTGTCGAGGCCGATCAGGCTGGCGCCGTACCCTTCCTGGAAGACGAGCGTGAGGATGCCGAAGGCTGCGGCACACGACAGGATCGTCGTGAGCGCCGCCTTGATCGAGACAACAGGCTACGGAACGCCATCGTCAGGATCAGGATCGTGATGCCGACGACGAACAGGAGGAACCACGGGATGTTCGAGAAAATCGTCGCGGAAATGTCGTCGAACGCCGCGGTCGAGCCACCGACATGTGCGACGGCATCGGTGCCCTTGAGCGCGTCTGGGATCGTGGTATCACGTAGCGTCGTGACGAGATCGGCCGTCGCCGTATCTTGCGGCGAACTCGTGGCGTAGACGGTGATGATCGCCGCCTGCTTGTTGGGGCTTGGCATCGCCGGCGTAGCAGCAGCCACGTTTGCTGTGGCGGCAATCGCCTGCTGCAACTTGTCGGCTACGGCTAGGTCGCCCTTCGTATCGACAGCGACGATCAGTGGACCATTGAAGCCCGGGCCGAAGCCCTCGGCGAGCCAGTCGTAGGCGACGCGCTGCGTCGTCGACTTCGGCGCGGTGCCCGCGTCGGCGGCTCCAAGTTGTACAACAGCGACGGGTGCGGCGAAGAGCAGCATCATGCCGAGCGGCACGATCAGAAAGACCCACGCATGGGACGTAACGAAGCGACCCCAGCGTGCGACCACGGTCTTCTTGGCGGCGGCGAGCGAGTCGTCGGGCGTCTTGATGAACGGGATCTTGAGGCGATCGACTTTATGACCCAAGAGCGCCAGCACTGCCGGCAGCAGCGTGACGGCAATTGCCACGCTGGTCAGCACACTCAGCGAGGCGCCGATGCCCATTTTGGTGATGAAGTCGAGGCCAACCGTGGCCAGGCCAACGACAGAAATAGCGACCGTCGTGCCCGCGAAGATGACCGCGCGACCAGCCGTCGAGGCCGCGACAGCGGCGGCATCCTTCGGCGTGGCGCCATCGTGCAACGCCTGACGGAAGCGCGTGAGGATAAACAGCGAGTAGTCGATGCCGACGCCGAGGCCGATCATCGAGGCGAGGATCGGCGTGATGGTGTTGAAGTCGGTGAAACCCGCGGCGATCGTCAAGATCCCTATGCCGAGTGCTACGGCGAGGATTGCCAAGATGATCGGAATCAGCGCTGGAATCAAGGTGCCGAAGACGATCAGCAGGATGATGATCGCGACGCCAATGCCGATCAGCTCGGAGGCCCCCTGCTGCGGCTGCTCTTCCACAGCCTGGCCGGTGTAGGCGATCTGGACGGAGCTGCCCGCGGCGGCCTGCGCGGTGGCGTCCTTGAAGTCAGGGATCACGTTGGCCGGCAAGTCCCAGCCCTGTCCGTCGAACTGAACATCGACGAAGCCGACGTTGCCGTTGGTCGAGATCGACCCGCCCTGCTTCGCAAACGGATCGCCCGCGCCCGTCACATGATCGACCGTTTTGGCCGCGGCGATGATCTTGCCGACGGTCGCTTTGTTCTGCGCGTCGGTCAGCTTGCCATCGGTGTGGAAGACGATCGTGGCGGAATCGCCAGCGCGTGCGGGGAACTCCCTCTGCAGCAGGTCGGTCGCCTTCTGCGCGTCGGAGTTTGGGATCGTGAACTTGTTTTGCAGCTGGCCGCCGATCGTGCCGGCGGCGACGAAGATGCCTACGATGATCAGTACCCAGATGCCGATCGTGCGCCATGGGTGCGCGGCGATCACGCCGGTCAGGCGCGCGAGGAGGCCCGTTTTGCTGGGTGGAGTAGTGACGGTCATCGTGGAATCTTGCGTGGGGCGAGTGTGCACGGTGACGTACCGCCGACTGCCCAAAGAGTGCCATATCTTTCCTGCTTGGGACTCCGTTCACGGCGTTTTTCTGTGACCCTCGCAGCACCGGCTATGGTCGGTCTGCGATAGCGTTCCCCTATGCAACGCCGCCCCCGCATCGGAGTAACCCTCGAGCTCGATGACCCGATGCTGATCGCAGTCGAGCGTAACCTGCGCACGCCGATGGCCGAGGCGGGCGCGATCGTCGTTGCAATCCCGCGTGACACGCCCGTTGCCGACATTCCCGAACTGTTGGAGGACCTCGATGGCGTCCTGATCTCGGGCGGCGAAGACGTCGACCCGGCTCATTACGGCGAGGAGCGCCACCCGACAGTTAAAACCGTGCCAGCCGAGCACGATGCCTTCGAGCTACGACTCGCCCGGACTGCGCTGGAGCAGGGCATACCGATTCTCGGTATCTGCCGTGGTAGCCAGGTGCTGGCCGTCGCCGATGGTGGTGCACTCACCCAGGATGTTCCGAGTATGCATCCAGATGCCCAGCGCCACATGGTTGATTGGGCAACCCACGCCGACGCCGAGCCTGGCGACCACTGGCACACGATCGACGTCGAACCAACAAGCCGTCTCGCTGCCTGGATCGGCGATGGCGAGCCCCTCATCAACTCCTTCCACCATCAGGCAGTGGCACGCACCGGCGAGCGCCTCCACCCCGTCGCGCGCGCCGAAGACGGGGTGATCGAGGCCACTGAAAGCGCCCCGGGTGCCCCCTTCGCCGTGGGCCTGCAATGGCATAACGAGTTTATGTGGCGCCGTGACGAACGCTGGCTCGGACCGTTTCGCGACTTAGTTGCTGCGGCACGCAACCGCGCCGCTGAACGCCGCTAGCCCCGCTCGACCTTCGAGCCGCCGACGATGTCTTCGGAGCCGTCGGCCCAGCGCACCAGCGCCTTGTGGCCACCGTCGTAGTCGGGGCCCCAGACCAGCAGCGTTGCCGGGTTGCCCCAGGCGGTGACGGGCTCGTCGAGCGACGGGCCTTCGCCGCGGAAGTAGCGGACGAACGGATTCGATGCGCGCTCCGCACCAATCGTCGTCGCCATGGTGTGTCCGGGGTGTACGACCACGTCGTCATCAAGATCGAGCAGCCGGGCAAGCGAGGCCTTGAGATCAGCAAGATCGGTGTGGCCGGGCGCGCGCGTCCCGCCGACGGTGCCGTTGAAGAGCACGTCGCCCGTAAAGACATCGGTACCGTCGATCAGGTACGCGAGATGGCCGCCGGCATGGCCCGGCGTCGGGATCGCCTGAATCTGCAGGCCCGCCACCTCGAAGGCGCCGTCCTCGGCAAGCGTGTGGGCGATCTCGCCTGTGAAGTGACCGTCTTCGCCGATCAGTTCGATCGCGCGGGCACTCGCGCCAACATCGACGCCGTAGCGCTCCAGCACCTCGTCGAGACCGTAGATGTGGTCGACGTGATGGTGCGTGAGGATGACACCCTCGATCGTCAACTCGTTCTCGGTGACGAAGGCGTGTAGGTCGTCGTGGGCGCCATTGCAATCGATCCAGATCGCGGGGCCGCCCCGCTCCTTGGCGACGACGTACGCATCCGCCATCCACTGGGGGTCCTGGGTGTGATGAATCAGCATGCGTGCTCCTAGGAGAAACGATTAGTGATTGGCATTCGACGATCGCGACCAAACGCGATCGGATGAACTTTCAACCCCGGCGCCGATTGGCGCCGCTTGTACTCCGCCCGATCAACCAACCCGGCGATCCGCGTCGCAGTCACGAGGTCGACCAGACCCGCTGCCGCGATCTCGGCTGGCGACAGGCGCTCCTCGATGTACGCGTGCAAGACCGGGTCGAGCACGTCGTACGGCGGCAACGACTGGTCGTCTCGCTGATCGTCACGCAACTCTGCCGTCGGCGGACGCTCAATCGTCGAGACCGGAATCACCTCACGCCCGGCCACCGCATTGACATGCCGCGACAACGCATGCACCAACGTCTTTGGCACATCCTTGATCGGCGCAAAGCCACCCACCGAGTCGCCATACAACGTCGAATAGCCTGTCGCGACCTCGCTCTTATTGCCCGTCGTCAACACCAACCAGCCGTGCTGGTTCGAGAGACCCATCAAGAGCACGCCACGGATGCGGGCCTGCAGATTCTCTGCAGCCAACCCCTCAATCTCGGGCATCAACTCGTGGAAATTCTGACGTAAATCTTCGATCGGCAACTCACGGAAATCAATCCCAAGGTTATCGGCCACGATCTGCGCATCCGACCGCGTCTCCGCAACATTGAACCGTGTCGGCATCGACACGCCATGTACGCGCTCGGGGCCTAACGCGGCCACGCTCAACGCAGCGACGAGCGCCGAGTCAATGCCACCCGACACGCCAAGCAACACGCCGTTGAAACCATTCTTCTCGACGTAGTCGCGCAACCCCAACGTCAACGCAGCCCACAATTCCGCAGACTGATCGGCCGGCAGGAGCGCAATCGTCGGTTCGTGCGGCGTGGCGGGTGTACCCAATGCAATCTCTGCTGCTGGGGCCAGCGTCGAGGTCGTGGCTGGCTCGAGCGCGATGTCGCAGATGACGAGGTCCTCCTCGCAGTAGGCACCCCGCGCGATCAACTCGCCCGTGGCATCGAGGACGAGACTGCGGCCATCGAACGCCAGCTCGTCCTGCCCGCCAACCAGATTTGCGTAGGCAACCGCACAACCATGCTCGCGTGCAAAGGTGGCCAGCAACGCGTCGCGCTGCTGCCCCTTGCCGAGGTGGTACGGCGACGCCGAGAGGTTGATCACAAGCGAGGCCCCGGCGCGCGCGGCCTCATCGGCGGGCCCTTCGGCGACCCAGATGTCCTCGCAGATCGTGACGCCGATCAGGCTGTCACCAGCCCGAATCAGGAGCGGGCCGTCGCCGGCCAGAAACGTGCGTTGTTCGTCGAAGACGCTGTAGTTGGGCAGGGCCATCTTGTCGTAGCGCGCCACCACACGACCACCATCGAGCAGGACGGCGGCGTTGCGGATGCCGGCACCATCGCGCCACGGCACACCGACCAGCACGGGGAGCGGTAGCTTGGTCGCTAACTCCTCAACGGTGGCCTGACACGCGGCCACGAAGGCGGGCCGCAATACGAGGTCTTCGGGCGGATAGCCACTGATCACGAGTTCGGGCGTGACCAAGAGGTCCGCACCCTGGATGGCGGCACGGGCAGCCGCCGCGGCAATCAGGGCCGCGTTGCCGGCGAGGTCACCGACGGTTGGATCGAGTTGGGCGAGCGCGATGCGCACAGGCGCAGTCTATTGCGCTTCGGCTGCTCGCCCCGCCGCCTGGGACAGCGCGACCGAGACAGCGGCGTCGAGTGCGATGGCACCGTGCACGCAGGCGGCCTCCGGTGTGCGCGAACGATCGCCGTCAATGCAGTGCAGAACAGCGACGACACGCTCGCGCGGTGTGCCGAGTCGCGCGGCTGCCTGCTCAATACGACGCACCGAAAGGTGCGGGATCCCCAACAGGCGACCCTCTTCGGCCTGCTGCAGGACGGGGCCCTGGACGAAGGCGTCGGCCGCGCCAACGGCGAACAGCAGGCTCGCGGCAGAGACCACCGACTCGTCGAGGCGGGGGTGTAACAGCCAGAGTTCGCGGGCTGCGGTGGCGACGGCGACCGTGTGCTGGAGGGCGCCACCCGCGTAGGCGTGGTGCTGCTCGACGCTGATCGGGGCAGAGCGGAAGCGCACACGAAACTCGCCGTCGTTGAGGACGGCGCGAGTCAGGTCGCGCAATGCCGGATCGGCGATCTCTTCGGCAAGGAACTCGAGAAAGCCTTCGAGGTCGTCGACGTCGCGTCGCGCTCCGGGTGTAAATTCGAGCGCGTCGGCCGGCACGTCGACCTGCTCGATCGAGCGGACGACAATCTGTGGTCGCCCGCGATATTCCTCGACACTGCCGAGCACGCGAATGACATCGCCAGCCGCGAAGCGGCCATCCAAAATCGGCGCATCGTCGAAGATCGTGGCACGAACGCGTCCCGTCTTGTCGGCCAACTCGAGCGCGAGATACGGCGACCCTGTCCGAGTGCGCCGCCGATCCTTGCGAATGACCGCAAACGTCGAGTCGACCAACTGCCCCTCGACGAGGTCGCGAACAGCGGTGCGGGCTTCAGCGCTCATAGCGTCAGTCTACGCGGAACGGCGACTGGTAGACGACATTTTGGGCCCGGGCCCAAAATGTCGTCTACCAACGTCGATGTCGCTGAGAGACGCGAGATAGTGACCCAAAACGACATTTTGGGCCCGGGCCCAAAATGTCGTCTGGTGAGGTTGAGGGCCAAGCACCGATACCATGCGCCCGCTGTGGGGACACCAACCGAACCACTCGATGTACTCCCGTTTCGCGGGCTGCGCTATGACCCGAAGCGCCACCCAGCGTTCTCCGTAGTAGCACCGCCGTACGACGTCATCACGATGGCGGACCGGATGCGACTTGTGGCACGCAGCAGCCGCAACGTCGTGCGACTGATCTTGCCCGACGTTGGGCGAGCCGAAAACGCACGACGATTGCTCGACGAATGGCGCAACGACGGAACATTGGTACCTGAAGAAGTGCCGTGCCTCTACCGGACCGAGGAGACGTTTATCGGGCCCGACGGCGTCAGTCGTGTGCGCACCGGCATGATCGCGCTCGTGGGGCTCCCCCACCGCGACGGCACGATCCTCCCGCACGAACGCACGATGCCGAACATCGTCGCAGACCGCCTGCGGCTCTTGCGCACCACACACGCCCAACCATCGCCGATCCTCGTCACCTACGACGACCCGGACAACGACATCGACGCCGCCCTGCGAGCAGGCTCCGAACCGACGCCGATCATCGACCTGACCGACGACCACGGCACGCACCTACGGATGTGGCGCGTGACCGACCCCGCCATACAAGACCGCATCCACAGCGTCCTCGAGAGCCGCAGCCTGTTGATCGCCGACGGACACCACCGCTACGCCACAGCACTCGCCTACCGCGTCGCCTTCCCACAAGACTCCTCGGCCAACGCAATGATGATGTACCTCACGAATGGTTCGTCACCCGGTCTCGTGATCTTTCCAATCCACCGCGTTGTCAGTGGCGTATCCGCGGAGTTACAAGCGCGCCTACCCGCACTCTTGCTGGAGGCGGGCTTCGCCGTCACCGAAGCCGGGGATGGTGTCGTCCAACTCGAAGCCGAGATGGCCGCGATCCCGCATGACCACGGCGTCTTTGGGCTCGTGCGCAAAGACCTACCCCCACTGCTCGTCCACGCGCAACCAAACCCGGACGATCAGACACCGCTGTCGCGCATCGATGCCGTGATGCTGCAAGAGCGCATCCTCGCCCCGCTACTCGACCTCCCTGCAGAGATTGTTGCCACGACCTATCGCATTCGCTACACCGCCCACTCCGACGACGCAGCCGCGAAAGTCGATGAGAGTGGCGACGTCGGCTTTATCCTCCGCGCGCCCAGCGTGCGCGAAGTCGAAGCCGTCGCGCGCTCTGGCGCCGTGATGCCACAGAAGAGCACGTACTTCTATCCGAAGACGCTCGACGGTCTCGTGATCCGCACGCTGGACGGCCCCTCCGTCGAATTGGGGTAGCCTTCGTTCTAGATGAGCGCTATCACTGAGGCCAAAGTCCGTGAGGCGATGTCTCGCGTCATCGACCCGGAGCTCCGCAAAGATCTGATCGAACTCGAGATGGTTCGCGCCATCACGATCGAGGGAGGCCACGTCACCGTTGGCGTCGCATTGACGATCCCTGGCTGCCCATTGAAGGCCACGATCGACGGCGATGTCCAGCGTGAGGTCGGCTCGATCGAGGGCGTCACCAGTGTGCTGGTGGACTTCACCAGCATGTCCGAAGACGAGCGTGCGAGCCTCGCAACACGCCTGCG
>SHUX01000072.1 GCA_009694475.1 Thermoleophilia bacterium
TGTCAATCGCGCTGCTCGGTATCGCCGCGGTGCTCGGCTGGTCGCTTGCCGGTGGCCCTGCCAATCCGGGTAATGCGCTGGAGGGAGCAAGCCACTTTGCCGATGGCGCGTACCTCGCCGGCCTCGTATTGTCTGCGCTGCTCGCTTTGGCGGCTATTCCGTTTGCGACAGCAGCGCGCCGGGCGCCGGCTTTAGCCGACTAAACGAGCGCACGAGGAATGCTGCGGCGAGAATCACGACGATCCCGAAGACCCAGTCGTTGAGACGCACGCCAAGAAACACGTGTGCTGGGTCGATGCGCAGAGCCTCGACCCAGAGACGACCAACCCCATACAGGACGAGGTAGGCAGCGAAGACCGTGCCGTAGCGAGCACGATTCCAATAGCGCGGAATCACGAGCAGGATCAAGACAGCAAAGACGCCAAGGTTCCAGAGCGACTCATAGAGGAACGTCGGCTGGAACGTCGCGACATCGAGATACTGCGCAGGCCGATACTGCGGGTCGATCTCGACAGCCCATGGCAGGTTGCTGGGCCCGCCGGAGAGTTCTTGGTTGAACCAGTTGCCCCAGCGACCGAGAGCCTGCGCCAAGACGAGGCCGGGTGCGATGCAGTCGAAGACGCCAAGCGCGGGCAGTCCCAGTCGACGCGCAGCAATCGTCGCTCCGATGGCGCCACCGATAATCACCCCGGGCAGCCCGAGACCGCCCTGCTGTATCTGAATAATCCGTGCCGGATCGTCGGCGAAGAGGTGCCAGTCGGTTGCTACGTGATAGAGGCGCGCACCGATGATGCCGGCGGGCACGGCCCACATCGCGAGCGTGTAGACGCCTTCTGGATCCCAACCGCGGCGGCGAAATTCGCGTCGTGCAATCCAAATCGCGACGGCAATACCGACCGCGATCAGCAGGCCATACCAGCGCAGTCCAAACGAGCCGGCCTGAAAGACATACGGCGACGACGGGCTAGGGAGCGAGGCGAACAGCACTGCGTGCAGGGTATATCAACTTCCTAATGGGGTCAGACCCATTTCGGAAGTTGATTGACCCGGAACCCTGTCGCCTACCCTGCTGGACAATGGCCAACGACCGCTATAGCGCTGCCGATATTCGTGTGCTCGAAGGGCTCGAGCCCGTCCGTGTACGCCCCGGCATGTATATCGGCGGCACCAACAGCCGCGCGCTGCACCATCTGCTCTGGGAGGTAATCGACAACTCGGTCGATGAGGCGCTGGCCGGACGCTGCTCGACGATCCGGACCGTGATGGACGATAACGAGGTCATCACAATCTCCGACGATGGCCGCGGTATCCCCGTTGACATCCACCCCGAGCAAAAGGTCTCGGCGCTCGAACTGGTCTTCACTAAGTTGCACGCCGGCGGCAAGTTCGGCGATGGTGGCTACAAGGTTTCCGGTGGCTTGCACGGTGTCGGCGCGAGCGTGACAAACGCGCTGTCCGACTGGCTCGAGGTTGAGGTACGGCGGGACAAGCGCCTCTGGTCGCAGCGGTATCAGCGCGGCATCCCCGACGGGCCCGTCAAGGACGTACGTGCGCTCGAGAAGGGTGAGGGCACGGGCACCACAGTGCGCTTTACCCCCGACCGCACGATCTTCGATAAGAACGCGCACCTCTCACCCACGACGGTCCAGCAGCGCCTGCGCGAGAAGTCGTTCCTCGTCCGCAACCTCACCTTCCAGCTGCGCACACCCGACGGTACAGAGCACGAGTACCGCAGCAAAGAGGGTCTCGCCGACTATGTGCGCGAACTCAATGAGAGCCGCGACGTCGCGCATCCGGGCATCGTCTCCTTGGCAGGTACCTCCGGCGGTATCCCAATCGAGATCGCGCTGCAGTGGACGATGTCGGCCGACGATCGTGTGTTCAGTTTCTGCAACGTCGTCAACACGGTCGATGGTGGCGCGCACGTCTCGGGCCTGCGTCGCTCGCTAACGCGCGTCCTCAACCAAGCCGCCTTCGACGCCGGTCGCCTCAAGAAAGACAAGGGCGAGACGCTCGACGCCAAGGATGTCGCCGATGGTCTGACGGGTGCCGTCTCGGTGATGCTCGAAAATCCCCAGTTCGAGGGCCAGACCAAGGGACGCCTCAACAATCAAGAGGCGCAGACCGCCGTCACCGCCTTCACGACTCAGGCACTAACCGACTGGCTGGCGGACAAGAAGAACGCCGACGACGCTAAGAAGATCCTCGATCGCGTCGTGCTCGCCCGCGACGTGCGCTTCGCCAAGGCCAAGATTTCGAAGAAGCTGCGCAACGCAGCGACGTCGATCATGAGCGACTCGAACCTGCCCGGCAAACTGGCAGACACGATCGACAATCCGGCGATCCCCAACTCGGACCGCGAGATCTTTATCGTCGAGGGCGACTCGGCCGGTGGTAGTGCCAAACAGGCACGCGACAACGCGACCCAGGCGATCCTGCCGATCCGCGGCAAGATCCTCAATGTACTCGGCGCTAAAAATGGCAAGGCCTTTGACAACACCGAGGTCGATTCGATTCTCGTCGCACTCGGCGGCCGCAAGGATCTGATCGGCTCAACGCTCGTCGCGACGCTCGAGGAGGAGCACCTGCGCTACGGCAAGGTCGTGATCACCGCCGACGCCGACGCTGATGGCGCGCACATCGCCAACCTCCTGATCACGCTCTTCCACGAACTCTTTCCCGACCTCTTGGCTGGCGGCCGCATCTTCCTGGCCCGCCCGCCGCTGTTCCGGATCGCACTGAAAGACGGTGCACTCTACGTGCACACGGAGGAGGAACTCAAGGAGGCGCTCAAGACGACCAAGCGCACGGGCGAGCACGTCACGCGCTTTAAGGGCCTCGGCGAGATGAACCCCGACCAGTTGCGCGAGACGGTTTTTGATCCAGCAACCCGGCGCCTTTTGCAGATCTCGATCGAGGATGCGGCCGAGGCCGCCAAGACCGTCGACCTCGTGATGGGCTCGAACCCTGCCCCGCGCCGTGCCTGGCTCGAGGAGACAGCGGGCGACTCCGAGGTGCTCGTGTGAGCAAGGAGCCGCAAGAGGAGCAGCTCGACCTGTCGGTCGAAATCGACGACGAGACGACCGCCGAGCACGACAACGCGGACGACGCCAGCGAGCCAACGGGCGACTCGACACCCCTCGACACAGATAGCGACGACGGTGACGAGGCCGAGGAATCCGATGACCTGTCCGCGGATCAGGCGCCGGCCGGTGGCGACGATGATGACGATGGCGGCAGCCGCATCGCACGTCTCGACTGGGATGGCGACTCCGTCGACGCCTCGGATGCTCTGCTCGACCGCGCCTACGCCTACGGCATGTACGTCAATCTGGGCCGCGCCCTGCCCGACGTGCGCGATGGCCTAAAGCCCGTCCAGCGCCGCATCGTCCATGCGATGGACGAGCTCGGTGGTCGCGCGGGTCGGCCGTATCAGAAGTCTGCGCTGACGGTCGGCCACGTGATCGGCAACTACCACCCGCATGGCGACTCGGCCGTCTATGACGCGATGGTTCGCATGGCACAGGACTTCGTGCTCAACGTGCCGCTCGTCGATGGCCAGGGCAACTGGGGCAGTGTTGGCCCGAAGGAGTACTCGGACCCGCCAGCGGCCTACCGCTATACCGAGGCCCGCCTCTCCCCCGCCGCGACGGCCTGGCTTGCCGATCTGCGCCCCGAGATTGTGCCCGAGTACAAGCCGAACTTCACGGAGAAGAAGCAGGAGCCATGGGTTCTGCCCGTCACCTTCCCGAACCTGCTCGTCAATGGCTCGCGCGGTATCGGCTGGTCGATGGCGTGCGAGATCCCGCCGCACAATCTCGCCGAAGCGTGTGCCGCCGCGATCATGCTGGCCGAGAATCCTGACACGACGCTTGAGGACATCCTGACGGTCATGCCCGGCCCGGACTTTCCAACCGGTGGCATCCTCGTCGATCCGGCCGCGCTGCCCGAGGCCTACGCCAAGGGTCAGGGCACAACCCGTCTGCAGGCACGCTTCCATACCGAGCCGTTGCCAGGTGGCGTGCAGGCAATTGTCGTGACCGAGTTGCCGTATGGCGTCTCGCCCGACCAGATCGTCGCCGAGGTCGTCAAGGCAGCCCGCGCCGACAAGATTCGCGACGTCACCGAGATGCCACGCAACCTGACGGACCGACACGGCACGCGCGTCCAGATCCGCTGCAAGCGAGGTGGCTCGCTGGATCGACTGATCTCGGACCTCTTCCGCACGACCTCGCTGCGTGTCACGGTCGGCATCAACATGACCGTGCTCGTCGAGGGCACGCCACGCCAGATCGGTCTGCGCGAGGCGCTCGACCGCTTCGTCGACTTCCGCTTTACGATCGTGACGCGCCGCCTCGAGTTCGAGCGCGACGAGTTACTACGGGAGCTGCACCGCCTGATTGCGATCCTCGCTGCCCTCGATGCGATTGATGCCGTGATCAAGATCGTGCGTGCCTCAGAGGATGACGACGACGCCAAGGCGCAGTTGATCGCAAAACTCACGGTCACGCCGCACGGCTCCGACAAGGCCGTGCCGATCGACGACGAGCAGGCGCAATGGATCATCGACATGCCGATTAAGCGCCTGGCGCGCCTCAACCGCCTCAAGCTCGAGGAGGAGCGCACGCAGAAGGGTGATCGCGTCGACGAGATCGGCCGCATCCTCGACTCGCACGCGGCGCTGAAGAAGATCGTCGTCAGCGAGCTCAAGCAGGCAGCCGCCCTGTCGGGCCCGCGCCGAACGGTGCTGGGCGGCGAGGCCTCAGGCGTCACGATCGAGTCTGGCTCGAGCACGACCGCAGCAACCATCGATATCGTGGCGCGACCCAAGACCGAGGCCTGGTTGGGCTCCACCCGCGCTGGCCTCTTTGCGGCGCTCTCGCGTGCCTCAATGCCGACGGCCTTCCCGATCGACATCCAACCTGGCGATCGGCCTCTGCCCGTCCTCGAGACCGATTCGGAGAGCGAGATTCTCTGCTTTACGGCCGATGGGCAGATTGCGCGCCTGCGCATCAACGAGCTGCCGCTCTCGTCGCGCACAGTGCGAGGCGCCAAGGCACTCCAGTTGGCGCGTAACCAAGGGCTCGTGGCGCTTGCTCCCGCCAATGCCGAGTTTGTCTTGCTGGTCAGCGAGGGCGGCGAGATCAAGCGCTGCACGCCCGACTCCCTGTCTGGCTCGCATGGTACCCCCACGCCTGCCTTCGGGCTACCTGACGGCGATCGCCTCGTCGCGGCCGTGGCACACGCGGAGGGCGCGGAGATCCTGATCGCCACCGCAGCCGGTAAGGTGCTGCGCACGGCGATGAACCCGATCCGCCCGGTTAAGAGCGCCTCGGCCGGTGGTGTGCTCGGCATCAAACTCGCACCGGGCGATCGCGTGATCGGCGCCTGCGCGGTTACTCCCGGCGATCTCTACGTGGCGCACGAGAGCGGCTTCGGTAAGCGCGTCTCGATCAGCGACATTCCCGCCAAGGGTCGCGGCGGCGGCGGTGTGGCCCTGGCCTCGCCGGAGAAGCCGTCGAAAGAGCCCGCCGGTCTCGTCAGCGCGATCGTCTGCTCCGAGACCGCCCCGGTCGCGACGCTGCTCTCCGGCCAGATCATCGAGGTGCCCGAAACCGAGGCCGCAAACCGTGCCGCCGTCTCGCGCCCACTCGTCGAAACGATGATCGGCGACGAAGTCGTCGCTCTCTCCTAGCCGAACCTAGACAGGCAGCCAGAGTGCGTCGTTGCCGAGTGCCACGCGCCGCGCCTTGCCAGCCGCGACGAGATCGACCAGTGCCTCCTCCGCGGTGGCGAGATTGGGGTCGTCGTTGCGCGCGCACATCAGCAATGCGACCTCGCACGTCACGAGACCTCGCGGGAATGCCAGCAGCGTCTCGTCGGGACCAGCAGGACCGCGTTGAGTCAACGTTGGATCGAGGTTGGCAATGCAGACGTCGTAGGCAGCCAGCGACTGCCAACCAGCCGCCACCAGCGTGCGACCGTCATGCTCGAAGACGAGGCTCGGCGCCGTGTAGCGCTCCGGACCGTCCGTCTGCGCAGTCTTGCCCTGGGCGCTCGCGGGCGGTGCGACGGAGCGAGCCTCGGCGCGGTCGGCCTGGTAGAGCGCTTCGACCTCCGGGTCGTCGAGCCCCGCCAACACGGCGTCGGCGTCGATGCCACTGACCGAACGCACGACCGGCTCCAAAACTTCGAGGCTGTCGTGTCGCGGCGGGTTCGTAAACCACGAGAAGCGCAGCGCACGCAGGAGAGCCTCCCCCGCCTCGTAGCCCTGACGCCGCGCACTGACCACAAGGCGGCAGGCGAGGCCCGTACCGGCAGGCCCTTCTCGCAGGTCCGTGCTGTACGGCATATGGAAGCGATCGCGAAACTCGATGTTCCACTTCGTCATCTGGTCACCGGTATAGCCACGCGCCACGTACTGCTCCGCGCTCTCGGTCAGACCGATCAGCACCGTTCGCCAGGCCAACCCATTGCCGTAACGCCACTCCAAGGCTCGCAGGTGCGGCTCGGCGGAATACGCCCAGGGACAACCCGGATCGGTGTGATGGACAACGGAGATACTCATGGCGTCAGCGTAGCGGTATGAGCATCAACGACATACTGTCGCGATGACCGCTCGAGTCCCCGATCGCCGCATCTTTGCGCTCGCGATTCCTGCCCTCGGCGCACTCGCAGCCGAGCCGCTCTACCTACTCGTCGACATCGCCGTCGTTGGGCACCTTGGCAAGGAAGCGCTGGCTGGCCTCGCCGTCGGAGCCGCCTTGCTAGGCAACGTGATCTGGTTGATGAGCTTCCTCGCCTCCGGCACGACCGGCAGAGCCGCGCGACTTTATGGCGCTAACCGTCGTGCCGAAGCCGTCGATGCCGGCGTGCAGGCGACCTGGCTCGGACTTGGCATCGGTATCGTGCTGCTGATCGTCCTGCAGGCTCTCGCCGAGCCGCTCGTCCAGCTGATCGCCGGCGACCATGCCGAGACACAACAGTTGGCACTGAGTTGGCTGCGAATCGCCGCCTTCGGCGCCCCCTTCGTGACCATCGCCTTGGCCGGACAGGGGTGGATGCGCGGCGTGCAGGACCTGCGCAAGCCGCTGGTCTTCCTAATCTCGTCGAATGTCGTCAGCGCCGCCCTTGCGCCACTCCTCGTCTACAGCCTTGACATGGGCCTCGAGGGTTCGGCCTACGCCAACGTGATCGGCCAGGCGATTGCGGCCTCGCTCTTCCTGCAGGCTCTACTCCGCGAGCGCGTCTCGCTGCGACCTCACCGCAAGGGCATCGTCAGTCAACTGGCGACCGCGCGCGACCTGGGTCTGCGCACGATTGCCCTTGAGGGCGTGTTCCTGAGCGCGACGGCCGTGGCCTCTCGACTCGGCCCCGAACAGGTTGCCGCTCACCTGATCGCAATCCAACTGTGGTTCTTCCTCGCCCTCACGATGGATGCCTTCGCGATCGCTGCCCAGGCACTGATTGGCGAACTGCTTGGCGCCGGCGAGGTGGCTAAGGCGCGCGCCACGGCACGCAGGCTCTGCGAACTCGGCGCCATGCTCGGCGGCATCTTCGGCCTCATCATCCTGGCGGGCTGGCGCATCATCCCTCGCCTCTTCACGTCCGACGACGACGTCGTCCAAGCCACGGGTGCCGCCTGGGGCTGGTTTGGCGTGATGCAACCACTCGGCGGGATTGCCTTCGCTATCGACGGGGTTTTGATGGGTGCCAGCGACACGCTCTTCCTCCGAAACTTCACCATCCTGGCTGTCGTAGTCGGATACGTTCCGTTGATGTTCGGCACCATCTACCTCGGCTTTGGTCTGACGGGCATCTGGGCCGGGATTACACTGTTTGTGCTCTTGCGTGTCGTGCTCGGGTCGCTGCGCCTACGCCGCGGCGTCTGGGCGATTGGTGGCGCCACGACATGACCGTGTCGTTTGGTGCGGCATTCCGCGTCTGGCTCCGACTCGGCTGCATCTCGTTTGGCGGTCCGATCGCACAGATCGACCTGATGCACCGCGAGGTCGTCGAGCGCCGCGGCTGGATCGACGAGCGCTCCTTTCTTCACGCGCTCAGGCTCTGTACTGCGCTGCCCGGCCCCGAGGCCCAGCAGCTCGCGTGCTACCTCGGCTACCGGCTCCACGGCGTGCGGGGCGCGATCGCCAGCGGCGGGCTCTTCATCCTGCCGAGCCTCCTACTGATCATCGCTCTGTCGTGGATCTATATGGCGTTTGGTGACACCGGCGTCGTGACGGGCATCGTTCGTGCACTGGGTGGCGCCGTCGTCGCGTTGGTTGTGGCGGCGGGCATCCGCATGGGTCGCAAGGTAGTCAAGACCCGCTGGACGCTGGGGATTGCGATTATTGCTGGCGTCGCGATGCTGCTCGGCGGGCTGTTTCCAATCCTCGTCGCAATCGGCGCGGTGGCAGGCATTCTAATCGGCCGCTTCCGCCCGACCGCCCTCGTGCCACTCGAAGACCAAGCCGATCCGGGCGAGCCGCCTGACCCCGTTGATCGCCCGGCACTGATCCGTCGCGCCGCGATTGGCGCGGCCCTGTGGCTTGGCGCAATCGCCGCGCTCTTACTCGTCGGTGGCGTCGTGGCCGAACTGACGGGCTTCTTTACGATCGTCGCGCTCGTCACGTTCGGCGGTGCCTACGCGGTGCTGCCGTTTGTTGCCGCCGCGGCAGTCGGCCGGTTTGGCTGGCTAACGCCCGAGCAGATGATTGCCGGGCTTGCGCTCGGAGAGACAACACCTGGCCCACTGATCATGGTCAACTCGTTCGTCGGCTTCGTGGCGGGCTGGACCACGCTTGGTGGCGCCGCCGGTGGCATCGCTGGCGCACTCGTCGCGACCTTCGCAACGTTTGCGCCGTCGTTCTTGATGATCGCGGTCGGTGCGCCATTGATCGAACACGTGCCGAGGCGCGGCCCGATCGCTGACGCATTGGCCGCACTGCAGGGTGTTGTCGCTGGGGCAATCGCTGTCTTGGTGATCTATCTCGCCGACCACGCGATCCTCCGCGCCGGCGGCGTTGACCTGCTGGCAGCCGCGATCGCAATTGCCGTCTTCGCCTTGCATCGTCGCGGGCTGCCGGTACCAGCACTGATTATTGGGACGGCACTAATCGGTGCGATCTGCGGGCTGATCGGACCATCCCTTGGTCTGCTCACCTGACCTTCACTCCATGGCATGATGCTGGGGTGACCCCCGCAGCAGACCCCCTCCACGCGCGCCGACCGCTCCCCGGCGTTGACGGCGTTGACTACTTCGCGATCGCCGCCTGCGACGAAGCCGGCATCGATACGAGCGCACTGCCGTACACCGTCCGCGTCCTGCTCGAGATGCAACTGCGCCACTCGACCGGTCCGCACGTCTCCGAGGCCGACGTTCGTGCGCTCGCAGCCTGGCCCACAACGGCCCCCGA
>SHUX01000073.1 GCA_009694475.1 Thermoleophilia bacterium
ACGGCGGACGCGGACAAGATTCCGGATCTCGTGTCGTGTAAGGAATTGGATGATGCGGCGGATAACTCGCCCGGCTCGATCAAGTCACAGTTCCGTGGCAAGATCAAGTTTAACGCCGCAACCTATGAGCCCGAGTTCACGGCAGAGAAGGTTATCTTCCTGAAGGGCTCCTTTAACGTCGCCAAGATCGGTTAGAACGCACGAGGGCTGATGCCCTCAAAAAGAGTTCGACGAGGCCCTCGGTCCAAGCGGAGCGGGGGCCTCTGTCGTTCTGGCTACTCCTTGACGACGAGCACGGTCTGCAACTGCGAATCGCCACAGTACGCGATCCGCGTTCCGCTCGCGGCCTCGGCCTGGAGCGCTGCGAGCACCTCGCCGTGGATGCGCTCACCTGGTGCGAGGGCTGGGATGCCAGGTGGGTAGGGCACCGCTGTCTCAGCCGCGATCCGACCAACCGCAGCGGCTGCCGAGACGCGCTCGTGGGTGGCAAAGAACGCATCGCGCGGCGACATCGCCGTATCGGGATCGACCGTCCACGCCGTCAGCGGCACGATCGGACGTGCCGTACCACGGTGCTCCGTGATCGCACGGATAATCTCGTCGACCATGCGATTGACCGTCTCGTCCGTATCGGCGAGGGTGATCACAGGACAGAACGTGTCCCGGTCTGCGAACTCGAGCGTGACTCCGCGCTCCTCGAGTACCTTCGCTACGGCCTGGCCATCAGCACCCGTACCGACAAGTGTCAGCACGATCTTCGTCGGATCGTGCATCAGCAGCGCGGGCGAGCGATCGGCGATCTCCTCACCCACGGCACCGAGACCAGGAACCTCACGGAAACGCACGCGGGCCTCGGCGGCGAGTCGGATCGCATTGCCAAGCAACTCCTCGCCACGCTCGTCTAGGAGCGCGCGGGCTCGATCGATGCTGGCCATGATGCCGCCTGAGGGGCTCGTCGTATGGAGACCCTCAAAGGCAGGCTCGAGGCGCTCGAGATCAATCCGCTCGGATTGGGCGAGTACCAGTGAGGACTGCGTAAAACCGGTGATGTGCTTATGAACACTCGTCACCAGTACATCCGCGCCTGCCTGCAACGCATGCGGTGGCAGGTCGGGATGGAAGCCGAGGTGGGCACCCCAGGCCGCATCGACGGTAAGGGGAATACCGTGGGCGTGGACGATCTTGGCAATCGCGGCGACATCCGAGACGCCACCGACGTAACTCGGCTCGACAAGCATCACTGCTTTGGCATCGGGATGCTCGCGCAATGCCTGCACGATGCGCTCGACGGGAATGCCAGCGGTCAGACCGGTCTCGGCATCGATATCAGGCTTCACCCAGACGGGCACCAGGCCCGACAGCACAAGGCCGAAGAAGAGCGACTTGTGAAGCGTGCGCGCAACAATCACCTTGTCGCCCGGCTTGCCGATCGTCAACGCGATCGCCATGTTGCCGTGTGAGGAACCCTGCACAGAGAAGCCAGCCCAATTCGCGCCCCACAACTCACCGGCCAGGCGCTCGGCGCGCTGCAGGCGACCGGTCGTACCCGTGAGGTTCTCAACGGCGCCGTAGAGCGGCAGGTCGAGTGCCAACAGTGCATCGCTGAGGTGCGGGTTACGTTTGTGACCGGGCACCGTAAATGGTGTAGCTGGAGTGTTCAGAAACTTCGTATATGCGTCGTACAAAGGCAGATCGCTCATCGCGGTGCTCCCGTGATCGGTCGGCGAAAATGCCGGCGTCTTTTGGTGATTTCGACGTTAGCCGCCCAGACCGCCAAACACACCAGCGCGGGCAGGACCCCGTTTCTCATCGCAGTCAGCCTACCCGAGGCGGAGGACGGCATGCCGCGGGTCTGGTACACCGTGTCGATGCGAGTGGTTCTCCAACGGGTACTCGAGGCGCGCGTCACGATTAGCGGCGAGACGGTGGGCGCTATCGACACGGGTCTCGTGGCGTTGGTTGGCATTGCCGAGGGCGACGATGCGAGCGTGGTGACGCGTGCGGCTGCCAAGACAGCCACTCTGCGCATCTTTCGCGACGATGCAGGTCGCTTTGATTGCTCGGTTTCCGACGTCGGCGGCAGCATTCTTGTTGTTTCGCAGTTCACGCTGCTTGCCGATACCGGCAAGGGTAATCGCCCATCGTTTACGGGTGCTGCCGACCCGGCACTGGCCGAACCGCTTGTCGAGCAGTACGCCGACGCGTTACGGGCACTCGGCATCACGATTGCGACTGGGCGCTTTGGTGCAGACATGCGGGTAGCGCTCATCAACGATGGGCCGGTCACGATCGTGCTTGACGTCGCTCCCTAGAGCGAACCGCAGACCTCGATCCTCTGGTATCCTTCGGCACGAGCGCGGTTCTAAGGCGCTCGGCCGAAACGGGCCAAGAGCCCGTTTTTTCGTTTTTGGACGAAGACAATTGAAGGAGGTGCCATGGAAAATCCAGCAGATCCACGAACTGTCGTCGAACAGCTGATTTCCGAGGTCCGTCCCGACGTCTACCTCTGGGACGTGACGGCCGATGCCGGGCACGGCCAATTGCGCGTCATGGTCGATTGCGAAGGCGGCGTCTCGCTTGAGCTCTGCGAGGAGATCTCGCGAGCGCTTTTGCCGTTGCGCGAGGAGTGGGCGCTTGAGGTCTCGTCACCTGGCCTCGATCGAGCGTTGACGCGCCCCGATCACTACGCGCGATCGATTGGGCGCGAGGCGTCCTTTGTGATGCGCGTCCCGGTCGCAGAACAAACCACTTTTGCCGGCGTGCTCGTTGCGGCTGGACCCGATTCAGTTACGGTCGAAACCGGTGGAGAGCGCCTCGAGGTGCCGTACACCGATGTCAAGAAGTCAACCCTCATGTGGAAGCTGGTGAAGTCGCTATGAGTAAAGAAATTCTCGAAGCTGTCCGAGAACTAGAACAGCAAAAATCGATCGACTCCGAGATCCTGTTGGTGGCCCTCGAAGAGGCGCTGGGCGCTGCTTATCGCAAGACGCCCGATGCCAAGGGCAAGCATGCGCGTGTCGTGATCGATCGCGATTCTGGCGACTTTTGTGTCATGCAGATCGACGCCACAGACGATCAGCTCGAGGAACTTGGCCTGCTTGAGTACCCATTGCCGCCCGAGATGAGCGATTTGCCTGTCGAGCCGGAGCGTCCGCGTCGCGAGCGCCCTGCGTTCTACATTCGTGCCGATCGTGATCCCGACCCGATCGACAACGAGCCCGAGGCAATCATCGATTGGGATGCGCTTGCCGCACACAACATCATTCAGTACGACGCGACACCGAAGAACTTTGGTCGTATCGCCGCACAGACCGCCAAGCAGGTCATTCTGCAGCGGATCCGCGAGGTCGAGCGCGACATGATGTTCGAGGAGTATCAGGATCGTGTCGGCGACGTTGTGACCGGCATCGTCCAGCAGGCTGATAACCGCTACTGCCTCGTCGACCTTGGTCGTGTCGAGGCGCTCTTGCCCGGCTCCGAGCAGGTTCCTGGCGAGCGCTACGAGCACGGTGCGCGCATCAAGGCCGTCATCATCGAGGTTCGCAGCGGTACGCGTGGACCGCAGATCGTCCTCTCGCGACGCTCAGAGGAGATGATCCGCGAGATGTTCACGCTCGAGGTGCCAGAGATCGCCGACGGTCTCGTCGAGATCCGTCAGGTCGCCCGCGAGGCTGGCTATCGTGCGAAGATCGCCGTCGAGTCGAAGGTGCAGGGTGTCGACCCAGTCGGTGCCTGTGTCGGTCCGCGTGGTTCGCGTGTGCGCATGGTCGTCTCCGAGTTGCGCGGCGAGAAGATCGACATCATTCCGTGGAACGATGAGCCCGCCCGTTTTATCGCCAAGGCGCTTGCTCCGGCGCGTGTCAAGGAGGTGCTCGTCGACGATGAGAGCATGCAGGCGACGGTAATCGTGCCGGACGACCAACTCTCGTTGGCGATTGGTCGCGAGGGGCAGAACGCTCGTCTCGCCGCCAAGTTGACGGGTTGGCGCATCGACATTAAGTCGGAGACCGAGTTCGCCATGGAGGGCGACGAGGACTACGCGGGTGCCGACAACATCGCCAAGTACCTCGAGGCGCGCGGCCATGACGAGCGTGCAATGAAGGCCCTGCTCAAGGAAGGCCGCGTTTCGATCAACGGTATCGTCGTGCGGCGCTACGAGCGCCTTGTCGGTCCCGAGGACGTCGTCACGATCGACGGCGACGTCGTCTAAAGCAGCAAAAGTGGAGCCGACGCGAACCTGCGCCGGCTGTGGGCAGCAGCGACCGCAGAGCCAGCTCGTTCGGCTCTCGGTCGCCGCCGCCGGTCTGCTCGTGGTCGGCGGAAGTAGCGGACGAGGCACATATCTCTGCGCCAGCACGGAATGTGTCGAACAGGCCGTGCGCACGCGAGCGATTCCGCGGCGTCTACGTGCCTCGCTGGAGGTACCAATAGACCTTGCAGAGCGCGTTCTAGCTGCGTTGGCGGGGGGCGAGAAGCCGCCTGACTGGTAGGATCATCCGCTGATGGCCAAGCGACGAATTGTGGAAATCGCGCGTGAGCGCGGGCTGGATCCTAACGAGGTCGCCCGCGTCCTGTTCGAGGCTGGCGTGCCGATTCAGCGGGATATGGTCGATGAGGTAGCCGCAGCACGTGCGTTGGCAGGTTCTAAGCCTAAAACTGCGCCTGTCAAGAAGAAGGTCGCGGCCTCTCCGGCGGGCAAGAAGGCCGCCGCCGACGCGCCGCCGCCAGATCCGGCCGCTGCACACCCGAACGCAATCAAGATCGAACCGCCGGCAGTGCCGAAGGAAGAGAAGCCAGCCGCCAGTGCCGCCAGTGGCAGCGAACGAGCGCCACGCGGTGACGCACCGCGCCAGCCGCGGACGACGGGCGGCAGTCGCTTTGCGCCGCCGCCGCCGCCGGGGGACACTGCCGCACCATTTGGTCGCAGTCGCCCACAGCGCGGCGTGCCGCAGGGCAAGAAGCGTCGCGTCGTGATCGACTCGCAGGCTGCCCGTGGGCCGCGCGAGCGCAATGTTCGTGGTGGTGATCGTGGCCGTAGTGAAGAGCGCGAGGAGAAGGTTGTCGTCCGTCCAACCGGCCCGGTCACGGTGCCGAGTGGTGTGACGGTCAAGGAGTACGCCGAGAAGCTTGGCGTCTCCACCGCCGAAATCATCAAGATGATGATGGGCCTCGGTGAGTTCGTCACCATTACACAGTCGCTAACCGACGAGGCAATCGAACTGATTGCCACCGAGTTCGAGCGCCCCGTCACGATCAAGAGTGCCGAGGAAGAGATCGACGACATCGTCATCGAAGACGATCCCGCTAATCTCAAGCCGCGCGCTCCCGTCATTACTGTGATGGGTCATGTCGATCACGGCAAGACGACGTTGCTCGATGCGATTCGTTCGACCAGCGTTGTGACCGGCGAGGCCGGTGGCATCACCCAACACATTGGCGCGTATCAGGTCAAGGTTGGCGACCGCGAGGTCACGTTCCTCGACACGCCGGGTCATGAGGCGTTTACAGCCCTGCGTGCCCGTGGCGCCAAGCTGACAGACGTTGCCGTGCTTGTGGTGGCGGCCGACGATAGCGTGATGCCGCAGACACTCGAGGCGATCGACCATGCCAAGGCCGCAGGCGTCCCAATAGTCGTTGCAGTCAACAAGATTGATAAGCCTGGTGCCAATCCGCAGAAGACGCGCCAAGATCTCGTCATACACGGTCTGCAGCCCGAGGATTGGGGTGGCGACACGGTCTTTGTCGATGTCTCCGCCAAGCAGAAGACAGGCCTCGATAGCCTGCTCGAGATGTTGCTACTTCAGGCCGACGTGCTCGAATTGAAGGCCAATCCGGACGCGCCGGCATCTGGGCCGATCGTCGAATCGCGTCTCGATGTTGGTCGTGGTCCGGTCGCCACCATGCTGGTGCAGCGCGGCACACTCAAGCCAGGCGATGCAGTTGTCGCTGGCGATGCGTGGGGCAAGGTGCGCATTATGCTCGACGAGCATGGCGTCAAAATGACCTCTGCTGGCCCGGCTGACCCGGTCGAGATCGTCGGCTTCGATAAGCCACCGCCGGCCGGCGAGATCTGCCGCGTCGTCGACTCCGAGCGTGACGCGCGCCAACTCGCCCAGAAGCGCGCTGCGCGTTTGCGTGCCGAGGAACTGTCGCGTCGCAGCCAGAAGTCGATTTCGCTCGAGGATCTCTTCAAGCAGGTCTCCGATGGCAAGATTCGCGACCTCAACCTCGTCATCAAGGGCGACGTGCAGGGTTCCGTTGAGGCCGCTGTCTCCGAGCTCGACAAGATCAAGAGCGAAGAGGTCGCCGTTCGTGTCATCCACACGGGTGTCGGCGGTATTACCGAGTCCGATGTCATGCTTGCTGCCGCCTCGAAGGCGATCGTCGTGGGCTTCAACGTCCGCCCGAACGGCGAGGCGAAGAATCTTGCCGAGCGCGAAGGCGTCGACATTCGTACCTACAAGATCATCTACAAGTTGACCGAGGACATCGAGGCTGCACTCGTCGGCATGCTGACCCCGGACATCGTCGAGGAGATCACCGGTGGCGCCGAGGTGCGGCAGCTCTTCAAGGCCTCGAAGATCGGCACAATCGCTGGCTGCATGGTCACGAGCGGCCTGATCACGCGTGGCTCGCCCGTGCGTGTCATTCGCGATGGCATCATCGTTGCCGACACCGAGATCGATACGATCCGCCACCTCAAGGACGAGGTCAAGGAGATCAAGGAAGGCTTCGAGTGCGGCATCGTACTGAAGGGCTACTCCGAACTTATTGAGGGCGACCAGATCGAGGCGTACCTCTCGAAGAGCGTCGAGCGCACCGAGCTCTAGGGCGTACACGTGTCGCGCGAGGCAGAGGTCACGGAGCTTGGCGGTGGTGCCCACCGCATCACGCTGCCGCTGCCGTGGGCGCTCGACCATGTGCATTGTTACGCGCTTGAGGCCCCTGAGGGGTGGACGCTTATCGACGCCGGTCTGGGCACGCCAGGTACCGTGCGACGCTGGGGTGAGGTACTCGAGCGGCTCGGTAACCCCACGATCCAGCGCCTGGTCGTAACGCATTATCACCCGGACCACATTGGTTGTACGGGTCTGCTCGCCGAACTAGTCGAACCGGTCGAGATCGTGCAGGGTCGACTGGATGCGGCACTGAGCGTTAACGCCTGGGTTGATATGGATGTCGAGGGCGTCTACGACCACATGCATGGCAACGGCATGTCGCCCGAGATGGCGCGTGAGGCCGCCGACGAGGAGGATGGCCTGCCCGTCACGATCCCCGAACCCACACGGCTCGTCGACGAGGGCGACCTGATTCGGATCGCTGCCGAAGACTTCCGCGTCCTGCACCTTCCTGGGCATGCCGATGGCCACATCGCGCTGCTTGGCGAGACGACGGGGCGCATGTTTGGTGGCGATGTCATCCTCGCGACGATCAGCCCGAATGTGGGGCGCTGGGAGGACACAGACTTCGATCCGCTTGGCCGCTACTTCACAACGCTCGAACGACTCGCCGAGTTGTCGCCAACGATTGTCCATGGTGGCCATCGTGCCCCTGTCGAAGATGTTGCGGGCCGTGCCCGCGAAATTCGCGCCATGCACGACGAGCGCCTCCTAATCGCACTCGGCGCGCTGCAGAATGGCGCTTCGTCCGCGATGGAGGTCGCCACGGTGATCTGGCCTGATGGTCATGGCATGCACGAGCGCCGCTTCGCTCTGGTCGAGGCCCTCTCGCATCTTGAGCGCCTCGTCGCCGACGGCCGCGCGACGATCTCGAACGACGGCTATCGCTTCGCAGCCGCGTAACGAGCGTCGGCGCCATCAACTCAGTGCGTGTATCCAAGGCGGGCATGACAGGTGCGCACTTGTGGTGTCCGCCTGCGTCCTGTCCCGTAGCCGAACGTGCTCCCGTCGAGTGGACACGACAAAGCGGGGATTACCCGCGCGATTTCGCGTACCATCCCCGCATGAGCAACGATCATCGCCGCCGCAGTCTTGATGTCACCGAAGGATTCCGCCGCGCCCCCGCCCGCGCCATGTTGCGCGCTGTTGGCCTCAAAGATGAGGACTTCTCGAAGCCACAGGTTGCGGTCGCGACGTCTTGGAATCAGGTTACGCCCTGTAACTACCACCTCGACAAGCTGGCCGTGCATGCGCAAAACGGCGCGAACGCTGCGGGCGCTGTCTCGCTGATCTTCAATACGATCGCCGTCTCCGACGGCATCGCGATGGGGCACGAGGGCATGCGCGCCTCGCTTGTTTCGCGCGAGAACATCGCCGACGCCTACGAGCTCGTCATGCACGCCGAGCGTTTCGACGGCTCCGTCACGATCGCCGGTTGCGACAAGAGTCTGCCCGGCATGCTGATGGGTGCAGCGCGCCTCGACCTGCCGAGCTGCTTCCTCTATGGCGGCACGATCATGCCCGGCAAGTTTCGCGGCAAGGACGTCAACATTCAGGACGTCTTTGAGGCGGTTGGCGCTGTCGCGCGTGGCACAATGAGCGAAGCAGATCTCCTCGAACTAGAGAAGGAGGCCTGCCCCGGCGCCGGCTCCTGCGGCGGCATGTTTACCGCCAACACGATGGCCACGATCGCCGAGGCAATCGGCATGGCACCGATTGGGTCCTCGTCTGCGCCCGCCACCCACGTGCGGCGCAGCGAGTGGGCCGTCAAGGCCGGCGAGCTTGCTGTTCAGGCCGTCGAACTCGAGTTGAACCCGCGTCGGATCATGACCAAGCAGGCCTTCGAGAACGCGATTATGGCGGTCAACGCCTCGGGTGGCTCGACGAACGCTGTTCTCCACCTGCTCGCGATTGCGCACGAGGCCGATGTCGCTCTTGATCTCGACGACTTCAATCGACTCGCGAAGATGACGCCACACATTGCCGACCTCAAGCCGGGTGGCCAGTATGTGATGGCCGACCTCGACAAGGTTGGTGGCGTGCCGGTAATCCTCAAGGAGCTGCTCGATGCGGGTCTCCTGCACGGTGATGAACTAACGATCACAGGTCAGACGATGGCCGAGGCCCTCGCGGACGCTCCGCATGCGGACGGCAAGATTGTGCATCCGTTCTCGAACCCCGTTCACGCCGATGGTGGCCTGCTCGTCTTGCGTGGCACGGCCGCGCCAGGTGGTGGCGTCGTCAAGGTTGCCTCGACCGGCATCCGCGAATTCCGCGGCCCGGCACGCGTTTTCAGTGGCGAAGAGGCTGCAATGGACGCCGTCGTCGACGGCAAGATCAACGATGGCGACGTGATCGTGATCCGCGACGAGGGTCCAATCGGTGGTCCTGGCATGCGCGAAATGCTCGGTGTCACGGGTGCT
>SHUX01000074.1 GCA_009694475.1 Thermoleophilia bacterium
TCGATCCACCGCGCCGGCGCGTCGGGCTCGTAGCCACCAAAGAGGATGCCGCCCGCCTCGGATTTGCCATAGACGAGGTTGTCGGGGTCGCGAAAGCACGGCATGTCGCGCGGCAATTCGAAGCCGTCAACAGCGTGCAACGCGATGTGTTGATGATCGACCGGCGTCGACGGCACCCACGTGCCAACCATCGCGGCGACACGGGGTGCCCACATACCAGCCGCATTGACGACGCATGGCGTCGCGATCCGACCCTGCTCTGTGACGACAGCGCTGATCTCGCCGTGCGCACCTCGCTCGATCGCCGTCACGCGGCAGTGCTGCTTGATCTCGACGCCGAGGTCGCGAGCGGCGTTCGCCAGCGCGTAGGTCGCGCGGTGCGGATCAAGCCAACCGTCCTGCGGTACCCAGAGACCACCGAAGAGACTGTCGGGCGACGCCGCCGGCATCTTCTCGAGCGACTCCGCGGGAGACAGTAGGTCGACCTCCATGCCGATCCCACGCGCCCGCGACGCGCCGCGTTTGATCTCGGCGAGCTGCTCGGGCGACGAGGCAATCCGCAACGAGCCGGTCGTCTCGAAGACCTCGAGTTCGTTGAACAACTCGATCGAGTACTTCCGAAACCGCATCATCGTCTGCGAGGGATTGAACTGCGTGACAAGACCGGCGGCATGACATGTCGACCCACTCGTCAACTCGCCCTTCTCGATCAGCACGACCTGCCCAGCGCCCGCTTTTGCCAGGTGATAGGCAATGCTGGCACCCGTCACTCCCCCACCAATCACAACAACGTCGGCCTGGACCATCTGTGCTCCTAGAGCCTTACGCGGCTGCGGTTGGGGTCGTAAAACGGTTTGAGTGATGCCTCGACGGCGAAGCGGTGCCCATTGACTTCGACGGCATACGAGCCATCGTTGAGCCAGGCGGTACTGACGCCCTCTGGGTTGCGTGCATAGCCCAGAGCCACAGCACCACCGACGGCGTGACCATAGGCCGCACTCGTGGTGTAGCCGAGCGGTTCGTCGTTGCGCCAGAGTCGCTCGCCACCCCAGAGGGTGAGATCGGGCTCGGTGGCCATAAACGCCACCAGGCGCTTGGTCAACGCATCGGGGCCGGCGTCGCGCTGCGCGAGCAACGCCTCGCGACCCACGAACCCATCTGGAGTATCCCAGGCGATTGCGAACGACAGGCCGGCCTCGATCGGCGTCTCGTCGGGCGAGAGCTCGTGGCCCCAGGCGCGGTAAGCCTTCTCGAGGCGGAGCGAGTTGATCGCGTAGTGCCCCGCCAACTGTGCGCCATGGTCGGGAGCGGCTGCGAGCACCGCCTCGAGCACCGTTGTCGCGTGGTCAGATGGGACGTGCAACTCCCAGCCGAGTTCGCCCACGTACGTCACGCGCACAGCGTCGACGCTGGCACCAGCGATGCCAAGTTTGCGCACGGCCCCAAACGGGAAGGCCTCGTTCGCAAGGTCGCCATCGACGAGTGGCTGAAGCAGCGCCCGACTGCTAGGGCCCATCACGCTCAGTACCGCCGAAGCGGCTGTCACATCCTCGACCGTGCAGTTACTGCCTTCGGCCCCGCGACGCACGTGCCAGAGGTCGCGGATGCGTTGGGCAGTGCCCGTAATCAGGCGAAACCGATCCTCTGCGAGCCGCAATACGGTCAGGTCGCTAAAGAAGCGGCCGCGCTCGTCGAGCATTGCCGTATAGACCAGCGTGCCCGGATCGACAGCGACGTCATTCGCACAGAGTCGGTTCAACACGTGCACGGCGTCTGCGCCAGTTATCTCGATCTTGCCGAAGCCCGACTGATCGAAAATCGCTGCCGACTCGCGACAGGCGAGGTGCTCCGCGCGATGCTCGGAAAACCACGATTGCCGACCGAACGAGTACTCAACGGTTGGCGTGGTGCCGACATCGCCAAAGAAATTCGGACGTTCGATACCCCCCTTCTCGCCGAACCACGCTCCATGCGCCTTGATCACGTCGTGCACAGGCGAGGTACGCAGTGGGCGCCCGGTCAACAGTTCGCGATTGGGGTAGGCCATCAGATAGTGCGTGCCAAGGGCCTCGGTGACGCGCTGGCGCAGATACTCAAGATTGTTTTGCTCGGGTGCGAAACGTGCGGGGTCGACCATGCTCAGGTCGTACGGCGGGAAGCCGTCGATCAGCCACGCAGCCAGCGCCTCCCCCACGCCACCACCGAAGGCCATGCCGGCGGAGTTCATCCCCGCGCAAATCCAAATGCCTGGGACGTTCGGAGCCGGTCCGAGCATGAAATTCGCGTCGGGGGTAAACGACTCCGGCCCATTGACGAACCGTTCGAAGCCGACCTCCTCAAGAATGGGCAGGCGGTATTTGCCCGCTTCGAGCGGTGGTCCGAAGTGCTCCCAGTCGTCTTCGAGCAGTTGGAACGAGAAGGGGTACGGCACGGGATCGACCTGCCAGGCCTTCGTGACGGCCTGGAAGGCACCAAGCCGAATCTTGTTGTGCACCGTCAGGTAGTACGTGCAGCCATCGGCATCGCGCGTGCACGGGTACATATCAATGTCGCCGGCAATTGGGTTCGAGTCGGCGTAGTGATGCTCGACGGGCGCCAACGGAATGTTGATCCCAAACTTCTGCCCTAATTCTCGCGACCACATGCCACCGGCCAACACGATCTCCTCTGCCTCCAACACGTCACCCGACTCGAGCAGTACTCCCGTGGCGCGACCGTTGGCAACCTCAAGGCCCGTCACGCGGACGTGTTCGCAGATGGTGGCACCGCGCATGGCTGCGCCTTTGGCCAGTGCCCGCGCCACGCCTGCCGGTTCGACCTTGCCGTCGTCGGGAATGTGCAACCCCCCGACGAGGTCGTCGCCGTATTGCAGCGGAAAGAGGTCGATGGCCTCTTGCTTGCCGACCATGTTGACGTCGATCCCGAGGTGCTGGGCCATCGCACCGGTGCGGCGGTACTGGAACATCCGCTCCTCGTTGCGCGCCACGTAGAGCGTCCCACACTGGCGCCAATCGACTGCCTCGCCGGTCTCGGCTTCTAGCCCGGCGTAGAGCTTGGCCGACGCATCGCACATTTGCGCAAACGTGCTGCTGGTACGGAGACGGCCGACCATCCCCGCTGCATGCCACGTCGTGCCGCCACCAATCTCGGTCTGCTCGAGCAGCACCACGTCTTGCTCACCCGCTTTGGCAAGGTGGTACGCGATGCTCGCGCCAATCACACCACCGCCGATGATGACGATGCGTGCGCGACTCGGTACAGTTGCACTCATGAGGACACCTGTCTGGACATGTACAACTCAAGGTCGCAGACTTGTCTAGTCATGTCAAGAGGCAAGGCGGCGACGTTCTCCGGGCCGTTACCCGCCGCTTTGCCGCGCTTGACGACGCCCAGGCCGCGCACGTACGTCTCGCCGCGGCACTGCGCGAGACGATCGACGCCGGCGACCTTCGCCCCGGCGACCCACTGCCTGGCGATGCCGCTTTGAGCGACGCGACAGGCCTAGCTCGCGGCACGGTTCGCCAGGCCGTTGGCACGCTCCGTGGCGAAGGTCGAGTGCAGACGCGCCAGGGCGCACGCACCACCGTGCTGACCCGCCCGCGCCTGCAGCCGTTCTCCGAGTTGCTCTCCTTCTCGGCCTGGGCGCGCACGATCGATGCGGTCCCGAGCGCACGCGTCGTCGAGCTCGCACGAGGCGCCGCGGGCGACACCGCGGCGGATGCACTCCACCTTGCGCGCGGAGCAAGCGCGTGGTCGCTGCTGCGAGTCCGGCTGCTCGATGGAGAGCCCACGCTCGTCGAGCGAGCGACCTACCCCGAGACGATTGGAGCACTCCTCGTCGACGCCGAACTCGAGCACGGATCCGTCTACGAAGCCCTCGCCGAGCACGGCGTCATCGTGGCCTCCGGCCACCACCGCATCAGTGCTGTCGGCGCGGATCGCCAGACGGCTCTGCTGCTCAACGTCAAGGCCGGTACGCCGCTCCTCAGACAAGAACGCACCGTCTACGCCAGCGATGGCACACCCATCGAACACTCGGACGACCTCTGGCGGGGCGATGCGATCGTGCTCGACGCTGCCAATTCTGCGCAGGGTTCACTGCTTTCGCGGCGCGCTCCCGACGGGGCGTAATTTCCCTCAGCAGACTGGTCAGAGAACTACCGTCAGATTTTCGCTGCTGACGCGTCTTCCGTAGTAGCTTTGGTGATCCGTTGATGAGACCGGGCACTGAGGTTCCTTCACGAACGAGACCGGGCGGTCGGCGGTGACGACCCGCCGGCCGGTTCCGTTCAGTCCTCGTACACTGACGCCATGCCCGACTGTCGCTTCGAAGAGGTCTCTGCTCGCGTCGATCGCTTCACGCCCGACGAGCGCACGGACCGACCTGTGCTCGGAGCGATCCGCGGGACGGCCGGCACGCTGATCGTCGACGGCGGCGCCTCCCCCGCTCACCTTGGTGCGTTCGCAAGGGAGCTCGCAGCGCGGGATCGCCCGCCGATCGTCGGCATCGCTCTGACACATTGGCACTGGGACCACTCATTCGGCTCGGCCGCGCTCGACGTACCCGTGATTGCCTGCGAGAAGACCGCCGCAGGTGTCGCCATCCAGGCCGCCTACGACTGGTCCGACGCAGCGCTGGAACAGCGCGTGCGCGATGGCCTCGAGCTCGAGTTCTCCCTCCCCCACATCCGGGAGGAACTACCCGACCGCAGCGACCTGCGCATCGTCGTGCCGCAGGTCACCTTCGCCGAGTCGCACAACGTCGACCTTGGCGACACGACGGTCGAGTTGCGTTGGGTCGGTGGCGACCACGCCGACGACTCAGTCGTGATCTGGGAGCCCGAGGATCGCGTCTTGTTTCTCGGCGACGCGCTCTATCAGTGCCTCTGGGGCGATCCGGTCTATCTGACGACCACGGGTACGCGTGCGCTGCTCGAGCGCCTCGCACGGTTTGCTCCCCTATTCGCCCTTGAGGGCCACGACGAGAATGTCGCCGACGCCGCGACCTACGCTTCGCGCCTCAGCGAACTTCATGCCGCCTGCCGCCTCGTTGAAGAACTTGGCGATGATGCCGTCGCGGCGGCGGGAGAAGACACCGACCTCGTCGAGACCATCGGCTATCTGCTCGCCGGACGCTGAGGCTCAGCCCAGTTCGCTCGTGCGACGCGCGATGTAGGCATCGAGTTCGCGCACAATTGTCTCGTCGATCGGTGGCGGCACATGAGCCTCAAGGCGGTTGCGCCAGAGCTCCTCCGCCCGCTGCTCAGCCGTCAGTCCACCAGAGCGCGTCCAACGGTCAAAGTTGGCCGTCGAGGCGAGTTCGGCACGATGAAAGCAGGTGCGAAATCGCGACATCGTGTGCTCGACCCCGAAGAAGTGCCCCGCCGGTCCAACCTCGCGGATCGCATCCAACGCAAGCGTGTCGTCATCGACGACGAAGGGGCCGTATTCCACCTGCAACGAGGCGATCAGGTCGAGATCGGCAATCACCTTCTCGAAGCTGGTCACGAGCCCGGCGTCCAACCAACCCGCGGCGTGCATCACCACGTCGGCCTGCGCAGCAAAGGCCGCGCTCATCACCTGCATCGACTCCCAGCCCGCCTGAGCGTCCACCGTCTGGCTCGTCGTCAAACCCCCACCGAGTGCGCGCCAGGGCAGACCATAGTGGCGCGCGAGCTGGCCACCAACGAGCAGGCTCATCCCAATCTCTGGCCCGGCAAATCCGGCTGCACCCGACTGCATGTCGGTGACAGGCAGTCCGCCACCCAGCAAGACGGGTGCACCTGGGCGCACGACCTGGATCAGGGCGATCGCTGCAAAGGCCTCAGCCAGCAGCAGTGCCAGCCCGCCAGCAAGCGTGACGGGCGCCATCGCCCCGAGCATGGCGCCCGGCATCACGATTGCCGCCTGGTTGTGTTTGGCCAAGACGAGCATCGCGTCGGTCATCCGACCATCCCAGCGCAGCGGCGAGTTGGAGTTGAGGATCGCGGTCATCACCGTCCGACCAGCGAGGCCTTGAAACAGGATCTCTGCCATGGCCACGCTGTCCTCAGCCGCCTCTTTCGACGAGACAGCCGCCATGAAAGGCTTGTCGGAAAGCACGGCGAGCGTGCGAACGAGGTGCAGGTGCCGATACTCAATCGGCACGTCTTGCGGTTCGCAGACCACGCCGCCGGCCGAATCGAGTTCGGGCGCATCTTGGATCAGCGCTACCAGGTCGGTGAGGTCGGCGAGTGTCGCCGACGAGCGCTGGCCGGCGCGACGGACAAACGGTGCGCCATAGGCCGGCACGAACGACATCACGCCCGAGCCAATCGGAATCGATCGCTCAGCATTGCGCCCCTCCCAAACAAAACTCGACGGCGCCTCAGCAACCTTGCTCGCAACCCAGTCGGCGTCGAAATAGACCGTCTCACCCTCGACCCGCTGGCCCGCTTCGGCAAGAATCGCCAGCGCCTCAGGGTGCTCGAACTGTACGCCCATCTCGGACACGATCTCGCGCCAGGCCGTGTCGAGTCGCGCGATGTCGGTCGCGGACATGATCTCGACGGGAGGACGAATCGGAGTAAACATTGCGCCAATAGGCTAGAGCGCGGCGTGCTTCAATGCGAATCCAACAAGCTCCTGCGGGAGCCAGCCGCCACCGACTCACCCGCAGTTGCTCACTCCCAGCCGTCCGGCGGCTTCGGCACGGCGGTCTCGTAATCGAGTTCGTGCGTCGCGATTAGACGCGCACCGGTCTCACGTTCGATCGCCTCGATCTGATCCCACGACGCGAGCATTGCCTCGCCGTTCCAGAGCACACCAGGCAGGCGTCGCCCACGCATTGGAGCGATCAGATACGCCGCGTCGCAGAGCAAAAACGTTGGCTGGCTCGGGGTATTCACCCAGAGTGACTGATGCCCGGCGGTATGGCCCGGCGTCGAGTGCAGCACGAGCGCACCGTCGCCGAAGATGTCGTACGTGCCCGTCACGGGCCGCCAGTCGACGCCCGCGGAGAAGTCGTCAACAAGGTAGATCTCGGCCTGGTCATGCGTGCGATCGAAGGCGTAGTCGAGCTCGGCCTGCTGGATATAGACCGGCGCGTGCACAAGGTGTTCAAGACCACCCGCATGATCGAAGTGCAGGTGTGACTGCACGACCACGCTGATGTCCTCGGGTGTCATCCCGATCCGCGCGAGACAGCCAGGCACGGTGTCTTCCGGCTCGAGCAGCGCCTCGAACACATCCGCCATCTCGCCAAGCCGCGAGCGCGGATCGGTTCGCAACGTCGGGTGCGCACCCGTATCGAGCAGCACGTTGCCCTGAGGATGCGTGATCACGTACATGTAATACGGGTTGTAGAGCGCCTCGCCCGCCTGCGGATGCTCGAAGTCGAAGATTCCGACATCCTGGAGGTCTCCCCCGCAGTGCAAGGCGTAGATCTTCATGGCAGCAACCTACTCCGATGATATTCATCTCGTCGTAAAACTGGTTCAAGATCGCTTTTGAGACCAAACAATCTGATCATATTGGGCGAAGAGACAAACCAGCCTCCACTCGTCCGAAACGGGGTCATTCCGCCACGTCCTCTTCGTAACGAGAGTTAATTTCTCGGAGCATTTGCTGCATATCTGGCGCCGGACCACGCTCGTCGATTGGAATGGTCGAAATTCGGTGCAACTCCTGAACACGAGCGGCATCCACGCAATTCAGATGCTCCGTCGCGCTCGTTGCCATCGCTCGGCGCACCCATTCCGAAAGTTCCATACCCGAGGCCGAGGCGCATGCTTTGGCCCTTGCAAGCTGGCTCTCCGAGATCCTCACAGTCAGTCGCACACTCATTCGTTCAGTATTACGCACCGACGAGACGAGGATCCGATGACCTACGCCAGCAACCCACCGGGCGTAATAGCGTGCGGATCGCAGACCAGGTGGATCAGCGCCGTGCGCTCGGCAGCCAGCGCACGCGCGAAGGCGGCCGGAAAGTCGCCATCGCAATCGACGCGTTCGGCGTGGCAGCCGTAGGCCGCGGCGAGCTGTACGAAATCGGGATTGAGGAGCGTTGTACCCTCGACGTGGCCGGGGTAGGAGCGTTCTTGATGCATCCGAATCGTGCCCAGCATGCCGTTGTCGCAGACCAGGACGACCAGACGCAACTGCTCTTGGATGGCAGTCGCCAACTCGTGGCCCGCCATCTGAAAGCAGCCATCGCCCGCAAAGGCCACGACCGTGCGTGAGCGATCGTGCAGCGCCGCCGCAATCGCAGCGGGAATTCCATAGCCCATCGCGCCACTGGTCGGCGCGAGCTGCGTGCCAAACGCCCGATGCCGGTAGTAGCGGTGGATCCAGACGGTGTAGTTGCCAGCACCGTTGGTGATGACAGCGTCGTCAGGCAGGGTGTCACGCAGGTGCGTCACGACCGAGGCGAGATCGACACCAACCAGTTCGCGCGGCGTTGGCTCGCTCCACTGCAGGTAGTCGGAGCGCAGCTCGTCGGCCCACGCCTGACGCTCTGCCGGTGCGAGAACCCCATGGCGCGCAAGACCTTCGACGACGAGCGGTGCCGCCGCACAGATGTCGAGATC
Organism: Thermoleophilia bacterium; assembly: GCA_009694475.1. Taxonomy (GTDB): domain Bacteria; phylum Actinomycetota; class Thermoleophilia; order Gaiellales; family F1-60-MAGs149; genus F1-60-MAGs149. Next base: position 8,568 of record SHUX01000074.1, read on the forward strand.
GGCCCGATAGACCTTGCCGAGCTCGGTCGGCTCGGGGTGCACATGCACGAGCCGGCCAGCCGTCGGCTTCGGGATCTCCAGCCGCGTGTAGCCACCGCTCGCAATATCACCAAACCGCCCACCGAGGAGGACGACGCAATCGCTTTCTCGCACCCGCGCATCGAGCTTCGGATTACAGCCAAGCCCAAGATCACCGACGTAAGCAGCGGCCGTGTTGTCGAGTCGATCCTGGCGTCGAAATTGTGCAGCGACAGGCACGCCCGATGCACCCGCCCAGGCTGCCAACGTGTCGGCGGTGGCCTGATCCCAACGGGGGCCACCCACGATCAGCAGCGGTCGTTCGGCCTCGGCCAACCAGCCGTGGAGCTCGGCGAGCGCAGCGTTGTCGGGCATCCGCCACGCGGGCTCAACCCGTGGCGCATCAGGCGCAGCGGTGAAGTCGCGCTGCATGTCCTCGGGCAAGGCCAGCACAACCGGGCCCGGACGATCGGCCAGCGCAATCTCAAAGGCCTGCGCCATCACCGCGGGAATG
>SHUX01000004.1 GCA_009694475.1 Thermoleophilia bacterium
GCCGGACTCCGCATCGGTGCAATCGCCGCGAGTACCAACATGACACTGACCGAGACGTTCCCAGGGGTCATTCCGGTTGCTTTTGATGGCGCCACCAACGATGTCTTTGGCGACATGATTACGGCGACTCGCTCGGGCGAGATCGACGGTTTCGTGGACGACGATGTTGTCATGGTGCCGCTCGATGAGGACCCCGATCTGCGGCTGGCCTTCACCATCGAGACCCGTAACCAGTGGGGCATCGCTGTCCGTCGCGGTGACGACGACCTCCGCAAAGCCCTCGATGGCGCTCTCGGGAGGATCATCGACAATGGTTCTCTTGCTGAGGTCTGGCATGCCCATATGCCTGATCTCCCGTGGCCGCTTGGCTGATCGGTAGGCTGCCGTGATGACCCGTCCCGTGATTGGCGTATCGGCGTTCGCTCGCCACGCCACTCGGCGAGCAGACCGACCTGTACACGCTCGATCCCACCTATACAAACTGTGTTGAGGCCGCAGGTGGCCAGCCGCTGATCATCCCGCATGGCGACGATCCGGTAGGCCTGCTTAACCTACTTGATGGCCTGGTACTGACAGGCGGCGGCGACTTGGATCCCGAACACTACGGCGAGTCCACTGCAGTCACACTCGAAGACCCCAACGCTGGTGCCGATCTCTGGGAGCTCGCGCTCGCACGCGAGGCCGCGGCACGCAAATTGCCCGTGCTCGGCATTTGCCGAGGCATGCAGACCCTCGCAGTCGCCAGCGGCGGCACGCTGCTGCAAGACCTAGAGGAGCGCCACGGCCATCCGCTGATTCCGAAGAATCCACAGGCCCTGATGGAGTCGCGACACCCGATTGAGCTCGCAGCACAGTCCCGGATCGCAGAGGTGATCGGGACAACAACGTTTCCCGTCAACTCGATCCACCATCAAGCGGTCGTCGATGCCGGAACACTCAACGCGACGGCTCGGATTGGCGTGGTTATCGAGGCGCTCGAAGGCCCGGCCGAGTGGCCCGTCATCGGCGTGCAGTGGCATCCGGAAAAGATGCACGAACCCGAGCAGCAGGCGCTCTTTCGGGATCTCGTCGCTGCGGCTCAGCGCTACCGCAATCGCTTATTTCTACTCGTTTTCACGCGCTAGATCGCGTACACTCGCGCCATGAGCCACATCGTCAACGGTGCCTGCCCGCTCGACTGTCCCGACACGTGTGCGTGGCAGATCGAAGTAGAGGATGGCAAGGCCGTGCGCATGCGTGGTCGTAAGGACCATCCCTATACGCGCGGTTCGTTGTGTGGCAAGGTCAACCACTACCTCGATGCGGTCTACTCCCCTGATCGACTGACAACGCCGCTGCGACGCGTTGGCGCGAAGGGCGAGGGACGGTTCCAAGCAATCGACTGGGACGAGGCGATCGGCCTGACCGCCACAGCCCTCCGGACGACGATCGACCGCTACGGCCCGGAGGCGATTCTGCCGTTCTATTACGCCGGCACACTCGGTGCTGTCCAAGGCTGGTCACTGGGGCAGCGCCTCTTTAAGCACCTCGGCGCAACGCGGCTCGACACGACAATTTGTGACGCAGCCGCCTACGCCGCCTTGCGAGTAACGATGCACCGGCCAGTCGGGACCGACCCAGAGGACTTCGCCCACGCGAGGCTGATTCTCGTCTGGGGCGCCAATCTGCTGTCGTCGAACATGCATCAATGGCACTTCATTCACGCCGCCCAACAGAACGGCGCCCACGTGGTTGCGATCGACCCGCTGCCGACGGATACAGCCGAACGCTGCGACCAGCACCTGCAATTGCTCCCTGGAACCGACGCCGCACTGGCCATGGGCCTGATGGGAGAGCTACGTGCCGCCGGTGCCTGCGACGAGGAGTGGCTCGCAGAGTGCGCCGTCGGCTGGCCGGAGTTGCGCGAGCGCCTCGCCGACTGGAACGCCGAGCGGGCCGCCGAGATTTGCGGTCTCCACGCCAGCGAGATCCGAGGTCTTGCAGAGCGCATAATCACGACACGCCCGACGGCGATCCGTCTGGGTCTCGGTCTTCAACGCCACGGCGGCGCCGGTGCCGCCGTGCGTGCGATCACCGTGCTTGGCGCAGTGTCCGGTGACTTTCGCCACGTCGGTGGCGGCGTCGTGTCGGAGACGAGTGGTCGCTTCGATGACGTGACCAGCGGTCTCGAGGAGCCGGTTGGACTGCCACTGCCGCTGGCGCGCACGATCAACATGTCGAGGCTTGCCGAGGCGTTGACGGATTCCGCCCTAACTCCGGCGGTGCATGCCATGGTCGTGTGGAACACCAATCCAGCCGCGACCGTGCCCGATCAGGGACGCGTGCAGCAGGGCCTCCGCCGCGACGATCTACACGTGACCGTACTGGAACACCGACTTACCGACACGGCGCTGTTCGCCGACGTCGTACTGCCGGCCACGATGCAAACCGAGCACCTCGACATCCATCCGTCGTACGGCCACCACTATCTGACCCTTAATCTGCCGGCGATAGAACCGGTCGGGCAGTGCCTACCGAACAATGAGATCTTCCGACGCCTCGCCACCGCTCTGGAGTTGACGCACCCACGCCACCACGACAGCGACGAAGCCTTGGTCCGACAGTTTATTGACACCGATCGAGCCCGCGAGCGCGGGATCACGTTCGAGTCTCTCTGCGAGACGGGCTACGCGGCCATTGACGACCTCGCCGGGACCGCACCGCACGCCGACGGCGGCTTTCCCACGCGCGACGGCAAGCTGCACATCACCGTGCCAGCGCTGGCCGACGTCAACCTGGATCCGATTCCCGGCTACACGCCGTCGTTCGAGGGTGCCGATCCAGTCTTGGCCCAGCGCTTTCCGCTGATCCTGATCACACCCGCACATCGTTTTTTCCTCAACTCGACGTTCGCCGACCTGCCCGGACATCTGCGCATGACCGGCGCCCCTACCCTGTTTCTCAGCCAGAGCGACGCAACCGCACGGGGCATCGAAGCCGGCGATGAGGTCGAGGTCGCGAACGATCGTGGCGCGTTCCGCTGTCGTGCGGCAATCCATCCGCAGGCCCGTGACGGTGTCGCCTGGTCGTACAAGGCGTACTGGGCCAAAGACAACGGCGGCAGCAACGTCAACGCCACGACTCCGGTCCGCGACGCGGATATGGGAGGTGCCCCCACGTTCCATGACAATCGAGTGGAGGCAACGCTGGTCGCCAAGGCGAACGAGTCCACACCCAGCGCAGTCGCTGCCGTCGGCGACTAGAACAGCCACGGACATGACAAGTGCGTACTTGTCATGTCCTCGTTGACTCCACGTGCCGCGTCGGAACACCTGCGAGTGACTACCCCACGGGACCGCTAATGGTCGCCGTCAGCGTCCTTCTTGGGGATCATGCCGGCCGGAGCTAGACGCGCCAACGCGGTCGCAAACCGACTCGGTTCTTTGCCGACTGCCTCGGCGCGCTCCTTTGAGGCCACGCCGCTGCGTACCACGTGAGCACCGACGTAGCGGATTGGATCGGGAGGGAAGCTACCGGGCTTGCCGTTGACGAGAGCACTGCCAGCGAAACCATCGGTTTCGCCCAACACGAGATCGGCCAAGATCCGCCCACCGAGTCGCGACGGACCAACACCGTTGCCAGAGAAGCCCGCACCGTAGAGGATGTGGGGCCGCCCACCGAGATTGCCAAACAGTGGAATACCCGACGGCGAACGATCGATGGGGCCGCTCCAATCGTGCGTAATCGGCACATCCGCAAGCGCTGGGTAGAGTCGGCGAAAATCGAGTGTCACGTCCGCTGCGCGACTCGCATCGCGATCGAAACTCGCACCCATGCGCGCGCCGAGGGCAATGCCCCAACCGCCCTTACCAAAGGCGATCCTTCCGTCCTCGGTGGTGCGGTAGTAGTGGACCTGCAGTTGAGAATCCGAGATCGACTCGCCGCCCGTCCAACCGATCTCCTCGAGGCGATCGACAATCGGCGGCGTCGAAACCATGTCACTCGAGATCGCCACGATCTTGCGGTGCAACTCGCGCATGCCCGCAGCGTGGGCGTTGACGGCCAGCACGACAACATCGGCGGTCAGCGCACCGTTCGGAGTTCGAATCACTGCTGGTCGCCGTCGATCGAGTTCGATCATCGGACTGTGCTCGTAGATCCGCACGCCCAACTGCTGTGCCGCCCGTACCAGACCGCGCACGAGATAGCCAGGATGCACGGTTGCAGCACTCGCCTCGAAGACTCCTTCCAGATGCACGGGCGAGCCCGTGCGACGCGCGATCTCCTCGGGCGAAAGATTCGTAAAGGGCGCGACGCCGAGGCTTTCGCAGAGTTCTACAACCGGTTTCCAGGCGCCGCGCTGAACCTCGGTCGCCGCGGTCCACAGCCAGCCCCCCCGCTTGAACTGCGCGTCGATGTGATATCGCTGACAGGCCTCTTCGATCTCCGTAATCGCGTGCTCTGAGGCCTGTGCGAGCTCGATCGCCTCGCGCTCTCCCGCCAGCTTGATCAGCGTTGCCAGCTTCGGCCACCAACTGAGCACGAAGCCACCATTGCGCCCCGAGGCACCACCGCCGCAGACGTCCTTCTCGATGATCACCACGTCGAGCGACGGCTCGCGTTCCTTCAAGAGCAGCGCGGTCCAGAGACCGAGGTACCCCCCGCCGACGATCGCAACATCGGCGTGGTCGCCACCGCTCAAGACCGGCGCATCTGTCGAGCCTGTGTAGGCCTGCTCCAGCCAGAGAGATCGGTGCTGCTCGCTCATATCGAGATCGTGGCAGGGTTCGGGCATGCCGTCCAGCGATTAACCTCTCCTCCTCGCGCATACTTCGTCGCTGCACCGTGCCCTCGCCACGACCATCCCTGCCATCGCGCTGACGCTCGGCTGTACAGGCTCGGCCCTCGCCCAGTCAGAGGCAACGCCGCCGACGACCACAGATCCAACTACCGCAACGGCTTTGGCAACCAACAACCAGCCAACGATTGACGACCGCCCAAACCGGCGGATGTCCTAGACGGCCCGCCTCGTCGCTCGCGTTGGATTGTTTGCCAAGCCCGGCGGCACAAGCCTGCACCGAACACTCCCCCGCTGGACGAGCGACACCGGCAACGGCATCGAACTCCTTGTCCTCGACCGCACCGAACTGCCAACGGGGCGCGGCGTGGCTCAAGGTGCGCCAACTACACCAACTCCAACCGGGCAGTTTGCGGTCTACCAGGAGATTCGCGAGGTCTGGTGGAGCCCCCTTGGACCGTGGGCACTGCATCTAACCGCACACTCCAACGTCCGGTTTGAGTATGCGGGTGGGCCTGGGCGGATCGCAATCCACGGTGCGCGTGGCGTGTTGTGGGCAGAGGCCGGTACCAATCCCTCTCACGGCTGCATTCGTGTACCCGATCCTGAGATCCGTAAGGTTACCGCGCTGGTCTCGCCAGGCAGTCCCGTCAAGATCGTCGCCTAGCCATCTGACGGTCCCGCCAACGTGCCGTTGCTCGCCGTCACGAGCGACAATTGCTTAGTCCGGCGCGACGATCACGACGTGCGCGTTGCCGGGACCATGAACTCCCAAAATCAGTACCTTCTCGATATCGGCACTCCGGCTCGGACCGGACTGAAGCGCGAAGATACTACCGGCCTCTGCCAGCACGTCCCCGTCGAACAACTCGTGCAAGCCATCAACGATCTGGTCGTCGCGCACCACGCAGACGTGGTTAGGAGCGATCAAAGCGCCTGCGCGACCCGCCCCTGAAGCCGCCGTCACGATCGAACCAGTGGCGGCGACAGCAGCAAGACAGCCCGTGACGGTCGCATCCAACGCCCCGGCCTGCGCACGCTTGGAGGCCGCCTCTGCGTAGCCCACCACCGAGAGTCCCGCCGTGGTGGCGGCCTCTCGGACAGCGTCGGCAAACGGTGCTAAATCTTCGGTCAGAGCAATGCGTTGAGCCCCAGCAGCGACCAGCACACCGACCACAGTTGCACCTACCTCCGTTGCAACGACACGATGAACGACCGTGCTGACGGACTCGGCCTCCGCCTGCAGACGATCGGCACGATGCTCACCGTCGCGCAATTGCGTCGGCGCATCGGGAGCCACAGATCGATCCAGCAGTCCCGGATCACTGCCGCGCGGCGTGCTCCGAATAGCGGCCAGAAACGAGGCACGGTCGGTCATGATCGCCGCCTGCCGACCACTAGGTCTCGGCCCGCTGTCCAGCGCCGAAGCAGCGGGGCCTTGGCAGAGAGCACACCATCGCGGGCGATCACACGTAACGATCCTCGCGCCACAGCCGTGCTGGCGCGATACAGCAGCGGTCGACTCCAGACCTGACCCCAGAGTGCGAACGCAAGCTGCTCGCTGCGGGGCACGCACCCCTCCTCGTCGCGCCGACGACGGAGACCGAGCAGCAGGTCATGCAGTGGAATCTTGACGGGACAGACGTCATCGCAGGCGCCGCAGAGCGTCGTCGCATGCGCCAGCTCGCCCCCCTCGACCTGACCCCGAAAGAGCGGGGTCAAAACAGCACCGATCGGGCCGCCGTAGACCCAGCCGTAGGCATGACCCCCAACCTGGCGATAAACCGGGCATACGTTCTGGCAGGCACCACAGCGAATGCAGTGCAGGGCTTCCTCGAATTCGCCACCCAAGAGTGCGCTCCGGCCCGCGTCAAGCAGCACCACATGCATACGCTCCGGACCGTCAGGCTCCTGCTCCCGGCGAGGACCAGCCACCATCGTCACATAGGTTGTGATCTGCTGGCCCGTTCCGTGGCCAGTCAGGAGCGGAAGTAGCACGGCGAGGTCACGTCGACGCGGTACGATCTTCTCGATTCCAACCAGAGCGATATGGATCTTCGGCAACGCGGTGGTCAGGCGCCCGTTGCCCTCATTGGTAACGAGCAGCACCTCACCGGTCTCGGCGATCAGGAAGTTGCCACCGCTGATACCGGCATCGGCGGTCAGGAATGCGTGTCGTAGACGATCGCGCGCGAAGGCTGTCAACGCCTCGGCCTCATTCGGCAACTCGCGGCCCGCCATCGTCGAGAACAGCGCGTGAACCTCATCCTTGGTGCGATGCAGAATGGGCGCAATCACGTGACCAGGACGATCGCCCATCGCCTGGACGACGAACTCTCCGAGGTCGGTCTCGTAGATATCGATCCCAATTGCCTCAAGCGCTGAGTTGAGCGAGACCTCCTCGGAGGCCATCGACTTCGACTTGACGACGCGCGTTACGGCCTCGTCGCGACAGATCTGGGCCACGATCCGGCGCGCCTCCGACTCGTCGGCGGCGTAATGCACGATTGTGCCGTGGGCCTCCGCCGCATCGATCCACTGGTCGAGGTAGTCCGGCAAGTTGGCAATAGCGTGAGCGCGTATCTGGCGCGCCTTATCACGCAGAGCGTCATGGTCGATACCCACAAAGCGTGCAGTCGTGAGGGCAGCCGCGTGGTCGGTGGCGTTGGCGATCGCTCGCCGCGCAAACGGACGCGCCATCGTCTCGGTCGCTCGCTGTTCGAAGGTCGTCGTCGAGATCTCGAAGGCATCTGGCTGGTGCGCTGGCTGCGCCCAACCGGGCGGCAGTGGCGTTCCGCCGACGTCTTCGCGCGTCGCGCTCATGCCAGGGCCTCGCAGAGGAGAGTGGCAAGATGCACAGCGCGCACGGGCGTCTCCTGACGCGACATTCTGCCGGCCAACTGCATCAGGCAGCCAGGATCTGACGAGACCAGCACATCAATCTTGGCAAACTCCAGATCGTCGATCTTGGCATCGGCCATGGCCACCGAGACCTCGGGGTAACGGCCGCTGAAGGTACCGCCAAACCCGCAGCAACGTTCGCTGGAGGCGAGCTCGATCAACTCGACCCCAGCGATCGTGGCAAGTACCTGGCGCGGTGCCTCCTTAATCCGCAATTCGCGCAGCATGTGGCAGGAATCGTGATAACCAACCCGCACGGCGAGTGTCGGTTTGAGCGCGCGCAGCGCCTCGGTATGTTCGGCAAGATAACTCGAGAGTTCGCGCACACGACGCGCCACGCGCAACGCACCCTCCGCTTCCGGTGTGCCATGAAACAGCTCGCGCCAATGCAGACGCACCATGCTTGTGCAGGATCCGGAGGGCACCAAAATCGGTTCGTCCGAACCATCGTCGAGTGCTCTCAGCGTGGCCTTAGCGACTGCCCGCGCCGGATGGTCATGTCCTGAGTTGAAGGCGGGCTGTCCGCAACACGTTGTCCCGCTCGGGCGCGAATGACTGATGCCAAGCGCAGTCAACACGCGCTCCGTGTCGTCAACCGTCTGCCGCGCCAGAACATCGCCGAGACAGGTTGGGAAAAGTTGGACCGCCGTGCTCACTCCAGCATCATCGGTCATGCTCCCTCCGGAGTCCAGAACGGACTTTTTGCGGGTCGTATCAGCGGGCGCGCGAGGGCTCGCCCACCGAAGTGGACGAGCCCTGGCGTTCCCCCACTCTTGCTATCGCAGAGGCGCCAGAATCGGTTGAAACTCAGCAGACAATTCGTGCGTCGAGCGCCATAACACCAGCCGGCGTCGCCCGCAGCGGATTGATCTCGACCTCACTAATCGCCGGGGTCTGCACGAGCAGATCGCCAAGGCGGACGGCGATCTCGGCGACAGCCTTGCAATCGACAGGCGCCTGGCCACGCGCCCCAGCCAGCAACGGGAAGGCACGAAGCGTCTTCATCAACGCCGCCAGATGCGTGGCATCTGTGGGCGCGGGTGACAGGACAACATCGTCGATAATCTCGACGAAAACACCACCGACGCCAACCAAGATGACCGGGCCAAAGACGGGGTCACGACGCGCGCCAACAACCAGGTCGACGCCGCCCGCGTCGGCCATCCTTTCGACCCAGATCCCGTCGAGTTTGAGCCCGGCCGCCTGCTCGACCCGGTGTTTCATCGTCGTGAAGGTCTCGGCAGCGATCTCTGAGGTGGTGACACCGAGCACAACGCCGCCGGCATCCGTCTTGTGCAGCAGTTCGGCCGCGACCGCCTTCATCGCCGCAGGTGCGCCGACTAGGTCGAATGCTGCCGCAGCCTCTTCGGCAGTACAAGCAAGCTGGCCCGCAGGGAACGGGATCCCGAGCCCCGCCAGCACCGCTCTTGCCTCCGGGTACGCAGGCACTTCGCTCAACTGCACCGTGGGCACGGCGCTGGCGGTCGTCACGTGCACGATCGGGGGACGCTCGAGCCGCACCAAAGCCGCAACGGCGTTCTCAATGCGAGAAAAGACGGGGACGTTGACTTCGCGCAGGCGTTTGATCGTGGCGTTGCCGGAGGCCTCCTCCATCGACTGGATCACGACGGGTTTGCAGTGCTCATCGCTGCTGCGGGCAATCGCCTCCGCCACCTCGAGCTCGATCTCACCCGCCTTCGGCTCATACGCACCGTAGCCACCGAAGTAGCCACTCATCAAAACGGCATCGACCTCAGGAGACTTCAACAACACGTCGACGAGACCGTGAAAGTTCCACATCAGCGAGGCATCAACACCCGCAAGATCGACGGGATTGTCCGGCTCGCTATGACGCAAGAGTGGCCGCATCGCGTCGCGTGTCGCCTCGGAAAAGACGGCCATCTCCAGGCCGGCCTCGATCACCGTGTCGCTCGCGACGACTCCATGACCACCACCATCAGCAACGATGCCAATTCGACGACGCCCGAGCGTTTTACCGGTTCGTAGCGTCGCCACGGCATCAACAAACTGGCCCGGAGAATCGACGACCACGGCACCAGCATCGCGACAGATTGCCCGCAACACCCGCGACTCGGCCGCGAGATTACCGGTGTGCGATGCGGCGGCATGAGCGCCTGCGGCAGTACGCCCGCCCGCGAACAGCACGACGGGCTTGACGGCAGCGGCCTCACGCACGGCGTCGGCAAAAGCCACGCCGTCGCGTGGCGCCTCGATATAGGCGCCAATGACCTTCGTCGCATCGTGATGAGCAAAGTCGCGAATCACGTCAGCGAGCGTCAAATCCGCCTGGTTACCGACACTCGCAAAGCGCGTCAGACCGAGACCACTGCGCTCGAGCAACAACGCGACTTCAAGCGCTAGGTTGCCGCTCTGGGTGGCAAACCCGAGATCGCCAGACGGAAACGAGCCTCCGTACACGTTCAGGTGACCATGGTCGTCGAACAGCCCGAGGCAGTTGGGTCCGAGCAAAACGGCTCCCGCAGCGCGTACCTCCTCGGCCAGCGCCTGCTGGACTAACTCGCCCTCAGCGCTGGCCTCCCCAAACCCCGAGGTGATAATGACAAGCGCCTTGGCTCCGAGTGCGAGCGATTCCGTGACCGCCTGCGGCACGCCGGGCGCAGGGACGACAATCACGGCCAAGTCGACCGGTCCGGGGACATCCGCGATGCTCGTGTGTACCGGTAGCCCATACAACTCGCCACCGCGCAGGCTGACGAAATGCGTTGCGCGCAGATGCTTCGTCTCGCCAAACGATCGCGAGACCCATCCTCCCCATTTAAACGTATCGGCCGTCGCACCAACCAGCAATACGCTCTCTGGCGCAAACAACCTGGTCAGGTCGCGCCGTTCGCTCACACCGTCTCCCGCGGATCGACAGCCAGCGTCGCACCAACGCCGCGCTTGACGAGAGCGTTGGCGACAATCAGGCGCTGAATCTCCGTCGTGCCCTCCCAGATGCGGTCGACGCGAAGCTCGCGCAAGAACCGTTCGGCGGCGTTGCGACGCATATAGCCGCGCCCACCCCAGACCTGCACCGCACGATCGGCACACACATAGGACCGCTCTGACGCGAACAGTTTTGCCATTGCGGCACGTGCGTGCACAAGTTTTGGAGGTGCTCCATCGTCGAACATCTGCGCACATTGGTATGTCAAAAGACGCGCCGCAACACAGTCTGCGGCCGAGTCGGCAAGAGGAAAACTAACCCCTTGAAAGTCCATGATGGGCTGCCCGAACTGCTCGCGCGTTGTAGCCCAGCCGACGGCATCATCAAGCAGTCGTTGCATCGCGCCGACGCAACGAGCGGCAATGTGGATGCGCTCCTCGACGAACCAGGCATGCTGCCCAGCATCGCCTTGGCCAACCTGATCGGAGCCGCCAAGCACGGCTGACTCTGGCACAACACAATCAAACTGGTACGTCGGATGGCCGTCAGGAAAGACATGCGTAAAGCTCGGGTCATCGATAATCTCAACGCCAGCGAGGGGAAGATCGACGAGAAACAGCGTCGGCAGACGCTGCTGGCCGTCAATCACGTTGGCCATCACGATCAGATAGTCCGCTTGATCACCGCCGGTGACGAACCACTTCTCGCCCTTGAGGTGAAAGCCGCCGGGAACGCGCTCGGCCGTCGCTTCGATGCCCGAGGCGTCGCTACCCGCGTTGCGTTCGGTAACGGCGTAGGCGTCGGCGCGCTCGCCGGTCAAGGTTGGCAACAGGTACGATTCGATCTGCTCGGGCGTGCCGAGTGCCAGCACGTTGTAGCCGCCGCCCATCAGCCACCAGATGCCGTTGGTGACACGCCCCAACTCCTCGTGCACGATCACATGCTCCATCATCTTCCAGCCTTGGCCACCATGCTCAACGGCGTGGTTGCCACCGATCAGACGCGCCTCCTGTGCAAGCCGTCTAACCTCGGCTTTGACCTCGGGTGGCAGTTTGCCTCCCGCCTCCTCGGCCGCCACTTCGTAGGGCAGCAGCGCGTCAGCAAAACTCCGAGCGCGAAGGCGCAGGTCCTGCTGCTCTGTGGTGAGCGAAAAGTCCATCAGGGCTCCATTCAGACGTCGCTAAGGACAATCAGGCCGTCTAGCGCGACGCCGATGCCATCGCGAATCACGAGAGGATTGACGTCGATCTCTGACACGCGCGGAAAGTCGTGGGCGACGCGACCAAGGGCAACGAGTGTCTCCGCAACGATCGTCATCTCCGCAGCTGCCAGCCGGTGCTCGAGTGGCCTGACGGAGTACACGAGGCTCTCGGCATCAGCCAGCGAGATCGGACCGAGTGCGGCCCGAGCCGTGTCACCCACCGACTCGGCCCATGAGCCACCAACACCGACCACCACGATGGGGCCATAGAGTGGATCGCGGACGAGACCACACAGCACTTCGACACCGCCACGAATTTCCTCGCAGACCAGCACCGGCGCACCAATCTGCTCTGCAGCGGCGGCAGCACGGTCGGGATCAGTGCAACCCAGAATCACGCCGCCGTACTTCTCCTTGTGCGCCGGGCCATCGACCTTGACGACGACTGTGGCGTTGATCTCTCGAGCCGCTGCACGCGCCTCGTCCGGATTCGCGGCGCGAAGCTCGCGCGGCGCACGGACGCCATAGCGCCCCAGGACGATCTTGGCATCGGCTTCCGCAAGATGCCCAGCCTCGCGCTCGAGTTCGGGACACGCGGACTTGTCCCACGGCGCGGGTGCCTCCGGCTTGATCGGGCGCCATCGGGCGGCTCGCGCAATCGCGCGCATGCCCATGCCGGCCCCGATCAGCACGGGAACACCACCGCGCACCGCATTGAGCACGGCGGCATCGGATGGATCTGAGGTGGCCGTTGACAGCACGGCGCAAAAGGTGTCAGTGGCGACGGCGACCTCGGCCATTGTCGTGCACGCGTCCTCCGCGTTCTCGCGCTCGCCGTTGGAGAACCGCCAGGACTGATCGATGTTGATGACGACGCTGTCGACCTCGGGATGCTCCGCGCAACGGCGCACGATGTCAGGCACGATTTCCTCGGGCTCGCCGAACGCCCAGTAGTCGATCGGGTTATGGACTCCATGGAACGGCCAGGCCGCATCGATCTCGGCCGCCAGATCCGCTGGAAGCGTCATCAGCGGCATCCCGGCAGCATCCGAGACGTCGGCAACAAGCTCGGCCTCGCCGCCCGAGTTGGTCAGCAAGACCGTGCGGAGACCGCGCGGACGCCGTGGCGTGCCGAGCACCTCAAGCTGCTCAAGCCAATCGCCGTAGTCATCGACGCGGATCGCACCGTAGGAGCGACAAAGCGCATCGAACGACCGGTCCGATCCGACGATGGCGCCAGTGTGCGCCATCGCGTTGCGGGCAGCGACCTCCGACCGTCCGACCTTGAGTACCACGACGGGCTTGCCGGCGTCGGACGCACGCTCGAGCGCAGTGCGGAATGCCGCCGGACGCCGCACGGCTTCGAGAAACAGTCCGATTGCACGCGTGCGCTCGTCTTCGACGTGGAAGGCGAGCCAGTCGGCAGCGTCGCGACTGGTCTCCGCGCCAATCGAGACGACGTTTCGGAAGCCAACGCGCGGGCCGAGTGCAAGCAGGGCCTCAGCGATCGAGCCAGAACCGACAATCGCCGCAACGCCACCATCCCGGAACCCCGGGCCAACGGTACCCATGTACGGCGACGGACGTTCGGGGACTGCGATACCCATGCAGTTGATCCCGACGCAGACCGCATCCGCAGCATTCAGGCGCTCCCGCACCGCTACGCGGGCACTATCGCCCTCCTCACCTACGGCTTCGGCGCCCAGCCCGGGGATCGCGAAGACGCGATGCCCCGCAGCGATCGCCTCGTCCAGTGCCGGCACGATCGTGCGTGGCCCGAGCGCGATCGCGACGACATCCGGCTTGAACGGCACGTCTTTGATGTTCGGCACGCAGCGATGGCCGGCCGCCTCTTGACGAGTAGGGTGCACACCGATCACCTCGCCGCCGTAGGTACTGAGGTTCTCCAGCAGCGTATGGCCTGGACCACGTTCGGAGGCGCCGACGACCGCGGCACGGCGGATGTCGAGCAAGGGAGCAAAATCAGTACGCAAGGCGTCAGTCATCGTGTCTCCAAGAGAGTCTCAAGGTGGTTGGAGCGTGCCATGTCGGTCTCCGAAAGGACGAGCACACCGGGTGCGAGCCGATACTGGTCCCGCAGGATCTCAGCCAGGATCTCTGTCTCTGCCACTGCAACCCCCGACTGCGAGCCGCGATCGACGAGCGCCGTCAGAGCGCCGAGGTAAGTGAGCCACGCCGCCGCATCGCCATTGCGAATCAGCGCCCCGACGCGTGCTTCGCCAAGCGCATCTTGCGACTCGCCAAGAGCTGCGGTGATGCGGTCGACGAGGAGCGGTCCGAAGCGTTCCACCTCGGGTGTTAGACCGAGCCAGTCATGACGCCCAAAGTTACGGTGCGTCATCGATTCCTGGCACCGCGTTACGCAACAGATCGTGGAAGTGCCCGACCGCAGCCTCGTTGTCGTTGAGCACACCGCGCGTATACGTCAGCGAGCCGAGGCCTTGCTGAACAGCGTCACAGAGCGTGACGTCTTCGTCCATGACCTCGCTGTTGAAGCGCCGGTTGATCTTGCGCACAAAGCGGTCTTGGAGGGTCTCGTTTGGAGAGCGAAACGCGATCTCGCAGGTGCGTGTCCGCAGCGGTCCGAGCGGCTGCATCTGCCAGATGTCGATGCTCTCGGGGTAGACATCGATGAACTGCCCGGGCCAGAGGTGAACGTACGTCCACTGATTACGCAACTCAGCAGGGAACTCCGGCATCGGCCGGTGCAGACGCTGGTAGAGCCGCTCCATCGTGTCGCGCGAGGGGTTGTCGCGCAACGGACCATCGATCCAGACGGCACGCTCGTAGAGGGTCGGCTTGTACTTCGGATAATCGAGCATCCGCAAAAGTCCTGGGTGGCCAATCGGCACGTGGTAGCCCTCGAGGTAGTTATCCGACAGCGTCTTCCAATTGTGGTTGAACTCTTCATACCAACGCCCATGTTCGGCAGTGGGAATCAGCGCCTTGGCATCATCCAGGCTCAGCGAGCGGAGCGCATCCGGAACACCACGCACGATCTCGCGTGGCTTCCAATCGCGCCGCGTGACCGGCACGAGCTGGTCGATATTGAGCGACTCGAGCCGCACGGCAATGTCACCAAACCATTCGCGTAGTGGGGCAATCTCGGGATCCATCGAAACAAAGACGAGTCCCCCGAGCGTGTCGACCTTAAACTCTGGGAGGCGCACAGCATCGCGGTCGAAGTCCTCACCGAAGCCGCGCCCCTCTGGCATCGCAGCGAGCGTGCCATCGAGACGATACGTCCAGCCGTGATACGGGCAGCGCAAAACCTTGCCACACGATCCCGTACCCGATGCCAGCTGGGCGGCACGGTGACGACAGACATTCGAAAAAGCACGGAGCGTACCGTCAACATCGCGCACCACCACGACGGGCTCACCGGCGATGTTCGTCGTCGTAAAATCGCCCGGCTCGCGGACTTCAGCGACATGCCCCGCGATGATCCAGGCTCGCGCGAAGATCTCCCGACGCTCGCGCTCAAACATCAGTGGATCCGCGTAGGCCTTGGCATTGAGCGTGAGCGGCGCTCCGCCCGCGCGGGTCGGCTTGGCACGACGACGAGTCGTGCTCATGCGGTAGTCCCTGCCAGACCCAGTTCGGAGGCGAAGGCCTGCTCGAGCGCTGCTAACGCCTCCGCCCGCGTGAACGACTGCACGATGATGTGACCTCCCAAACCATCGACGAGCGCGGTCAGACGCAACGCAGCAGCATCAGCATCGATGTCGGACGAGACGGAACCGCCGGTTTGTGCGACGCGAATCATCGTTGCCACGCCCCCAACCCAACGCGCCGACCGATCCGCCACCGACGAACGCAAGGCCTCGTTGAACATCGCGAGCCGCTGCATCTCGCTCCAAAGAATCCAGCCTTCACGCACCGCCGCATCTTCGGCCAACTCGTGGGCCAGCACATCGCGGATCCGCTCGATAGGGTCGGCAATCTGCTCGACCCGCTCGTGGCCCTTGCGTGTCTCGCGTCGATCGTGGTACTCGAAGGCCTGGCGGATCAACTCATCGCGGGTCGCGAAGTAGTAGTGCAGCAGCGCATTAGAGACATCGGCCTCGCGCGCCACCGCGGCCATCCGCAGTCCCTCGGCACCATCGCGCGCGATCACAACACAGGCGCAATCGAGAATCTGCGAGGGACGATCCGGATCGGCCGCGACCTCCACGGCACTGACTAACTGATCAGTCATAGACGGAATAGTACCGTACGCGTCAGGCGGGCGAATCAACCGCTGCAAGCGCCGCCTGGTAGAGCTCATCCCCCGGCCGCAACCACGTCGCCAGCCTAAACTGTCCCCGCGCCGCCGTCAAATCTCTGAGACCCTGTAACGCGCGCCCATACAGGAAATAGGCATAGTGATCGTTGGGCGAACACTCGATCGTGGCCTCCGCTTCCGGTAGTGCATCGCGATAGCGTCGGGCCCGCAGATAGGCGATCGCGAGCGCCTCGCGGATCGAACCCGACTCGGGCGAGAGGTCACGCGCCTCCCCAAGCGGCGGAATCGCCGCGAGGTACTCGCCAGCCGAGAGATGCGAGCGGCCTTCGACGTAGAGTTCGTACACACCCATGCTGCAATTTTACTCGTCTGGATCCCGCTCTTTGATAATGCCGAAAAGCCTGTCGAGCAGCCGGTAGGTAATGCCCCAGACCACAACATCGGCGGCGTCTGCATAGGGCAAGCGATAAGCTGACACCCGCGTCGGCGCCTCGGCAACTTCGGCCGAGACCAACTCAAGATCGGCAAACGGCGTCCACCAGGCGGTGGCGATCTCGTCGGACAACGTCAGTTCGACGGGGTCGGTGATGTGCGCGACGTACGCGGAGATCACGATCGCAAACGAACGCGGCGTGAGTGGCTCGAGGACACCCAGGATCGAACCGTGTCTACGTGGATCAAAACCAACCTCCTCCAAGGTCTCGCGGGCGGCAGTGTCGAGCGCGTCGCGATCGCCATCCTCAACCCGCCCCCCAGGCAGTCCAACGTGCCCCGACCAGGGATCACCAGCGCGCGTCGCCCGTCGACACAACAAAATCTCCGCACCACGCACGCCCTCACGTAGGCAGATCATCACGCACGCCGTAGCGGCTGGAGGTGGCTCGGCGAGGGTTGGTGCGAGGAGCGACGTCAGCAGTTTGATATCTGGAACAGGCGCCACAAGACGAGCGTACCGGGTACACCGCGCTCGGGGTACGCTGCGGTTATGGAGCGCATCTGGGCACCCTGGCGGTTGGAATTCGTCAAGTCCGCATCCGGCCACGAACCGCTGGAGTGTGTGTTCTGTGCTGCTCCGACCGATCCCGACGATCAGAAGCAGCTGATCCTGCACCGCGGTCCGACCTGCTTCGTGATCCTCAATCTCTACCCCTACACCAACGGGCACATTCTGATCGCCCCCTACCGCCACCTCGCCAACCCGGGAGAACTGGACACCACAGAGCGGGCTGAGCTCTGGGAGCTCTTTGATCACGCACTCACGGTGCTCGATCGGACACTGAAGCCGCATGGAGCGAATGCTGGTCTTAATCTCGGTCGCACAGCCGGCGCAGGAATCGAGGGGCACATTCACCTACACGTCGTACCGCGCTGGAACGGAGACACAAACTTCATGCCCGTTCTGGCCGACACGAGGGTGATGGCGCAGCATCTCGACGACACCTGGCGACTCCTGCGGGAGGCATGGGTACCCTCTCAGACATGACGCTTGATCCCGCAATCTTCAAGGCCTATGACGTCCGTGGCATCGTCCCGGATCAATTCGATCCCGACGGCGCGTATCGCGTCGCGCGCGCCTACGTTGAGGTCTTCCAAGCAAAGAACATTGCGATCGGGCACGACATGCGGCTTTCCTCGCCGGCTCTCTCTGAGGCGGCCATTCGCGGCGCTACCGATGGCGGCGCAAACGTCGCCGACTTGGGCCAGATTGGTACCGAGATGCTCTACTTCGCAGTCGCTGATGGCGGCCTCGATGGCGGCATCATCATCACCGCTTCGCACAACCCGGCCGAGTACAACGGAATGAAGATCGTGCGCGCGGAAGCCCAACCAGTCGGTAGTGCCTCGGGCCTCAACGAGGTCAAGAAGTTGGCCACTGGTCCAGCAGAGCTGCCCGCTGTCGAGACACCGGGTACTGCCACAGCGCTCGATGTGCTGCCTGCCTACGCCGCCAAGATGCTGGGGCTGATTGACGTTCCCGCCTTGAGACCGCTTCGTGTCGTGCTGGACGGCGGCAGCGGGATGGCCGGGAGGATGCTTGGCCCGATCCTCAAGCGGCTTCCGATTACCGCGCACGAGTACTTCCTCACACCCGATGGTGCCTTTCCCGACCACCAACCGAATCCACTGCTCGAGGAGAATCGCCAGTTCGTGATCGCCAAGGTGCTGGAGCACGATGGCTCGATCGGGATCGCCTGGGACGGGGATGCGGACCGCTGCTTCTTCATCGACGAGGAGGGCGAGTTCGTCCCCGGCGACTTCATCACGGCGCTGCTTGCTGAAGAGGTTCTCAAGCACCATCCGGGTGCGACCATTCTCTACGACGTGCGCGCCTCGCTCGCCGTCCCCGACACCGTCGTGCGCTGTGGCGGCACTGCGCAGGTCTCGCGCGTCGGCCACGCCTTTATCAAGGTTGCGATCAAGGAGTCGGGTGGCACCTTCGCCGGCGAGGTCTCCGGCCACTACTACTTCCGCGAGTTCTACGGGGTCGACACAGGCATCCTGCCGGCCCTCCTCGTCTTGCAACTCGTCTCTCGCAGCGGCACGACACTGGTCGAACTACTGCGTCCGCTGCGCGAGCGGTACTTCATTACCGGCGAGATCAACTCCCCCGTTCCGGACGTCGCGCTCAAGCTCCAGGAACTCAAGGATCGCTATGGCCCTGGCGGCACGATCGCGCATCTCGACGGCATCTCGATCGACCATGAGACGTGGCGGTTTAACGTCCGCCCGTCAAACACCGAGCGACTGCTACGTCTCAACCTCGAAGCCACCACTCAGGCCGAGATGGAGAGTCGTCGTGACGAGGTGTTGGGAGTGATCCGCTCGTGACCGACGGGACCACAGTCGTGGCCATGATCGAAGGCATCCTTGAGCGTTCAGAGGAGGCAGATCAGATTCTGCTCGGTACCATCGCTGCACTCAGCTCGCAGTACGAGACGAGTGTAGGCATCCGCTTTATCGAAGAGGGCACGTTCTCAGATGGTCCCTGGGCAGGTGAGCCCGGAACAGTGGCGACCGAAATTGCCATCCGCTACGACGACGAACTTGTCGCGATGCTGGTGACGCCCGCGGTCCTCGATGCCGCTGCAGTCAGGACGTGGGAACAGATCGGAAATCTGATCAGCGCCTTCTGTCTGGTTGGCTGGGACATCGGCGGCGAGGACTGGGAGCCGTAAGGGTCTAGACGCCGCCGCTCGTCCCGCCGCGTTGGAGCAACTCGCGGTCGAAGGTGTCACGCATGTTGTGAGGGTCGCTGATTCCCCGCAATGCGAGGTCCGAATCGCTGATGTCCGAGCCGGCGGTATCGAACTCGATGTCGCCGAAATTGAGCACACGCCCGTAGAGGCCCTGCTTCGTGTTGACGTTCTGAATGCGCTCAATGCTGGCACTGCGCTCGTTACGGTTTGTAATGCCCCGGCGCACAACAACGCGGCGGTTCGTCACCATGTAGTGGCTGTCGAGCCGCTTGATCCACGCCAGCACCACGACGACGGCAATAAAGATCATCGAGACGGCAAAGAACCAGGAGACTGGGACTTCGACAACGCGATTCAGCAGCACACCAACGAGACTCCACTTAAGCAGAAACGAGATCGACCACTTCCACGTCGGCCGTCCCTCCCAGATTAATGTTTCGCCCTCGAGAATTTCTGCCATCGTGCTCTCTCCTCAGTTGTCCGGCAGAACGGTATCGCACCGACCCGTCAGATGTGCACGTTGGCTGATCTGTAGTAGATTCTGGCAATGGCGACGTATGACGTGTGCGTGATCGGGAGCGGCCTAGTCGGAGCCTCCACTGCCAATGCGCTCGTCCGTCAAGGCGCGGGACGCGTGCTACTGCTCGATCGAGGTAACGCCGGCAGCGGCGACTCTGCCCTGACGTTCGGGATGGTGCGGCGCCACTACACGAACCCCGTACTGATTCAACTGTCGATGGCCGGAACTGAGATCCTTGCCAACTGGGACGACGAGGTCGGCGTCGGTAGCGGCGGGTACGTTCCCACTGGGTATCTGCTGCCTGTCCCGGAACGACTCGTTGCTGCCTGCCAAGCCAATGTCGAGCGCCAGCAGGGATACGGGCTCGACACGCGCCTGCTTCGTCCGAACGAGATCGCGGATGTGGAGCCGCTGCTGTCGACAGAAGGCGTCGCCGCAGCGGCGTACGAGCCAGGCGGTGGCGTCTGCGACGGTCGACTGATGATCGACTCCTGGCTCCTCGACGGGCTTGGCCGCGGGCTCGAGTTGCGCCAGCACGCACCGGTCTCTGCGATCACCTTTAACGGCGACCGTGCAACCGGCGTACAACTTGCTAATGGTGAGCACATTGAGGCGGGCCAGGTCGTCGTCGCGACGGGTGGGTGGTCGCCAGAGGTGCTCGCGGGCATCTGGGCGGTGCCATTCAACCTCGTGCGGATCCAAGTCGCCGTTCTGCGACTGCCGCCGGGGCACGTCGCGCCGGCTGCCGTGACGAGCGATGCGGTATCGAATGTCGTCGTACGAGCGGCAGCCGGCCGCGACATCTGGGTGGTTGCCTACCAGTCGGATACTCCCGTCATCGGCGTCCGCGACGACTGCCAACGACCATTACTCGACGGCTACGAGGCCGCCATCCGTGGTCCGCTCACCGAGCGCTTCCCCAGCCTTGCCACGGCACCTCTGGTAGGTGGTTGGGGTGGAGCCTACGACGCGACACCGGATTGGCATCCCTTGGTTGGTCGGGTTCCCGGGACCGAGGCGCTCTGGATCTGTGCCGGTTGGTCTGGACATGGCCTCAAGTCGACACCTGCGATTGGGCGAGTGATGGCGTCCCTCTTGACAGCCGAAACGCCTGCGATCGATGTCAGCGACCTCGCGCCGGATCGCTTCGCACGCGGCTTCGAGAACCCGCTGGCTTACGGGCCAGGCGCCCGAGCCTAGCTACGTTCGCTCACCGGGAGTCACGCGGAAGGCGTCGACGACCGAATCGATCTGTCGGAGCGAGGCCAGCACCGTCTTGAGCGTGCGCAGGTCGCCGATCTCGAGCACGTACCAGTTGCGTGACATGCCCTCGCTGACATGGCCGCCGTACTCGACCACATTGCAGCCGTGCTCGGCGACCGTACGGCCGACATCTTCGAGCAGGCGCGGACGATCCCACGCCTCGAGTGCGACACCCACGCGGAACGACGCCTCCGGCTCTTCACCACTCCACGCAACGGGCGTGAAACGCTCGGGCGTCCTCGCGAGTTGCCGCGAGTTGGGGCAGTCGATGCGATGGATCGTGATTCCACGCCCGACCGAGATGTAGCCAACGATGTCGTCGCCTGGCACAGGTGTACAGCACTTCGCCATACGCACCATCACGCCCGCATCTGGCTCGCCATCGACAATGATCCCGTACGAGTTCGATGCCAGCGCGCGGTTGCGCCCACCCGTCCGACGCGCGGGCGTCGGCTCGGTTTCGACCTCGGCTGTCTTGAGATGGGACAGGAGTTTCTGGATCACGAGCGCTACGGCGACTTTGCCGCTGCCGAGTGCCACGTAGAACTCCTCGGCCTTGTGGTAGCCCATCTCTCGCATCACGCCAGCCAGAACGGGCGAGGAGGCGATGCGCTGCGTTGGGAGGCGATTCTGCTTGAGAGCGTTCTGCAGCAGATCGCGCCCTTTTTGCTCCGTGTCCTCGCGCTGTTCGCGTGCGAACCAGACCCGGATTTTATTTCGCGCACGCGTCGTCGTGACCACGCCAAGCCAGTCGCGCGAGGGGCCGCGTTCGCCCTTCGACGTCAGCACTTCGACGATGTCGCCGGATGTAAGCGTCGACGACAACGACACGATGCGGCCGTTGACCTTCGCACCAACACAACGATGACCGACGTCTGTGTGCACGGCATAGGCAAAGTCGAGCGGTGTCGCTCCCGCCGCCAGTGCCTTCAGTTCGCCCTTCGGCGTAAAGACGAAGATCTCATCGTCGACGAGCCCCGTGCGCAGATCCGCCATGTAGCCCTGCGGATCGCCTTCCGGCACGGCCACGAGATCATCAAGCCACTGCGTCGCGACACCCGTGCGTTCCTTGTAGAGCCAATGTGCGGCGACACCAAATTCGGCGCGTTGATGCATCTCACTCGTACGCACCTGGATCTCGAGTGGCTTGCCGTGGGGTCCGATGATGGTCGTGTGGAGTGACTGGTAGCCGTTCGACTTCGGCACGGCGACGTAGTCCTTGAACCGTCCGGGCATTGGTTTCCAGAGGGCATGGACAACGCCGATCGTGCCGTAGCAATCGCGGTCCGAGTCGACTAAAACGCGCATCGCAGTGAGGTCATAGATCTCGTTGAACTCTTTGCCACGCCGCGCCATTTTCTCGTGGATCGAATAGAAGTGCTTGGCACGCCCGGCGATCGAAGCCTTGATCGAGACCACCTGCAACTGCTCAAGCAACTGCTTGCCGGCTTCGGAGACAAACCGCTCGCGATCGGCGCGACGCTCGTTGACCATCAACTCGATCTCGGCATACTTGCGCGGATAGAGCGTCGCAAAGGCGAGGTCTTCGAGCTCCCACTTGATCGAGTGGATACCGAGCCGGTGAGCCAGCGGCGCGTACACCTCGAGCGTCTCCTTGGCCTTCTGCAACTGCTTCTGCTTGCCAAGGAATGAGAGGGTGCGCATGTTGTGCAGGCGGTCGGCCAGTTTGATCACGATCACCCGGATGTCCTCGGCCATCGAGAGAATCATCTTGCGGTAATTCTCGGCCTCGGCCTCTTCACGCGACGCGAACTGGATCTTCGAGAGTTTGGTAACCCCTTCGACGAGTACCCGTACCTCGGGACCGAAGCGCTGCTCGATCTCGTCGGCGGTGGCATCGGTGTCTTCGATCACATCGTGTAGGAGCGCGCCGATCAGCACGTTCTCCGGCTGCCGTAGTTGGGCGCAGATCTTCGCCACGCCCCACGGGTGATAGACGAACGGCTCGCCACTTTTCCGCAACTGGCCATCGTGGTGGAGGCAAGTAACTTCGAACGCGGCAGCGAGCCGCTCGGTGTCGGCATCCGGCGCGTACTCATGAACGTCCTCGATCAGTTCGTCCAAAAGCTGACGGTGAATCTCCGCGGCGGGTACAAGTGCGGTAACTGGCATTGCCCTGCGAATGGTACCGGAGTCCGATTCCGCGCCGGGCGGTGACTAGGCGCGAACGCCGTACACGCTGGCTGCGAAGCGGTGCTCCGCCGCGCCGTCGACCCGCACCCAGCTCGGGCCGATCGGACCGAGCCACGCATCCCGCGGCGGATCGAGCAGTACGGCATCGACGAAATGTGTCGCGAGCTCGTGGTGAGTCGTCAACGTGTCGTGATCAATCAAAACGATCCACGCCCCAGCAAGGAGGTGTTTCGTCCGCTCCGCGATGGCGGAATCTGAGCACAGGCGGGAAAACAGCAGGGCGCCACTGAGGCCAAACCGTTGAGGGTGAAGTGCCGTCGCGAGCATGCTTCGCCGTCGCGCAACGTCTGCCACGACGATTAGGACTCCCTGACCGGCGGCAGCGAGCCGCGTCAACTCGGCGATCGCACCACCATCGCGCGCATCGCGCATCGCGTCGAGCGCGACACCATCGGCCAGACACGGCTGCTCCGCCAACGCCGTTCCCCGCAGCAACTGACAGGTCTGATCACACGGCGTCAGGCACAGGCCGGGTGGCACCGCGAGGTCGTCAGGGAGCGGTTGCACCGTCCGCGTGATCAACTCGACCCGTTCGGTGCCCTGCCAGACAGATCGCTCGATCCGGGCCGCCACATCCATCCGTACGCCGCTCGCCAACTCATCGAAGCGGTCGCCGCTGCTCCAGGCCACGGCCCGGCACGAGCCAGCGGCCGTGCGCACGCGCATGTCGATGTGCTTGCCTTCTGCGCCGATCCGGCGCACGTCGGTAAGCTCGGCGGCAGGGATTAGGACCGTCACCGCCGGATTACCCATTCCGACTGGATCCAGCCGTGCAAGGTCGGCCGCCACCTCGATCGTCACGTCCGTCAGCGAGACAACGGCGTCGATCCGCTCGGTAGCGCGTAGATCGGCACCCTGCAGCGTTGCCGTCGCATGCACGGCAAACGCCTCGGCGAAGGCATCGACCTGATCGGTGCGAATCGAGACTCCCGCGGCAGCTCGGTGCCCACCCCAGCGCTCGAGATACGAATCGCAGACCGTGAGTGCCGCATGCAGATCAAATGCCTCGATACTGCGACCCGAGCCCTGGCCCTGCTCGCCATCGAGGGCAATCAGCACCACCGGGCGGCGCAGGCGCTCGACCACACGGGAGGCGACGATGCCAACGACACCGGCGTGCCAGCCGTCCGAGGCCAGCACGATGCCGAGTGCATCCTGCCGCGACGGGGGTGCTGCCTGATAGACGTCGATTGCCTCGCGGAGGATGCGATCCTCGATCGTGCGTCGGCGGCGGTTGAGGCTGTCGAGCTGCTCTGCCAACTCATGTGCCTCGCGTGGGTCCTGCGTCATCATCAGTCGCAACGCTGCGTCGGCGTGCTCCAAGCGGCCAGCCGCGTTGAGCCGCGGACCAACTCGAAAGCCGATCGCACTCGCGTCGATCACGCGCTTGTCGACCTTGGCGACCTTCAGCAAGGCATCCAGACCAAGGCGCTTGCCCTCGCCAATGCGGCGTAGCCCGCGGCGCGCGAGCGACCGGTTCTCATCCACCAACGGTACGAGGTCGGCGATCGTAGCGATCGCGACGAGGTCGACGACACCCTCGAGAATTGCGGGGTCAGCCTGACAGGCGCCGACCAAACCCTCCAAGAGTTTGTACGCCGTACCCGCACCACAGAGTGCATCGAAGGGATACTGATCGCGCAGGGCCGGCGCCACGATTGGACAGGCCGGCAGACGATCGGTTTGTCGGTGGTGGTCGGTAATGATCAAGGTCACACCAAGTTGCTCGGCGCGCTCCGCTGCCTCCACCGCGGTGATACCGCAGTCGACCGTCACGATCAGGTGCACCCCTTCCGCGTGCAGGCGCTCGACTGTCTCGACTGCTAACCCATAGCCCTCATCGAAGCGACTGGGGATAAATGGCCGTACCGTCGCACCGAGGGCGGCCAATCCCTCGCAGAGCAGCGCCGTTGCGCAGACACCGTCGGCGTCGTAGTCGCCATGCACCACGATCTGCAGGCGATCGGTGATGGCGCTCTGTAGCAAGGGAATCGCCACCGAGGTGTCTCCAAGCAGCAGCGGGTCGTGCAGAGAGCCCTCCAGATCAAGAAAATCGCGTACGGCGCCTGCGTCGGTCCAACCCCGCCGCACCAGCGAATCGGCCAACACGCGCGAGATGCCAACCGACTCCACGAGCCGTTGCGAGTCCGCCGTCGCACAGGGCGGGATGACCAAGCGTTTTCCAGACGGCATGACGTCAGGCTAGGCGCGCGCCCGGACGGTGGCTACGAGCGTCCGCGCTTACCGCGGCGATTCGTACGCCGTGCGCGTGCCGCCTGAATCGCCGAATCGTCGGGACCAGCGTTCGCAGTCGGCTCCGCGGCAGGCGTTGGCTCACTGGCGCGGGCTGCGTACGCCGTGGTCTCCACCACATCGCTAGTGTCCGCTGCACCAACAACGACTGCCGTGGCAGTCGCCTGCTTGCCGAGGATAAACGCCGGCAACTCATCCGAGCCCTTGCGGCTCTGATACTCAGGCTCACGGCTCTTGAGCACACTCAACAGCGGTGCGGCAATGAAGAACGAAGAGTACGCACCCGAAGCGATGCCGATGATCAACGCAAAGGCGAAATCTTGTAGCGTCGCACCACCGAAGAAGAACAGGGCGAGGATCGGCAGCAACGTCGAAAACGACGTGTTTAGCGATCGCGTTGCCGTCTCCCAGAGCGAGATGTTGACGATCTGGTCGTACGTCTGACGACGCAGCGACTTCTCGTTCTCGCGCACGCGGTCGAAGACGATGATCGTGTCGTACAACGAGTATCCGAGAATCGTCAGAAGAGCGGCAATCGTCGCGCTCGTAACCTCTCGGCCGCTAATCGCATAGACACCTACCGCGATCACGAGGTCGTGCAAGAGAGCAACGATCATTGGCATGGCGAACTTCCAGTCAAAACGGAATGCCATGTAGATGATGATCAGCAGAATCGAGAAGAGCAGCGCCAGGAGAGCGCCCCGCAAAATCTCGCTGCCAAACGCTGCCGAAACGGTACGTACATCGACCTGCTCAGCAAGGCCGTACGTGAGATTGACAGTCTGTTGGATGGTCTGGACCTTGGCCGGCGAGATCTCCTTGGCATCAATCTGGAAGGTGGTGAAGGTCGAGCCCGACTGGTCACCTTCACCGCGAATTACCGCGCCCCCCAACTCGGAGTCGGTCTTGACCAGCAACGTGCGCATCTCGTCAACCGTCGCCGGCTTCGTCGTGACAATCGCCATGCGCGTACCACCCGTGAAATCAAGGCCCATGTTGAGACCGCGAATGGCAAGCGCGCCAATACAGACGATCATCAGCGCAGCAGCAATCGCGAAGAAGAGCCGCTTGCGCCCCGCAAAGTCGAAACGCCAGCGCACTGGCTTGGCCTCGGCACCGATCACCCTCGGATTGTTGAACCAGACGAAGTTCGAGAGCACGCTGAGAATCGCGCGCGTCGCGACAACCGAGGTGAACATCGACACCAGTACACCAATCGCGAGCAGGAACGCGAAGCCCTTGACGCTCGATTGCGAGGCGACGAACAAGACGCCCGCGGTGATCAGCGTAACGGCGTTGGCATCGAGAATTGTGCGGAAGCCACGCGAATAGCCGGCTGAGATCGAGGCCTTCAGCGTCTTGCCCGCTCGGAACTCTTCGCGAATACGTTCGAAGACGACAATATTTGCGTCTGCTGCCACGCCGATCGTCAGGATCATGCCTGCGATGCCTGGCAGCGTCATCGTGACGGGAATCGCCAGAATCACGCCGTAGAACAGGGCTGCGAAGATGATCAGCGCGAGCGCGGCGACGACACCAAGTACGCGGTAGAACGCGATCAGGTAGATCATCATCAACAGGAGGCCGAGGCCGCCAGCGATCAGTCCCTGCCGCAGCGAGGTCTCACCGAGCGTTGCCGACACCTGACTCGACGAGAGTGCCACGAACCGCACCGGTAGCGAGCCCGATTGCAACACGAGCGCAATGTCATTGGCCTCTTGCTGTGAGGCGAGGCCGGTAATCTGAGCCGCCCCGCCCTGAATGCCGTCGGGATTGGCAACAAAGTCGATCGTCGGATACGTCTCGAGTTCGCCATCGAGAATGATCGAGAAGCGTTGTAAGTACGCCTGCTCCTGCCCGGTCTGGGCACCAGAGGTGCTCCATTCCGAACGCCCGCGATCGGCGAGCTGCTTCGTAATGTCGCCAAACAGCTTCGCACCGCGATCATTGAAATCCATCAGCACGACAGGCTGCCCTGTGGTCGTGTCGATGTCCGACTTGGCGCTCTCCAGATCGTCGCCCGTCAGACGTGCGTCTACCGGCGGCAGATCGAACATGTACCAGAAGAACTTCTCTTTGGCCGTCGTCGGCACCGGTGAGATGTTGGGCGGGCAACCAGCCGGCGACTGGTTTGAGCACTTAATGGCCAGATGCTCGCTAGGAACGCCGAGGACGACCACGTCAGTTGGCAAAGAGGTGACTCCGAGTTGCAGCAGCAACTGGGGCGTGTCGGCCGCGCCGTTGGGATTCAGAGGCTCGGCGGTGTCGCTCTTCTTGAAGGCGTAGAGCACGCTCTGCTCGCCCTCCTTGAGGTTCTTAGGCACCGCGTTAATCAGCTCGTACAGCGAGGTTTTCGGGACGATCCCCGCGCCCGCAACAAACGAGCGGGAGACGCCCTCCGTCAGGCCATCCTCGAGATCGATGAAGTACAACTGACCCGTCGAGCCGACGAGGGCGAAGACGCGCGTCGGATCGTTCTCACCCGCCACCGCAATTGAAATGCGATTGCCCTGCTCGAGTTGGATCTGCGGCTCCGAAACGCCAATCGCGTCGACACGGGTACGCAGGATCTGCACGGCCTGATTCATCTGCTCTTCGGTGACCGTCTGGCCCTTATCCGGTTGGGCTTCAAGCGTCACCTCGGCTCCGCCCTGCAGGTCGAGGCCGAGCACGGGTGCGCGCAGGTAGGACAGCGCACCCGTTGCAATCAGGAGCGCGAGCAGCGCTACGAGAATCAGGACAGTTCCGCGACGCACCATGAGTTAGGCGGGACGATCCCCTGCAGCCGGTGTCTCGTCGGCATCGTGATCATCGTCCACGGACGCATCATCGTCGAGGCCTTCGTCTTCGTCTTCGTCCTCGTCCTCGTCTTCGTCCTCAGTTGCGACCGGGATCACCGTGGCGAGCGCGCGGCGGTCGATGCGCATCACGACGCCCTCAGCGATTTCTAGGTCCATGTCGTCGTCGCGCAAGGCAAGCACCGTTCCGTAGATGCCACCGACGGTAAGAATTTCGCTGCCCACGGAGAGGGCCCCCATCAGCTCGGCCTTGGCACGCTTGGCGCGTTGCTGCGGACGCAAGATCAGGAAGTAGAAAATTGCGGCCATAGCCACAAACAGCAGGAGATAGGTCTGCATCGCTAATCGGCTCCGGTCGTTAGTCGTTCAAGGGAAGTTGCAAGGAAGGCCTCGAAACGTTGTTCGATGATTGCCTCCCGTGCGTCTTTGCACAAGGCTAGCAGGAAGGCCATGTTATGAATCGACAGCAGACGCATGCCGAGTAGTTCCTTTTGCATCACGAGATGCCGAATGTAAGCTCGCGAGAAGCGCTGGCAGGTCGGACAGCCACAGCGCAGGTCAAGCGGTTCCGGGTCACGTGCAAACGCTGCGTTGCGCAGATTTAGACGCCCGCTCGAGGTCATCGCTGCACCAGTCCGTCCGAGTCGTGTCGGCAACACGCAGTCGAACATATCGACGCCAGCCGCGATCACCCGCAAGATGCCCTCGGGGTCGCCAATGCCCATGAAGTAGCGGGGGCGATCCACGGGAAGCATCGCCGCCGTGCTGTCGGTAATCCGGAAGGTGGCCTCGCGCTCCTCGCCAACGGCCAGCCCGCCAATCGCGTAGCCGTCGAAGCCGATTTCCTGAAGATCGCTCGCGCTGCGCTCGCGCAGTGCTGGTTCGACACCACCCTGCACAATGCCGAAACGTAACTGGCCAGGTGCGGGCGTCGTGGCCTTGCAGCGGGCTGCCCACCGCGTCGTGCGTTCCACGGCCGCCGCCAGTTCCACCAGGGGCGCATCGGGTTTAGGGACCTCGTCGAGACACATCGCGATGTCCGAGCCGAGCGCTGCCTGGATGCGCATCGCTGCCTCGGGGCTCAGACGCACGAGGTTCCCATCGTAGACGCTGCGAAAGTTGACGCCCTCGTCGTCGATCGTGCGGGTCGCTGCGAGTGAGAAAACCTGGAAGCCACCCGAGTCGGTCAGAATCGGACCGTCCCAGGCCATAAAACGGTGCAGACCACCGAGTTCGGCGACGAGGTCCTCGCCCGGTCGGAGATGTAGATGGTAGGTGTTGCCAAGCAGGATCTGCGTGCCAATCGTCTTCAACTCGGCGGGGTCGACGCCTTTGACGGTGCCGAGTGTGCCGACGGGCATAAAGACGGGCGTCTGAATCGCTCCGTGTGCCGTTACCAGCGTCGCTGCGCGGGCCTTGCCGTCCGTCGCCTGAACACTAAACTCGCCGGGCGCACTCACAGAATCACCATCGCATCACCAAACGAATAGAAGCGGTAGCCCGAGTTCACGGCATGAGCGTACGCGTCCCGGATCAACGACTCTCCCGCCAGACCCATCACGAGGGCGAGCAGCGTGGAACGCGGCAGATGAAAGTTTGTCACGAGTACACCGACGCTACGAAACGGCACGCCGGGCTGGAGCAGAAGCGACGTCCGGCCAGCAGTCGGCGTCGTGGGATCGGCGATCGTCTCCAGTACGCGCGCCGTCGTCGTTCCAATTGCGACGACACGCCTGCCCTCAGCAACAGCAGTAGCGATCGAGGCGCGAACGGCAGGGTCGACCGCATAGGCCTCGGAGTGCATCTCGTGTTGCTCGAGACTGTCCGCGGTGATCGGTCGGAAGGTGTCGAGTCCGACCCGCAGCTCCACCTCCACCACCGGGCACGTCGCGCGCATGCGCTCGAGCAGCGCGGGTGTGAAGTGCAAGCCCGCCGTCGGGGCCGCGGCCGAGCCGACCGCCCGCGCATAGACCGTCTGGTAACGCTCGGCATCGTCGACCATTGTGCGGATGTAGGGCGGCAGGGGCATCACACCGGCACGCTCGATCGCGGCGTCAATCGAGCCTTCCGCATGCAGACGCACGACAGCCTCTCCTGCCTCGCCGACGGCGACGACCTCGACCTCAATGCCATCACCCGTCAGGCGGGCTCCTGCCTTCAGTTTCCGCGCGGGTCGCACGAGCGCCTGCCAGACATCGCCCTTTGGCTCGAGCAGCAGCACCTCGGCGGCACCACCCGTCGCACGCGTGACGAGCAGCCGGGCAGCACGCACCCGCGTCGAGTTGAGCACAACAAGGTCGTCGGCGCGAAGCAGCGCTGGCAGGTCTGTAAAGACCGCGTCCTCGAGTCTTCCGGTCGCACGATCGACGATCAGGAGCCGGCTCGCGTCGCGCGGCTCCATTGGTGTCTGAGCAATCAACTCCTCAGGCAGCTCGTAATCAAGATCGGAAAAACGCACGCGCTAGTCCAGCAGGGACGGGAGGCCCGGCTCGTGCGGCATACCCACCAATGCACGACCCCGTGCTGTCAACACGCGTCCACGAGCCGTGCGTTGGATCAGACCCTGCTGGATCAGGTACGGCTCGTAGACGTCCTCGAGCGTGCCCGCATCCTCGCCGAGCGCGACGGCTAAGGTCGACAGGCCGACCGGACCGCCAGCGAAACGCTCGGCAATCGTACGCAGATACTCGCGATCGGCACGATCGAGGCCATCCTCGTCAACCCCGAGCAGGTCAAGTGCCGCCAAGGCACCCTCACGGTCCACCGCTCTCCATTCGCGCACCTGTGCAACGTCGCGGACGCGCCGCAGAATGCGATTGGCAATGCGCGGCGTGCCGCGTGAGCGACGGGCGATTTCGTTCGATGCCTCGTCGTCGATCGTGATGTCAAGGATCCCAGCCGACCGGCGGATGATCAGCAGCAACTCGTCGGGGGTGTAGTACTCCAGCCGCAGCGAGATGCCGAAGCGATCACGCATCGGCGTCGTCAATAGACCCGACCGCGTGGTGGCTCCGACCAGCGTGAACGGCGCCAGATCGAGCCGCAGCGTTCGTGCACCTGGCCCCTGCCCGATCACGATGTCGATCGCGCGATCCTCCATCGCCGGATAGAGCAGTTCCTCAATCGCACGGGGCAGCCGATGCACCTCGTCAATAAAGAGAACGTCGCGCGGCTCAAGCGCGGTCAGAATCGAGGCGATATCTCCCTTGCGCTCGAGGGCCGGCCCGGAGATGGTGTGGATGCGACTCTCCATCTCGGCCGCCACGATGAAGGCAAGACTGGTCTTGCCAAGACCCGGCGGACCCGCGAGTAGCACGTGGTCGCAGGCCTCACCACGACCGCGCGCAGCCGCGACGAATGTCTCGAGCTGGCGTACAGCGTGCTCCTGGCCCACGAAGTCGCCGAGTCGTTGCGGACGCAGCGAGCTGTCGGCCTCCTGATCCTCAGGCTCTTCGTCTCCCGCAATCAGTCGGGTGTCATCCGTCATAGCCGACCACCTAGAGCGGCAAGGCCGGACTTGACGCGCTCACCCGCCGAACCCTCACAGCCCACCAACGCGGCCTCAGCGTCGAGCACCGAGTAGCCGAGTGCAACAAGTGCGTCCCGCGCCTCACGATGAGGATCGGCGGCAGTGGACACGCCTGCGACGCCGCCGGTTGAAACACCGCTGGCGCCAGCGATCTTGTCCTTCAGGTCGAGGCAAATCCGCTCAGCGGTCCTCTTACCGACACCACTGACGCTCGAGAGCAGGGCGACATCGCCGAGTAACACGGCGCTCTCGATACGATCCGGGTCTTGCGCCGAGACGATCGCGAGCGCGAGTTTCGGGCCCACACCGTTGACCCCCAGCAGCAACCGAAAGATGCGCCGCTCCGCGTCGTCCGAGAAGCCGAACAGCAACATCGCGTCCTCACGCACGTGGAGGTAGGTTGGGACGGTGACGACCAAGCCCGGTTCGCAGCGCGTTAGTGCCGACAGCGTCGCCGTCACCTCGTAGCCCACACCCCCTACATCGACGACCACGATCTCGCCATCGCGGCTCGTCACGGTGCCTGCCACGTGCGCGATCATGCCTTCACGCCCGCTCGCCTAAGAGACGCCTGCAGAGGACTCGCTGAGGCATGGCAGATCGCTGCAGCGAGGGCGTCCGCGGCGTGCTCTGGGGTGGGCGGGTTGGGCAGCCCCAAGACAGCCCCGACCATCGTCTGCACCTGCTTTTTGTCGGCACGACCATAGCCACAGACAGCGGTCTTGATCTGCGACACGCTGTATTCCGCGACCGTGATATAGCGCAGCCCCGCCATTGTCAGTACTGCGCCGCGCACCTGCCCGACAGCGAGCGCGGTCCGCGGGTTGCCGCCGACGTAGACCTCCTCGACTGCGACGGCAGTCGGCTCGTGCTCGGCCAGCAACGCATCGATCGCGCGCGCGATTGCCGCGAGGCGCTCTTCTGGCGGTGTCTGCGCATCTGTGTAAATGCAGCCGAAATCGACCGACCTGAGCCGGCTGCCTGCCACTGTCACGATGCCGTAGCCAGTAGACGCCGTTCCCGGGTCGAGCCCGAGGATCACCATGACTCCAGTCTACGAGCGGCACCGGTCGGCCCCGCCCCCGCAGATCGTCGCGTACGATGCAGAATATGGCCGAACGCCCCGCCCGGCACGTCGCTTTCATCGGACGCCACCCACGCTGGTGGCCCGACGTCGAGGCCGCCGCCGAGGAGCTGCAGCGCGCGACCAACGCCGACAATTCGTTCTTGCTCGTAGACGGAGAGGGCGAGTGGGAGGCAGTCTGCGCCGAGGTTCCAGCCGATCTGACGGCCTCACGCTGGACCGAGACGAAGACGCTACCCGCAGGAGAGTGGGCCGTCTCCACCGTCGCCGGTCGCCCAGCCGAACGTCTGCGCGAGCGATCCGACCGGCGGCCCAGCTGGCTGACCCGTGCCGAGTACGCCCCCACCGGTGAGGGCGAGTACGAGCCAGGCGGCGAGACATTCGGGCTCTCCAGTCGCCTCGGCGAGCATGCCGGCCTGCGCCGCATTGGTGTCAACGTCGATCTCATTCGCCCCGGCGAGCGCTCGACCAAGTTCCATTGGCATCACGATGAGGAGGAGTGTTTTCTCGTGCTCAGTGGTACCGGCGTGCTGATGGTTGGCGACGAGGTCTTCCGCGTCGGCCCCGGCGATTTCTTCGCCAAGCGTGAGGGTCCCCAACGCCCACACCAGTTTCTCAACGACGGCGATCAGGACCTACGCATTCTGACGATTGGTGAGCACCGCGGCGACGAAGCCGAGTACCCACCAGCGCCGTGGCAGCCCGGTGATCCTCCGCCAAAGATCAGCTAGCCACCAGCGCTGGGCCGCACAGCTCGACAGAGCAGACAGATGTACTTTCTACGAGCCTGCACAACGATCTGCGGCTTCGCTAAGCGCGGCAGCGACTGTGGGAGAACAGGACAACCCGCGTCGTGCGTCGTCTCGTAGACTCATCGACAGGATAACGAGGCTAGGCGGCTCAGCAAGAGCGCACGAAACCGCTCGACATCGACCCGCTCGGCCCAGTGCGCATTAGCCGAACCACCGAAGACGCCTAGCCGATCAACGAGCGTTGCTCCTCGCGCCGGGCCAACACCCGTATCAACCTCGACGTGACAATAGACAAGACCAAGGATGTCCGGGTCGATTGCGTAGGCGAGCGCCAGGCTGTCGTGCTGATAGACGATCTCCTCGCCGTACCATGCGACGTGCTTGCGCATGTAGAAGCGCAACATGCCAGCCACGGCCGGCCCAATCGTCGGCAACTGCTCGAGTGCCTCAATGTCGGCGCTGGTCAGGATTGCCTGGCGTGTCACATCGAGCCCGACGAGCGTGACATCCTGCCCGGACTGCAACACGCGCTCGGTCGCCTCCGGATCGAACCAGACGTTGAACTCTGCGGACGGTGACATGTTGCCGCCATTCGACGCGCCACCCATCGCGATGATCCGTCGCAGCGCGGCAAAGGCAGCGGGGTGCATGGCTGCGAGCAGTGCCACGTTGGTCAGCGGACCGACCGCCACGAGCGTGATCTCGCCCGGACGCTCGAGCGCCAGGCGAGCGATCAGGTCGACGGCATGCTCGTCTGCCGCAGCCCGGGATGGTGCAGGCAGTTCCGAACCATCGAGACCCGTCTCGCCGTGCGTCGCCGACGAGTCGTCCTCCGGTACCCAGATCAATGGACGCGACGAACCCGCCGCCAGTGGGAGGTCTGCCCGGCCAGCCAGATCTAGCACCCGCAACCCATTTGCAGTTGTGTTGGCGAGTGGAACGTTGCCCGCCACGGTCGTGATCGCGAGCACCTCCAGCTCTGGGCTCGCCAAGGCAAGCAACATCGCAATGGCATCGTCGATACCAGGATCGCAGTCGATGATCAGCGGCTGGGGCGCCATCGCAGGTCGATCTACTGCTCGGCCAGCACAGCTTCGGTGATCTCAACGTCGAAGAAGACCTCCTGGACGTCGTCATCATCTTCCAGCAAATCGACCATCTTGAGCACCTTGCGGCTACCCTCGTCGTCGATCTCGGCGAGCTGCTTCGGGAGCAGCGTCAGCTCGGCGCTCGTCACCTCGAAGCCGGCGGCCTCGAGCGCGTTGCGCACTACCGACAGCGCTGTCGGCTCCGTCGTGACGCGAAAGATCCCGTCCTCACCCTCCGAGTCGTCGGCACCCGCATCGGCAGCAGCCAGTAGCAGCTCGTCCTCATCGGCGACGTTCTCGACAATTACCACGCCCTTGCGGTCGAACTTCCAGGCAACGCTGCCCGGAGCACCGAGTGCAGAGCCGGCCTTCGTAAAGATGCTGCGCACGTTAGCGGCTGTGCGATTGCGATTATCGGTCAAGGCCTCGACCACGAACGCGGCACCCCCGGGACCAAAGCCCTCGTAGATGACGGTCTCGAAGTTCTCGCCCTCGCCACCGCCCGCACCCTTTTGGATCGCACGTTCGATGTTCTCACGTGGCAGCGAGTACGACTTGGCCTTTGCCACCGCATTCGCGAGCGCGGCATTCGCATCCGGATCGCCACCACCCTCCTTGGCCGCCACCATGATCGCTCGCGCCAGTTTGCTGAACTGCTGACCGCGCTTCTTATCGGTCGCGGCTTTCTTGTGCTTGATGGTGGACCATTTGGAATGACCGGACATGCCTGTACTCCCGCCTACGAATGCGTGGTCACGCGCTCGAGAAAGCGCGCGTGGAGCCGGTCGTCGTGCGCCAGCTCCGGATGGAACGTTGCCGCCATGATAGAGCCGTTGCGGACAGCGACGGGCTCGTCGCCCACCGAGGCGAGTACCTCGACCCCCGCGCCGATCCGTGTGATGCGTGGCGCGCGAATAAAAACGCCGACCATCGGCATGTCGTCACCCGCCAGCACGACCGAGGTCTCAAACGAGGCGACCTGCCGTCCATAGCCGTTGCGCAGCACCGTCACATCAAGCACCTTCAGCGTGCGCTGCTCCACCGTCCCGTCCTCGAGTTCGTTGGCGAGCAAGATCAGTCCGGCGCAGGTTCCGAAGACGGGCAGCCCGGCTGCAATACGCTCGGCGATTGGTGCCCGCAGGCCCGAAGAATCAAGCAGTAGATCCATCGCCGTCGACTCACCCCCCGGCAGCATCAG
Source organism: Thermoleophilia bacterium (assembly GCA_009694475.1). Taxonomy (GTDB): domain Bacteria; phylum Actinomycetota; class Thermoleophilia; order Gaiellales; family F1-60-MAGs149; genus F1-60-MAGs149. Next base: position 35,930 of record SHUX01000004.1, read on the forward strand.
ACCATCAAGCCCAGCCAGTTCGGCCGGCGCACGTACCTCTATTGCCTCCGCGCCGAGCCGCTCAAGCGCCTGCATGTGCTCACGGAACGCCCCCTGCAGAGCGAGCACACCGACGAGAGGAGTGCTACCAGCCACGTCCGGCGAGCAGCTCGTCCTCGGGAATCGACTTGGCGCTACGACCAACCATCGCCTCGCCGAGATTCTTCGAGACCTCAGCGACCTTCGCTGGGTCGCGGAAATGGGTGGTTGCCTCGACGACAGCACGAGCCCGCTTCGCCGGATCACCGCTCTTGAAGATGCCAGAGCCGACAAAGACACCGTCGGAGCCGAGTTGCATCATCAAGGCCGCATCGGCAGGCGTCGCCACGCCGCCGGCCGTAAACAAGACGACCGGTAGACGCCCTTCGCGAGCGCAGTACTGAACCAAGTCGAGCGGCGCCTGCAGTTCCTTGGCGCGGGCATACACCTCGTCCGGATTCATGCTCTGAAGACGCGCGATCTCACCGTTAATACCGCGAATATGGCGGACTGCCTCGACAACATCGCCGGTGCCGGCTTCGCCCTTCGAGCGGATCATCGCTGCTCCCTCGCCGATGCGCCGGAGCGCCTCGCCAAGGTTCGTGGCACCGCAGACGAAGGGAATGGTGAACTTCCACTTGTCGATGTGATGTGCCTCGTCCGCGGGCGTCAACACCTCGGACTCGTCAATGTAGTCAACCTCGAGCGACTGCAGAATCTGGGCCTCGACAAAGTGGCCGATGCGCGCCTTAGCCATCACTGGAATCGAGACGGCCTCCTGGATTCCGATGATCATCTCGGGATCAGACATGCGTGCGACGCCCCCGTCGACGCGAATATCGGCGGGCACGCGCTCGAGCGCCATCACGGCGCAGGCGCCTGCATCCTCGGCGATCTTAGCCTGTTCAGCATTGACGACGTCCATGATGACGCCACCTTTCAGCATTTCGGCCAAACCACTCTTGACGCGCATAGTGCCTTGCTCGGACATGATCATCACCTCGTAGGCTTCTTCGCTGCCGATGTTCCGACGGAACACTCGTTCCAGAATCGTACGACAAACGCGTCGTGCGCGTGGTCGTCACCATTTCGTCGCCTCAGGACTTGACGTTCTACCGTCAATTGCTAATCTGCTGCTTGCAACCCATCATGAGCCGCCGAGGGATCTGGCCCTTTGACGCGGCAGCAACCGGGACGATCGTCCGTCAGGTGCTTCATCCAGCGCTCCTCCGGCAAGTCCCGACGGAAGAGCGGAAGATGGTGAGCCGTCGTCGCGACGAAAATGCGGCGCCGCCGGTCTACGGAACCAACCGCAGACCTCCCACCCGGGACGCGACGCCGACAGGCAAGGAGTTCATCGCGATGAGTAAGCACCACCCAGCAACACTGGCCCTCCACGCAGGCCAAAGCCCGGACCCCACGACAAAGTCCGTGGCCGTTCCGATCTATCAAACGACGAGCTACGAGTTTAACGACACCCAGCACGCTGCCGACCTGTTCGCGCTGGCCGTGCCGGGGAACATCTATACACGGATTATGAACCCGACCTGGGATGTGCTCGAGCAGCGCGTCGCTGCCCTCGAGGGCGGCATCGCTTCCTGTGCAACCGCATCGGGCCAGGCTGCCGTCACCTACGCGGTACTCAACATCGCCCGCGCGGGAGACAACATTATCAGCGTCTCGACGCTCTACGGCGGTACCTACAACCTGTTTGCCCACACGTTGCCGCAGTACGGTATTGAGGTTCGCTTCGTCGACCCCGATTCGCCGGAGCTGGTCGCCGAGTTGACGGACGATAAGACGCGCCTGGTCTTTGCTGAGACGATCGGCAACCCGCGCCTCAACGTCGTCGATATCAAGGCCTGGGCCGATGCGGCGCACGCCCAGGGACTCCCGTTGATTGTCGACAACACGGTCGCCACGCCGATGCTCACGCAGATCTTCGAGCACGGTGCCGACATTGCCGTTCATTCAGCCACGAAATACATGGGTGGCCACGGCACCACGATCGCTGGTGTCGTAGTCGACTCGGGCAAGTTCGACTGGGTTGCCAACGCCGAGCGCTTTCCCGGATTGACCAAGCCCGACCCGTCGTATCACGGCGTGGTCTGGTCGGATGCCCTCGGACCGGCAGCGTTTATCGGCCGGGTCCGCACCGTGCTGCTCCGCAACACGGGCGCGGCACTATCGCCATTCAATGCCTTCTTGATCCTGCAGGGACTCGAGACCTTGGCGCTGCGGATGGAGCGCCATTGCGAGAATGCACTCGCCGTCGCCAAGCACCTCAAGAGCCAAACAGGCGTCAACTGGGTCAATTACGCTGGCCTCGAGGACGACAAGTACCACGAGATCGCCAAGCGCGTTCTCAACAAGGGCGTCGGCTTTGGTGGCATCGTCACCTTCGGCATTGAGGGTGGCCGTGAGGCTGGGAAGACCTTCATCGAGAGTCTCGATCTGTTTACGCACCTCGCCAACATCGGCGATGCGCGCTCGTTGGCAATCCACAACGCCTCCACGACACACTCGCAGCTCAATGATGAGGAACTCGAGGCAGCAGGCGTTGGCCAGGACACGGTGCGCCTCTCGGTTGGCATTGAGGACATCAATGACATCCTTGCGGACATCGATCAGGCGCTGACAAAGGCCACGGCGTAGACCCGATGGGAGCGAGCGGCACACCAGCACGCTCCCTCGGCTTCGTCGAGACGCAGCGGGTTGTCCTCTTTACGGAGGACAACCCGCTCGTACTCGACTCGGGCGAAGCCCTCGCACCCGTCGAAGTGGCGTACGAGACGTACGGCGAGCGAACCGAGGGCGACAACAACGTCGTGGTGATTTGTCATGCCCTGACGGGCGATGCCAATGCGGCCGGTCACCACGGCGACCCCACTCATCCTGGTTGGTGGGACACGCTGATCGGTCCGGGTAAGCCAGTCGACACTGATCGCCTCTTCGTCGTCAGTTCGAACCTGCTTGGCGGCTGTCAGGGCACAACTGGCCCCTCCAGCATCGACCCCGCGACGGGAACGCCCTACGGCCTACAGTTCCCGCTGTTTACGGTCTCCGACCTTGTCAAGGTACAGCGCGCACTGCTGGCACACCTAGGCATCAAACACGTCTTGGCTGCCGTGGGCGGCTCGCTCGGCGGCATGCAGGTGCTGCAATGGGCATTCGACTACCCCGACGAACTCGAACATGGCGTCGTCGTCTGCGCGACCTCGCGCCTGTCCGCCCAGAACATCGCCTTCAGCGCCGTCGCGCGTGCCGCGATTATGAACGACCCCGACTTTGCCGATGGTGATTACTACGCAACCGGCAAAGGACCCGACCATGGCCTCTCCGTGGCGCGCATGATGGCGCACATCACCTATCTCTCCGAGGAGTCGATGCGCCAGAAGTTCGGGCGCCGCATTCAGGACCGCGAGGAGCCGCGCTTCGAACTCGGTGTCGATTTTCAGGTCGAGTCGTACCTGCAGCATCAGGGAAAAGTCTTCCTCGATCGCTTCGACGCCAACTCGTACCTCTATCTCACGCGCGTGATGGACTACTTCGACCTCTTTGCCGACGCCGAAGTCGTGCGCATACAACTCGCCAAGGTGAAGACGAAATTCCTCGTTCTCTCGTTCGACACCGATTGGCGCTTCGACACCTCACATTCGCGTGGCATTGTGCGCACGCTGACCGCCCATCGGGTTCCGGTCACGTTCCGCGAGATTTCATCGCCACACGGTCATGATTCGTTTTTGCTCGAGGTACCGGAGTATCACAAGACCGTAGCTGCGTACGTCGACCGCGCCCTCGAAGAGGCGAACTGATGCGCGCCGATCATGACGTCATCGCGTCGCTCGTTCCCGTCGGCTCGCGTGTCCTCGACCTTGGCTGTGGTGACGGCTCGCTGCTCGAGGAGTTGATTCGGCGTGGTGCCGACGGCCTCGGCGTCGAGATTTCCGACGAAGGTGTGATCGCCTGCCTGCAACGAGGCGTACCAGTGTTACAGGACGATATCGACAAGGGGCTTGATGACCTAGAAGACGACTCGTTTGACATCGTGATCATGTCGTTGACGCTGCAGGCCGTTCACCACCCCGCGCTCGTACTGCGCGAAATGCACCGCGTGGGACGCAAAAGCATCATCTCGTTCCCGAACTTCGCCCATTGGCGCCTGCGGACACAGCTTGCCGCCAGTGGCCGTATGCCCGTCTCGCCGTTGCTTCCCTATACCTGGTACGAGACGCCGAATATCCGTCTCTGCTCAATCAAGGACTTCGAGGCACTTGCACATGCTGAGGGCTTCACCGTCGAAGATCGCATCCTGCTTGACGAGGGCGGCCGCCGTGAGGGTGCTGTGACGCAACGCGCTGCCAACCTGCTTGCCGCAGGTGCCGTGTATCTCCTCAGCCGCTAAGCGACTGACGAGCCAAGCTCGGCGCTCGCGTCGACATCAAGCAAGACGACGCTGCCGTCCTGCTGAACCGCACCGAGCAGCAGAAACTCGCTCTCGAACCCGGCGATGCGCCGCCTCCCGAGATTGATCGCACCGACGACCCGACGCCCAACCAGTTCATCCTCGCTGTAACTCGTCACCTGCGCGCTCGTCCAGCGCTTGCCAACTCCGGGACCAAAATCCACCTCAAGTTGCCAAGCTGGTTTGCACGCCTCTGGAAATGCTCGAACCGCAGCCACCACACCGACCCGCATGTCGACAGCACCAAACGCAGCACCATCGATCTCGGGTTTTGGTGGAGTCACGAGGACACGGTACCGTGTCAGCCATGCAAGATCATTCCGTCATTATTGTTGGCGCCGGATTCTCTGGCCTAATCGCCGCCGAGGCACTCACCAATGCCGACTGGGACGTTACTGTCCTCGAAGCCCGCGACCGTGTCGGTGGTCGTGCCTGGACCGACCACCTGCCCGACGGTACGATTATTGAGCGGGGGGCAGAGTGGGTCGAAGACGTCCAGGTGGAACTGGTCGGGCTCTGTGCGCGCCTCGGTATTCCACTCGCGCGCACAGGCATGAGTTACCACGACCGCCGTCCCGTTGGCGGTCCTCCCGTCACTGATGAGGAGCTCGCAACTGGCCGCGCCGTGTTACGCACCTTCTTCGCCAACCTCGGTGACGAGGCGTACGACATCTCCGTCGCCGAAGCAATCGAGCGACTCGACCAACCCGAGGGTGTCAAGGTTGCCTTTCGTGCACGCATTGAGTGCACGAGTGGTGCTCCCGCTACGGAATTGTCGGCGTGGCACCTGCTGCATCTCGCCTCGGCTCCCGAACAGGTCGACTCGCCACGTATCGGTACCGGCAGTGACGCGCCAACGCGTGCACTCGCCGCATTACTCGGTGACCGCATCCACCTCAGTGAGCCTGTCGTTGAGATAGCGATTGACGAGGATGGCGTCTCCGTGCAGACCACGAAAGGGGAGCATCGCGCTGCCCACATCGTCTTGGCACTGCCAAAACCGATCCTCGTACAGGCGCCGTTTGCTGCTCTGCTACCCGCTGAGGTACTGACTGCAGCGAAAACCTATGGCGTCTCCCACGCAGCCAAACTCTTCGTGCCCCTGATCGGGCCCGCCGAGCCGAGCGCCATCCTCGATACCCGTCATGACTATTGGGTCTGGACCGCCAATCAAGGCGACGAAGGGCTCCGACCCGTCCTCGCTGGCTTCATGGGTTCCCAGCCGATGCTCGACCTGCTCGAGGTAGAACGCGACGGCACCACGTGGGCACGCAGCGTGGCCGAGGTTCGCCCCGACCTCGAGCTCGACATCGACGCCGCCGGCACCCAGACCTGGCACGACGATCCCTACGCGCAGGGCATCTACACGCACGTGCGCCCCGGCGATCGGCCGAACGACGAAATCCTCCGCCAACGTCATGGACGCCTCGTCTTGGCCGGCGAGTTTACTGATGACGTCTGGTCGGGATTTATGGAAGGCGCAATCCGTAGCGGACAACGTGCGGCTAGCCTGCTCGACGCCTCACTGCCAGGACCTGCTCCCGGCACACACTAATCTGCGCAATTCGCGCCCGCGCGCCAGGCAGCGACCATCCGCAGATGTGTAAGCACTAATCAATCGTAGTAGGGGCGCCTGGATTTGAACCAGGGCCTGACCGGTTATGAGCCGGGTGCTCTACCGCTGAGCTACGCCCCTCCACTCGCAGAGAATACGCGCCCGACGCCGTACGCCGTCGACATGGCCCGGATCAAGCCAATTCGCCGGATTGTCGGCGTCGATCGCCAAGGCAACCTGCTTGCAGACAGCTAGTCGGCTTCCGCCTGGCGCGTTGGCGCACCGGCGACATCGAGCGCGCGCGTCGCCCGCGCTGTCACCAACTGGTACAGCACCAGCAGCTGGGTGATTGCGAGCGCATCGGAGCGATAGAGATCCATGCCGCGGGTGAACTGTCCAAGCCGGTCAAGTTGCAGATGGCGGGCGAAGTGCAGGCGATCCCAGATTGCCTCTTCAATTTCCTGTGCGCGGCCCGGCGGAAGAATCCCTGGCACATTCAGCAACTGCTCACCATGCGGCATTGAGGTGATTGTGAGGTCGTCTGGCCCCTCTCCACCAAGTCCCGAAAGATCGGGGTGTGGGAGCGTGGGCCTCAGCAGGATCTCCGCGTCGAGGTTCTTCTCCTCGGGGCGACTACCATGGCGAAAGGTGATCACGAGATCGGCGAACGCGCGCTGTGGCCGCACCCACTTGACCGAGTCCCGCTCGCGATGATCCATCTCATCAAGCACCTCGTCCGTCGTGTAGCCGCGTCGCGTCGTGTCACGAAGCAATTTCCAGGCGCGCCGAATCTCCTCGGGTGGATCCATATAGACCGTGCAGTCAAAGCGCCGCCGTAACTCCTCGGTCTGCAGGCAGAGCAACCCGTCGACCACCGTATAGGAACCAGGCTGGAGGTATTGCGGCGGACCGAGGGTACCGTCGGTGTGGCGATAGGTGGGCTTGAGAATCGCGCGCTG
>SHUX01000075.1 GCA_009694475.1 Thermoleophilia bacterium
CATCATCACGCCGCTCTTTGCGCCACGATCGAACATCGCCAGCATGATCCGCAGCAGATAGCCAAGACTGATCACTGAGGCGACCACCGCGACAACACCCAGCCAGGCGTAGTTGCCCTCAACCGCGCTACCGAGCACGACGAACTTACCGATAAAGCCAACCGTCAAGGGGAAGCCCGCGAAGCCGAGTAAGAAGACGATCATGCTGACGGCAGCCACTGGTCGATCGAAGCCCCAGCCGCGAATCGAATCGAGCGTCGCGATGCCCTTATGGTCGCGCTCATGCAGCGAAATGACGGCGAAGGCGCCAATTGCCATCGGCGCGTAGGCGGCGAGATAGAAGATCAGCCCACGTGTGCCAGCCGCACCGCCGACGATGATCGCAATCAGTCCGAAACCAGCGGCTCCCACAGAGGCGTAAGCGAGCATGCGCTTGAGGTTCGTCTGGACGAGTGCCGAGATGTTGCCGAGAATCATCGTGACAACCGCGATGATGATCAGGGCAGGCGCCCACGTATCGCGCATCGCCGGCAGGGCGTCGAGCAGCACGCGCGCGAGGACGACGAAGGCAGCGATCTTCGTGGCCGCGGACATGAAGCCCGTGACGTTCGTCGGCGCACCCTCATAGACATCGGCGACCCACATGTGAAATGGCATCACGCCGATCTTGAAGGCGAGACCGATCAGGACGAGGACGGTGCCAAGGATGACGAGCGCGTCGCCCGAGCCCGCCTTGCTGAGCGCCGTGTTGATCGCCTCGAAGCCGAATGAGCCGGTTGCGCCGTAGAGGAACGCAGCGCCATAGACAAGGACCATCGATCCGATCGTGCCAAGCACGAGGTACTTGAAGCCACTCTCGAGCGAGGCCTTGCTCTTGCCATCGAAAGCGCAGAGGACGTAGAGCGAGAGCGAGAAGAGCTCGAGTGCCACGAACAGGGTGACAAACGAGTTCGAGGCGGCGATCAGATCCATGCCGGCAGCGACCAAGAGCAGCAGCGCGACGAACTCGGCACCGTTTTCACGCAGGCGATTCCAGCCGAACGAGACGAGCAGCGTCAGAATCCCACAACCAGCAATCAGGACCGTCACGACCTGCGTCAATTGGTCGATCTGCACCGCGCCCGCCATGGTCGTGGTGGCGGGCTCAGACCACGCGTTGATCGCGAAGCCGGCCGAGACCAGCAGGGTGATCAGCCCAACAAAGGTGCCGAGCCCACGGTCGCGGCCGCGTACAAACGAGGCGAGCAACAGCAAGACGAAGGCACCGATCATCAGCGCCATCTCGGGCGCAATTGCCAACCAGTTGACGTCGGGAGCCTTGATCATCGACCGGCCTCCTTCGCTGCGGCGCTAATCAACGCGTGTGCCGATGCATCGACACGATCCGTGAACTGCGCGGGGGCGATGCTGAGGCCAATCAGCACGAGCACGAGTGGCAGGATCGCCATCAGTGCGCCCTGCTTAAGGTCGGGCGGATTGAGCGTGCCGGCCAACGCACTCTCGCGATCGTGCAGAATCGCGGAGATCCAGCGCAGCATGTACATCGCGGCGAGCACCGCGCCGAGTGCGACGATCGCACCGAGCCACCAGTGGCTCTCGAAGGCGCCGAGCATGATCAAGAACTCGGAGGCGAAGACGCTGGAGCCCGGCACGGCGAGGGCCGCCATGCCCAACACCATCGAGACAGTGGCGAGCACCGGGCGACGGCGAGCAAGGCCACCGAGTTGTGCAAAATAACCGCTACCGACCTGTGTCTCGAGCCAACCAACGACCAAGAAGAGCGCAGCCGAGACGAGCGCGTGGTTGACCATCTGGAACGTCGCGCCGGTTGCGCCTCGGTCCGACAAGAGGAAGATGCCGAGCACGATGAAGGACATCTGCGCGATCGACGAGTACGCCACGACGCCACGCCCGTCAGGCTGGCGGAAGGCAAGCAGTGAACCCCAAAGGAAGCCGATCGTGCCGAGCGCGATAAACAGCCAGGCGTACTGCTCGGACTGGGCGGGAAATAGCGGGACGAGCACGGCGAGGAAGGCGAAGGCGCCTGCCTTCGAGGCGACGCCGCTGAGCACCGCGGCGACCTCCGGCGAAGCCTGGCGATAGGCCGGCAAGACCCAGCCGTGCAACGGGAACAGCGGCGACTTGATGGCGAAGGCGATCGCGAAGGCGAAGAAGACCCAGTCGTTACCGCGCCCAATCGCCGCTTCCATGTCGAAGTTCGGGCCGCCTGGCGCGGTCAGACCAAGATAGAGGATGGCGAGCAGCATCAGCAGCGTGCCGAAGGCGGTGTAGGCGATCACCTGCAGCGTCGCGACCTTACGGCTAGGTCCACCCCAGACCACGAGCAAGACGAGCAGCGGGATCAACATGCCTTCGAAGCCGACGTAGAACGCGAATAGGTCGCGCGCGGCAAAGACGAGAAAGAGGAAGGCCTCCGTCATCAGAATCAACGCGAAGGAGGCATGAGATCGATCGCGCTTGGCCCACAGCGCAAAGCCGAGCGCACAGGTTGTGATTAGCGCAGTGACGGCAATCATGGCCAACGAGACGCCATTGACGGCGACATGCCAGCGCACGCCAAGCGGCGCGATCCACGAAATATTATCCGAGAACTGATAGCCCGCTACGGGTTCGAAACGGTAGATGAACCCGATCACGCCGCCCAGTACCGCCAGCGAGACGAGCAGTGCGAGGTAGCCCGCAGCCTGCCGCGCAAACGGGATCACCAGCAGCACAACGGCGGCAATTGCCGGGACCGCGATCAGCGTGGAAATAGTGATCACGTGCCACGCACCAAGAGGTAGAGCAGGAAGCCTGCGATGCCGACGGCAAAGACGAGCGCGTACGAGCGCACGATGCCGTTTTGCAGAACGACGACGCTGCGGCCAAAGAAGGCGGTGATCGTGCCGATGCCGTCCGTCGGCAACCAACGGAAGGCCGTCGCGTCAACATCGCGATTCAAGAAACTCGCAGTCCACTGGGTTGGGCGCTCGAACATCCACTCGTAGAGGTCGTCCCAGTAACAGCGGCGCTCGAGCGCACGGGCGATCAGACGACCACGACCGAGACGAATGCGGTCGGGCGCGTCGCTCTCGTGCAGATAGAGATGTGCAGCGATGATGATGCCGACGACGCCGACAAGCGAGCCGATCAGCGTCGTCAGCCACTCTTGACCCGCCGTTGCCTCGATCATGCCGTTCGGCGAGATCGGCTCGAGCCAGCTGCTCATCACGTGGGTTAGACCAGGGATCTGCAGCAGCCCGAGGAAGGCCGCGCCCAGCGCGAGGATGTAGACCGGCCAGAGCATCGAGCGCGGGCCCTCGCCATGGTGCTTGATCAGTGGCGGGGCAACCTTCTCGGCGTACGGCGACAGGCGGCGATGGAAGACAAGGAAGATCAGGCGGAAGGTGTAGATGCCCGTCATCAGTGCCCCCACGAGGCCGCCGCCGTAGGCGATCCAGCCAATCGTCGAATCGACGTGGAGACCGGCACTCAGGATCGCGTCCTTTGAGAAGCCACCCGAGAACGGGAAAATACCGGTCAGGGCCAGACCGCCGATCAGAAAACAGAAGTACGTCTTCGGCATCAACTTGCGAAGGCCACCCATGTTGCGCGTATCTTGCTCGCCGTTGAGCGCGTGGATCACGAGGCCCGCACCCATGAAGAGCAGCGCCTTGAAGAAGGCGTGCGTGAACAGGTGGAAGATGCCAGCCCAGTAGGCGGAAAGCCCGACACCGACGAACATGTAGGCGATCTGGCTCATCGTAGAGAACGCGATGATGCGCTTGATGTCCGTCTGGACAATCGCAATCGCGCCAGCCATCAGCAGGCCGATGACACCGATGATGACGATCAGGTCGAGCACCTTTGGCGCGTAGAAAAAGAGCGGGTTCATTCGCGCGATCAGGTAGACACCGGCGGTCACCATCGTTGCCGCGTGGATCAGGGCGCTGACGGGCGTCGGACCCTCCATTGCGTCGGGCAACCAGGTGTGGAGCGGAATCTGCGCGGACTTCGCCAGCGCACCGACGAGCAGGAGGAGGCAGGCGATCGAGGCCTGCGTCTCGCTCAGCGTGTCGGCCGAGGCGAAGACGCCGCTGTACGAGACCGTGCCGAGGTCGACGAAGAGGAGGAAGATGCCGACGGCGAGACCGACATCACCAATGGCATTGATGATGAAGGCCTTTTTGGCGGCCTTGACGGCAGACGTCTTGTGATGCCAGAAGCCGATCAGCAGGTACGACGAGAGGCCGACGAGGCCCCAGCCAATCAAGAGCTGGACGAGGTTGCCGCTGACAACCAGCACCAGCATCGAGAACACGAACATGTTCATGTACGCGAAGAAGCGGCGCTCCTGCAAATCGCCCTTCATGTAGCCGATCGAGAAGACGTGGATCAGGAAACCGACGCCCGTCACGATCACGAGCATTAGGGCCGTCAACTCGTCGAACCAGATGTCGAAGCCGACACGGAAATCGCCAGCCGAGAGCCACGTCCACGCCGTCTCTGTGACCTGGCGTTGATCCTCTGGTCTGTTGGCCAGCAGGATCAACGCGACCGCGGCGGTGACGAACGCGGCCAGCATGATTAGCGATGCAAACAGGCCCGCGCCCCGCGCCGGCAGGTTGTTGCCGAAGAGTGCGAGCAAGGCGACTCCTACTAGGGGCAGGGCGAGGGTGATCCAGACGAGTTCGGTCATTGACTCAGCCGTTCAGCGTCCGCAGTTCGTCGGTGTCGAGCACCATCGAGCGTCGTGTCATGGCAACCACGAGGCCAAGACCAACTACGACCTCGGCCGCCGCAATGCCCATCACGACGAGGGCGAAGACCTGCCCGTCTGACCCGCCAATCTGGCGCGAGAAGGCGACGAGGCTGAGGTTGACGGCGTTGAGCATGACCTCGAGCGAGAGCAGGATTGTCAGCGGGCTGCGGCGCAGCAACACGCCGATTAGGCCGATCGTGAAGAGGATCGCGCTGACGCCGAGAAAGAGAGGGATACCGACGCTCATCGTGCACTCTCCCCCGTTGTCGAGTCGCGCGCAGCGTCGAGTGCGGCGCGCGAGGCCTCGCGGCGACGCGCAACTGCAGACTCGCCTTCCTTGGCCAAGACCTGCTCAGTGCTGAGTCGCACTGGCCGACCGCCGGTGCCGAAGACAACACCCGCGACAGCGGCCATGAAGAGAATCACCGAGACGACCTCGAAGGCAAGTAGATAATCAGTCACGAGCGCCTTCCCGATCGCGGCGGGACTGCCGTAGTCGGTGTCGACCGACGCGACTGCGCCGAGGCTCGCTCCAAACACGACGACGATCACCTCAACGGCAATCAGCAGGGCTGCGAACACGGACAACGCGACCAGCCAGGGCTTGCGAACGCCGCCACCGATCTCGCCGCGCGGGCCAACGTAAGCAATCACGAACAGGAACATCACCATCACGGCACCGGCGTAAACAATGATCTGCGCGGCGGCGACGAACTGGGCCTCGAGTAGAAGCATCAAGGCCGCCAGCGAAGCAAGGTTGGCGAGCAGTGCGAGCGCCGACACGAACGGATTTTTCTGGGCGACTACGGCGATCGCGGAGGCGATCGCACAGCCAGAGGCAACAAAGAAGACAACGATGTCCACTACTCGGCGCCTTCTGGGTTGGTGGCCGTCGTGATGTCGTACATGCCAAGCACGCGCTCAATCTCTTGCGACGGCACATCGTACGGATCGACGGCCTGCGAGGGTGTGCGGAGCGCGGGCTTCTCGAGCAGCATGCTCTTGGTGTAGACGAGGGCCTCGCGCGAGATCTCCGACAACTCAAAATCGTTACCGAGCGTAATCGCGTCGAACGGGCAGGCCAGCTCGCAGTAGCCACAGAAGATGCAGCGCGCCATGTTGATCTCGTAGATGCGGGCATACCGCTCGCCTGCGGAGACGCGATTGTCCGGCGTGTTCTCGGCTGGCACGACGCGGATGCAGTCGGACGGGCAGGCCGCGGCGCAGAGCGAGCAGCCAACGCACTTCTCGAGTCCGTTCTCGTGGCGATGCAGCTGGTGCCGACCACGAAAACGCGGATAGACCGGACGCTTGTACTCGGGATACTGCTGCGTGATCGGCTTTTGGAAGAGATGCCGGAATGTTGTCGAGAAGCCCTTTACCTGATCGAGCATCGTCCGCCTCCTAGAGGTACACGACTGCGACGGCGGTCAGCAGCAGGTTGAGGGTGGCCACCGGCAAGAGTACTTTCCAACCGATCTTCATCAGCTGATCGAATCGCACACGCGGCAGCGTGGCACGAATCCAGATCAGCACGAACAGGAAGGCACCAATCTTGAGCATCATCCAAATCGGTCCCGGCAAGAACGGGCCGCTGGGCCCACCGAGGAAGAGCACGGCGCCAAGTGCCGACAGGGTGATTGCGTTGATGAACTCGGCGGCGGCAAACATCGCGTAGCGCATGCCGCCGTATTCGGTGTGGTAGCCGGCGACGACCTCGCCGTCGGCTTCGGTCAGGTCGAAGGGTGGGCGGTTCGACTCGGCGACGGCCGCGACGAAGAAGACGAGGAAGCCTAGGAACTGCGGAATGATGTACCAGAGGTGCTCTTGGGCGTTCGCGATCGTGACGAACGAGAGCGAACTGGCTTGGATGATTACGCCGATCACGGCGAGCGTGAACGCGACCTCGTACGAGACGAGCTGCGCGATTGCGCGCATGCCACCGAGCAGGGCGTACTTCGAGCTCGACGCCCAGCCACCGATCATCAGACCGTAGAAGCCAAGTGAGCCGATCGCGGCGACAACGAGCAGCGACACACTGGTATCTGCGATGTAGAGGTGGATCGTCCAGTCCGTGCCGGGGATCGTCGCCACGTTACCGAAAGGCAGTAGCCCAAAGGCGCCAATTGCACAGGTCATCGCAATAAACGGTGCTGCGATGTAGAGCTTGCGATGCGCCATCTCCGGGATCATGTTTTCTTTTTGCAGCATCTTGCCGAGGTCAGCGATCGGCTGCATCAGTCCGTACGGTCCCACGCGGTTCGGGCCATAGCGGGCCTGAAAACGTCCAATCAGCTTGCGTTCAACCCACGTCATGTAGGCAAAGAAGCCCATCAGAACGCTGGCCAAGACCAGCGACTTGATGACCGTGATGATGACACCGTCGACCATTGCTTCTACTGGGCTCCTACAACGGCTGTCGAACCGGTGCCCGCGGCACCACGCCAGTTGATGCGCACCGAACCCGGCAAGAGGCGCCGCGAGATGCGGGCAGCGCCAACGTGCTCACCGGCGGCGTGGCGTACGGCCACATCGTCGCCGCGCTTGATGCCAAGCCGCTCAGCATCAGCGTGTGCGACGACGACGATCGGAGCGCGCTGGTGTGCGAGGGAGGCGGTGTGCTCGACCGCCGCGCCGCTAAACAGCGGGCGTGGTGCGATCAGGTGGAAGGCACCATCGGCCGGGGCGGGAGCCGGCGCGGCGACAACCACTGCACCCGTCGGTGCGGTGGCAGTGGGACGCGTGCGGTTGAGCGGGGCACGATCGCCGAGCTCGCCCCAGGCGAGACCGGCGAAGGCCGGATTGTCAGCGGCAAGTGCATTGAAAGCTTTGGCAGACGTCGCGTGTGTGGAGATCTCGAGAAAGCCCGCAAGGCGACTTGTCCAGTCGATCAGCGGTACGCCGCTGACAGGTGCGAGTGACGGGCGGACGCGCTGTACGCGACCCTCGAGGTTGATCACCGAGCCATCGCGCTCGTGCTCAACATCGAGCGGCAACACAAACTGCGACTGCGAGGTAACGCCATTGGTGAAGGCCGCGACCGAGATGACGACCTCGGCCTGTGCGAGTGCCATCTGCCAGCGCTCACCGTCCGTGCTCTCGACGACGGGGTCGCAACCCACCAGCACAATTGCCTGCACAGCGCCCGACTCGATGGCGGGCAGAACCTCGTCCCAACCTCCGACGAGGCCAACTGCTCGCTCGCCGCGCTCGTTTGCACCAACTGGCAACGGCAACACGCCACCGTCGGTCTGGTCGAGCCCGAGGGCCCAGGCCAGTGCCTCAATTTCGGTCGCCGCAACATGGTCGGTGACGACCAGTACCGGGCGCTCTGCTGCCACGAGTGTGCCTGCCAGTGCGCGGATCTCGGCTGCATCGGCTCCGGCCTGAGCGGCGAGCACCTCGACCCCACCAGCCGTCTTGGCGTCGCTGCGCACATGCGCACCACCCGCCTCGACGACAGCAGCCGTGAGCGCTGCGAGCAGCGCCGAGCCGGTGGCCGGAAGTGTGCGGAGGAATTGCTGAGCGTCGGGCTCGAGCGCCGTGCCACCCGGACCGACGATCGTCAGGCGCGCACCGTTGCGGCGCGCCTTGCGGATCCGTAGGTCGATCGTGCCAGCGCGGTCCGTCGGCTCCTGATCGCCGATCACGACGACGGCGTCGGCCAGATCGATCGCGGCGAGCGGTGCAAGGTAGGCGTCGAGTCGGTCCCAATCGGCGGCAGCGGCAATCGGCGCCGAGGCCGTACGGGCCTCGAGCGTGTCGGCGATCGCCTTCCAGGCCAGCGCCTCTTCGTTCGTCAATGCGCCGCCCGTCACGATCGCAACACCACCAGCACCCTGAACGGCCGAGAAGTGGCGCAGGCGCTGAGCCGTCGTGCGGAGGACGTCGTCCCACTCGCCAGGTTCGAGGCCCGTCAGGGTACGTACTAGTGGCGTGGCGATGCGCTCGTCGCGCGGCTCGTAGCGCGCGAAGCGCCCCTTGTCGCAGAGCCAGCCTTCGTCGACATCGGGGTGATTGCGCGAGAGGATGCGCTCGACCTTGCCTTCGCGCAGCGTTGACCAGGTGTTGCAACCCGTCGCGCAGCCGGTGCAGACCGTCGGAACGTTGACGATCTCCCACGGGCG
>SHUX01000076.1 GCA_009694475.1 Thermoleophilia bacterium
ATAAAGATGCCCGGAAGATCGTTGTTCGGGAAGATCCGGTGGACCTCCATGCCGCCAGCAGCAATCACGATTGCCTGCGGATGGATGTGCGCGACGTGGTCTTCGGCCAGCGCGAGGACCATCGGGCCCTCGTAGATACCGATTGCAGCCGTGCCACTTGAGACCTCGATGCCAGGATTGCTGGCAGCCGTGGCGGCGAGGCGATCGATTGCCTCTTTGGTCGGGCCGGCGGCAACGCACGAACCAGGCGTCCACTGCTCATCGATGACCATCACACGCTTGCCACCCTCGGCGGCAGCAATAGCGGCGGCGAGGCCAGCAACGCCAGCACCAATCACGAGCACGTCGGGGTGACGATTGACGCGGTCGATCTCGATCGGCGCATCGGACTTGTCCGAGAAGCCAAGACCGGCGACGCGGCGGATGACGCCCTCTGCGAGGGGCCAGGCGAACTTCGGCTTAGCCATCGTCTTGTAGTAGAAGCCGACGGGCATCAGCGGATGCATCTTGTCGATCACGTTCAACGCGTCGCGGTCGACCGAGGGCCACGCGTTCTGACGCGAGACGACCTGGCCGTCCTTGGCTGCACACTGGCAGGCGCGGACGTTGACTTCGCCATTGACCGTGACGAGACAGTTTGGGCAGTCACCCGAAAGGCAATAGAGGCCGCGGGGACGGTGATACTTGAAGGAGCGGGAGAAGACGCGGACGCCATCTCGATAAAGCGCCGAGGCAAGCGAGTCGCCTGGCTGGATGGCGACATCGCGCCCTTCGAACTCGATACTCACGCCGAACCCTCCTGATACTCCTCGCCTGGCTGAGCCAGGACGAGATTCGTGCGCGTGTCGCGAACGATGGTGTACCAACGACGCGTGCCGCTGGCGTGGAACCACCGCTCCCGCTGAACACCATTGGCGTTGGTGCGAAGCCAGAGGTGGTCAATCGCCTCCTCGTCAGTTGCGTCGGGGGCGAGTGGGGGGCGTACTTCTCCGCCGTACGAGAACTCGCTGACGGGTCGGTAGCCGAATGGGGTTTTTATATGGAAGTGGCTCACAGTTAGGTAAGGGTAGAGGGCGGGTTTGTGGTCTGCATTGTGGAAGGTATACACACTAGGGTGGGTGTTTGCTGTACCTACGTCCCCCTGTCGCGCGTTCACGCGGCCTGTAGCCTGCATATGAGTGTTTTCGCAGGTGGTGCGCGGCTGGCGCAGCAATTGCGTGGATCACGCTAGTTTCCCTCTAGTTTTCTAGCCGTAACGCCTCCGAGGAGTATGTCGAACCGATGAAGTCGAGCCTTGAAATCGCCCAGGAGCACGTGCTCCGCCCGATCGCAGAGATTGCTGCTGAGTACGGTATCGAGCCAGATGAGCTCGAACTTTTTGGACGCTACAAGGCCAAGGTCGAACTTTCGATTCTTGATCGCCTGAAAGATCGCCCGGATGGCAAGATCATCAACGTCACGGCAATTACGCCGACGCCAGCCGGTGAGGGCAAGACGACGACGTCCGTCTCGCTGACGCAGGGCATGGGCAAGATCGGTCGTCGCGCGATGCTTGCGCTCCGCGAGCCGTCGCTTGGCCCCGTCTTCGGAGTCAAGGGTGGTGCAGCGGGTGGTGGCTACGCCCAGGTCGTGCCAATGGAGGACCTCAACCTGCACTTCACCGGCGACGTCCACGCCATTACGGCCGCTAACAACCTGCTGTCAGCACTCGTCGACGCGCACATCTTCCACGGTCACAGCCCACAGATCGCCAACGTCACCTGGCGTCGTGCGATCGACGTGACGGACCGTTCGCTGCGCAACATCGTGACGGGCCTTGGTGGTGCCAAGAATGGCATCCCGGCGGAGTCCGGCTTCGATATCACGGCGGCGAGCGAGGTGATGGCGATCATGGCGCTCGCTACCGACGTGCCAGACCTACGCCGTAAGCTCGGTGCGATCACGGTGGGCTACACCAAGGCTGGCGATCCTGTCACTGCTGAGGACATCAAGGCCGCCGGCTCGATGGCTGTGCTCTTGCGCGATGCGATCAAGCCGAACATCGTGCAGACGCTCGAAGGTCAGCTCTGTCTGATGCATTGCGGGCCATTCGCCAATATCGCGCACGGCAATAACTCGATCATCGCCGATCGGATTGGACTCAAGCTCGGCGAGTACCTGATCACCGAGGCTGGCTTTGCTGCCGACCTTGGGATGGAGAAGTTTATGGATGTCGTCTGCCGTGTTGGTGGGCTCAAGCCGCATGTTGTCGTGATCGTTGCGACGGTGCGCGCGCTGCGACATCACGGTGGTGGCGATTGGAAGACGACGGCCGAGATGGCGCAGATGCGCTCTGAGGTCGAGATCGGTATGGCCAACCTGGCCAAGCACATCGAGAACGTCCGCGCCTTCGGCATTCAACCCGTCGTCACGGTTAACACCCGGCCTGATGATGAGCAGGAGTTGCTCGAACTGATCAAGACACTCTCGCTCGAGGCCGGCGCCTACGGTGCCGCGATCCACAACGGCTTTGGTGCCGGTGGTGAAGGCACGACCGAGCTTGCCGAGATCGTCGTCGCCGCCGCCGAGGCCCCCTCGGACTTCAAGCTGCTCTACGAGGACTCGGAGCCGGTCGCCACGAAGATTGAGCGCATCGCCAAGACCATCTACGGCGCTGACGGCATCGACCTTGCACCCGCGGCCCTGGCGGCGATTGCCCGCTTCGAGAAGGAGGGCATCGCTCACCTCCCGATCTGTATGGCGAAGTCGCACCTGTCGTTGTCACACGACCCGACGCTGCGTAACCGCCCGACGGGCTTCACCGTGCCGATCCGTGATATTCGCTCGTACACGGGTGCCGGCATGCTGGTGCCGCTGTGTGGCGACATGCTCCAGATGCCAGGCTTTGGTGCCGAACCGGCCGCCAACCAGATTGACCTCGCGCCCGACGGTACGGTGCTCGGGCTGTTTTAGGGCACGAACCAAACCCCGGCGTCCCAACCAGCTGGTCGGGCCGTGGGGCTTGTTTGGTGGGTCGCCTGGAGAGCACTCCCCATCCGCGCGCGTGTCACGTCCGTTGACATGACCTTTTCCGATTAGCCTTGATATTTGGATAGCCCGCGGGCCGAGTCTGCCCACCGGCGTATTGAGACGTCCGTGTCGGCTGTCGTTCATGCCAGCGGCGAACGGATGGCAGCTACAGCGATGATTGCACCCAATGCCGGGCCTCTCTATACTTCGCTTACATGCTGATCTTTCTTTTCCTAACGAACATTCCTTGGTGGCTGCTCTTGACGGTGCCCGGTCTGGGGTTTGTTGCCTGGTTGGATCTGCGTACGCTGGAACTCCGCACGATCGTCGTGTTCTGGTGGATCCTCTTTGTGATCTTGCTCTACATTCCGGGCTGGATTTTGATGAAGGGCTGGATTATCTATCGCAAGCGCCAACGTGCCTGAAGGTGCGGCTCGATCCGGAGAGACGGCTCCTCGGCGCATGCGTCCAGCGAAGGTGGTGCTGCCGGTAGTCGCCCTTGTATTGATCGCAGTTGCGATCAGCGCGCGAACCTGCAGCTCAGAGCCTTGGATCAAACAGGCTGACGCTGTCGCCATTGCGACGAAGAATGCTGGGTTCCCCGTCGTTGAGAGCCAGATTCGCTTCGTGCGGCAGGGTATCGATGAACGTCCGGCGTGGGTGGTTGGCGTCAAGGCTGCCGACGGAACGGCACGCACGTTTGTCATCGACGCGCGTGATGGCACGATCAATCGTGTCGAATCGACGCAGTAGTCCTCGCGATGCCCTCAGGGCAACAGTTGTGGTTGCCACCGTCGCGTGCGCGACCGAGGTGGGAGGTGTACCCCGGCAAAGTAACGGAGGCCCGATCGCGCTTTGCAATCGGACCTCCGTCTCTAAACCCGTCCCACGAGGGGTATGGGGATGTCTAGCCGATCGCCTTCCAGATCCCTGCAACGACCGCCGACGCAACGGCAGCCGCGACGATAATCAGGTGGAAGGCCCGGGGAGGTAACTGCTCTGGACGAAACTGTGCTTGTTTTTCCTTCGGCATCTCAGACCTCCGATCCAGTCATGGTCCCGCCACTGCTTTGGGGGTGTTGACTTGTCATGGTCCCGCCACTGCTTTGGGGGTGTTGACTCGCAAATTCCAGTAGGCGGCGATTCTCGGTATGCACCCATGCAACCAGAGCGCCCGCCAGCAAGAGGATTCCGAGCACGGTCAACACGTAGATCCCCATTGTCCCGCCGGGACCAAAGGTGAAGAACGCACCGACGGCGTCGGTCAGACCATTTTGGTCGACACTGTCCGGAGCGGTGTTCATACAGCATCACCTCCGTTTTCTCGATGTGGTGTGGACTGAGCGCGTAGCTTCCATTTGGCTGCCGCGAAGACCACGACGCCAAGCAGTGCCATAGAGCAAAGTAGTTCGATCATCTCAGCGCACCAATTCCTTGATTGCTTGGCGGGTAATGGCGTCGGCATTGACTGGCGTGCCGTCACTGTCGATCACCTGTTCCTGTGCCGACGCGTACTCTGGATAGAAGTCCTGTCCGAATTCAGCCTTGTCGAGACCCGCAATTTCGACTTCAACGGGAACGCGCAGCAGGTTCATCTTCTTCAGAACCCAAGCGATGATGTAGCCCGGTAGGAATGCCAAGGGGAAGAACGCCAGAATGCCGATCAGTTGCCCCTCAAGGGACGATGGGATATTGTTGACACCGGTCGGATAGCCCGCGGCGAAGATACCCACCCAGAGGAGGCCTAGGAAACCCGCCACACCGTGGACGGCGACGGCGCCTACCGCATCATCAATGCGCAGCTTCCGTTCGATCAGGCCACCGACGTAGACCACCAGTGCCGCCGTGCCCGCCGAGAGCAGGAAGGCAAGTGAGGGATGGTAGATGTCTGCTCCCGCCGAAACGCTGATCACGCCAGCGAGCCCGCCAGAAACGGTCCAGAACGGATCGCCTCTGCTCGCGAAGTAGCCGCCAATGAAGCCGCCTGCGAAGCCTACGGTGATCGTGAAGGTAATTGCCGATAAGGTCGTCGGATTCAGGTAGATGTTCAGCCAGCCAGGGAAGGCCGTGGACGTGATCACGAGACAGGCGGCATAGAAGCCGTAGAACCCCGTGAAGATCAACATCAAGCCCAACAGGGTCATGTGGAGGTTATGCGGTATGAATCGACGCATCTGGCCCTTGATGTCGTAGCGGCCGAGACGTGGACCGAGCTGGAGCAGCACACCGAGCGCGAAGATACCGGCGACGCCGTGCACCACACCTGAGGCGATCGCATCGTGGAAGCCGAAGTCTGTGACCAACCAGCCACCGGCGCTCCAGCCCCACGCTGCATCGAGGATCCAGACGATCGAGCCGAGCACTACCGTCAGAATCAGATAGGCCGAGAGCCGAATGCGCTCGATCACTGCACCGGAGAGGATCGAGCCGGTCGTCCACGAGAACAGGAGGAACGCAGCCCAGAAGACACCTGTGAGGTTATCCGCGAGGTTTGGTCCCATGTAATCGCCCCAGGGAATCGTCGAGGCGCAGAACACGGCCTCTGCCGAATCGCCCCAGGGGTCTGTGGGCATGAAGCCACGTTGAAAGCAGCCGTAGATGACCCAACCGAAGAAGTAGAAGGCGGGTGTTACGACCGCGATCGTGAGGATGTTCTTGAGCGCTGTAGCCATGACGTTCTTGCGTCGTGCAATGCCCGCCTCGTAGGCCATGAAGCCCGCGTGGATCAGCCACATGATGGCCACGGTGAAGAAGTAGAATTGCTCCGCGAGAACCTTGGAGTCCATGGTGACCATGGTGTTGAGGGTTTCGGTATCCATCAGCGATGCCCCCGATCGATAGGTTGAGGCTTCACGCCGTCCTCCTTCTCTCCCGGCTGCTGGGTTGCGGCCTAGCGTCAGCCAACCAGTTGACGCGATTGTTTGTCAAGGCATGGAAGGTGTAGAGATCGTGCCCATTAGTATCTATGCTTTACAAATAATAAAAAAACAACAGCAATGGTAATAGTCGTACTGGCCCAAGGACCGATTTATGCCGGCCCTCGCAGGTGTGCTTGCACGTAGGGTTGGCATCGCGCGTGATCGTCGGCAGCGTCACAGGCTCATCGGCAGCACAAGGAAATCTATGCAACTACCGTCCTCCCCAAGCAGCGGGGTGCCTGCCCTCGACGACGCCCTGACAGGCGTCTTCTGGGGTGACAATGTCGTCTTTCGTGCGACTGATGACAATCACGGCATAGATGCCTTCGTGCGAGCCTTTGCCGAGGCGGCCGGATATACGCTCTGCGGCGCGGTGGTTTTCGGAGAGGGGCGCAAGTTCGCCGGCGTGACCACCTCGCGTCGCATCACGGTTGCTACAGCGGATGTGGATCAGGCGATCGTCGAGGTCGTCGCCTATGGTCGAGAGATCGGGCCTGGCGGCCTGATCGTGTTTGACGACCTGACCAGGCTCGCTGCGAAGCTCGGTGAAGATGGCGCCCGCCGGTTCTTCTTTCGCGTGTGCCCTTCACTGCTGCGCATTGGTGTCGTCGCCTGCTGGGCGCTCGGTAAAGGCGTCAGTGATGTGTTGGCAGACGCGATCCACGCGATCACTCAGGTCGTGGTCTGCGTTGGGCCTGAAAAAATTGTCATCACGAAGGCGGAGGCTCGTCCGCTTAATGTCGTTGGAACGACGCTCGCCTACCACGTCGATGCCGCTGGGGTCCCTCAGGTGCAGGTCGTGTCTGATGCGGGCCGGCTGGGCTTGGCGATTTCAAAAATGCGACTTAAGCGAGGACTTTCGCAGGCTCAGATCGGAGGGCTGGCGGGAGTCTCGCCAAGTGCGATCTCCCAGGCCGAGCGTGGACTGCGCGGTCTTTCGGTGAGTACATTGGTACGTCTCGCGACGGCGCTCGGTGTGACGCTCGATGAGCTCATCGTCGGACATTCCGAGCCGGGATACCACATTCGAGGGCGGGTGGTCCCGCATCACGGTGGAGCGTCACGTGTGGCGCTGGTTGACGGTGGCCACGCTGACTTCCGTATGTACGAGTTCCGGCTTGATCCCGGTGCGCACGGCCAGCCACCAGCACATCCGCGTGGGACCGAGCTCGTGCTGTTGGGGCAAGGCCTGCTGATGATCACGATGACCGATGGCACGACACCGGTTATTCGCGAGAGTGAGGTGCTTGTTGCCTCACGTGCCGGCGTGGCAGAGTGGCGCAATCTTGCCGAGGATCAGGCAATGGGGTTCTGGCTCGTCGTCTGAGAAACCCTGTCTTTGTCGTCCCGGCCCACCCGTTGCTCGCGCCACGGACAGGTGGAGCCTGATGCCGCACGCATCGACTGCGCTGTTACGTGAATAGGCGTTCGCTGCGGCGGCGATCACGAGGCTCACGGCTGTCGATCCGAGTTCGGAAGCGTGCGTCGGTGCCGTTCTAAAAAATCGGGGTCCTTGGCGCCCGGCACATACCGGCAGCCAAGGACCCCGCCTTTTCTACGCTAGCTTTGAGCGATCTCGGCGAGGAGTTCCTCGGCCAGAGCTTTCTTCTGGTCTGGCGTCATCTTCTTCGTCTCGTTCTTGACGGCGCGCTCGTTGACGACCTGGTTCCAGTAGTCGAGCGACTCCATGCCGAGCAGTGCGGTCTTGCCGACGAACTGGCGCAGTACCTCGTTGGTCGGTCCCATCACCCAGCCAGCCTTGCCGTCACGCAGATAGCGCTCTAGCTCGAGCGGCTGCTTCTTGTAGGAGGTACCACCTGCCGAATGCATCATCTCGTCAACGACGAGGCCACAGTTCTTGGCGGCCGCGAACTTGAGCTGCCAGAGCCAATGCAGATAGTTACCACGGGCGTACTCGGCCTGCTCGAGGCGACGCTGACCGTTGTCGGTAACAGCATCCATCGCGACCGCGATCGAGTAGTGCATGCAGCGCACAGCGTTCGTGTCGATGATTGCCTCACCAACGGAGTCCTGGATTGTCGGGTAATCGCAGACGCGCATGCCGACATCCTTGTGGACCTTGCGGGTCGTGTGCTGGATGCAGATGTCGATCGCACCGAGCGAGATGCCATTCCAGCAGGCAGACGAGGAGATCAGGAAGAACGGGTCGACAGCCTCATCGTTGGCCCAGGCGCCGTCGCCGACCGCGCCAACCATGCGCTCGTCCGGCACGAACTTCCAGTCGAGGAGCAGCGAGCCAGACTGGTTGCCGCGAAGACCCATCGCGTCCCATTCGGCATGGCCAGACTCAACCTCATCGTTCGTCACAAGCCAGCAGGTCAGGTCGGAATACTCCTTGAAGTCTGGCGAGGTCGTCTGCAGGACATACCAGTCGGCGAAGCCGCCCGATGTCGTCCACGACGACTTCTTCAATACCTCATAGCCGCCCTCAACCTTGCGGGCACCCGACGAGATCGGGTACCAGAAGTGCGAGCCCGTCTCCGGGTCGGAGAAGGACAGCGTGCCGATCAACTTCTCCGGCACGATGCGCTTGAGGTAGTTCTCGACCTGCCATTCGGTGGCTGTCAGGCGCAGCGACTCGACCGCGCCCATGTGCATTGTGTAACACATCGCAGTTGAGGCGCAGCCGTAGCGCGCGATCGTCTCGGTGGTTGCCACCAGCATCGCGTGTCCTTGACCGAGGCCGCCCCATTCCTTCGGCAGCGTCAGGCCCAAGAAGGGACCCAGTGCTTCAAGGCTCTTGCGGGGAAAGATCAGCTCACGATCGCTCTGCGCGGCACGCGGACGGATCTCCTTTTCGCAGATCTCGATCAACTGCTCACGCAGCGCCTTCTGCTCATCGGTCAGAAACCAATCCGGGTTAAACATCGGATCGAGTCC
>SHUX01000077.1 GCA_009694475.1 Thermoleophilia bacterium
GAGTTGAAGCAGGCGGGCGCAATCAGGATTGCGCAAACCCCCGCCGAACTCGCCACGATTATCTTGGAGCTCGCAGAATGACCGACTGGACATTCGCGGAAGACCTCGAAGCAATCATGACCCACGCCGAGCGTGACCTCGTAGCACTTCGCGGGGCCGACATCCTGATTACGGGTGGGACGGGCTTCGTCGGGACATGGCTTGTCTCGGCTCTCTGCCATGCCGACCAGCGCCTGCACTTGGGCATACGCACAACGATCCTGACACGCGATCCGGTAGGGTTTGCCGACCGCAGCCCACAACTCGCTGCCTGGGCGGCAGTCATCCGCGGCGACGTGACGGCGATACCATTACTGCCTCCATTCGACGTCGCCATCCATGCCGCCACACCGGCCAGCGCAGCCTTGAATGACGACAATCCCGACCTGATGCGCAGCACCATCGTCGAGGGCATGAGAAGCCTGCTGGCAGCCCTAGAGCCGAGCGGTTCGATCCCGCTGCTCTTCACGAGCAGCGGCGCTATTTACGGCCCACAACCAGTAGGGCTGGAACACACCCCTGAAGAATTTGAGCCGGCTCCAGACGCGATCGAGGCACGCAATGCCTACGCCCTTGGCAAGCGTGACGCCGAGGCGATCGCACTCGCTGCGTCACGTGCCGGCGGGCCTTCTCTGCGTCTCGCTCGCCTCTTCGCATTCGTCGGACCACACCTGCCACTCGACGCCCACTTTGCGATTGGCAATTTCGTCCGCGACGCAATTGCAGGGGGCCCGATCTGCGTGGCTGGGGATGGCAGTGCGGTGCGGTCATACCTTTACGCGGGTGACATGATCGAGCAATTGCTCGCGATCCTCATGCGCGGGCTGCCTGACCGGGCGTACAACGTCGGCTCTGACGAGGCGATCACGATCCGCGAACTTGCACAGCTTGTCGGCCGAGAGCTTGCGCCCGACGCCCACGTGGAGATTGCCGGCCTCGCGCAGGGAGCACTTCCAACCGGAGCCGGATCGCGCTACGTCCCCGCAACCACTCGCATTGCCGACGAACTCGGGTGTCGTGCGCACGTAAATCTTCCCGAGGCGATCCGCCGCACCGCGGCATCACACTCTGCCTAAATGCCCACCTCAGGAACTGTCACTACGTTTGTAGACGCGATAGTCGGGTAGATCGAGAATGCGGTGATAGCCTTCCAGCACGGGTCCCGCAAAGGTCTGGTTTTGCAAAGCACACCCATCGCCGCAGGAAAAGAGGAAGTGCGTCGGTCCCGTGGCATCAACGATGCAGTTTGGACGCCCCTCGACCATCGCTCCCGCCCACGCACTCTGCGCGGGAATGTCCTCCTGCGGCACCACACTGCCACGGCCAAGGTATGGGCGGTGCGTCACGACGAGGATCTGGGGGTCCCATCCCCAGACACCGATCGGTCCGGGGCACGTCTCGAGGGCGCGCTTGACCGCAAGCTGGTCGGGCGTGCCCAGACCGGTAATCGACGTTGGTGGATCAGACGGCGGGAACCACGGCGTCGAATCCCACACGTCCTGGGTCAATTGCAACGGCGGAACCTGCAGAGCCTCGCGCACGCGCTCTGCAGACGGCAACAGGATCACGAGCACAACCGCCGCGGCGACGACGATCACATTTCGCTGCCGATATCGCGCCAACAGTGACAGCACGACAGCAGCGAGCGCGAGCACACCAAACAGTGCCGGTACCGCGCCAACCCAGACATAGTGCGGGAAGCCTCGCCCCGGCAACGACATGCTGATCAGCCCGATCGGCGCCATCACCGCTACCAGTGCCAAACTCCGCCGCCCCCTATGCTGGCGAATTTGGGGAACGAGCACGACCATGAATGCTGCAATCACGGCCGCTAGACACGAGAGCCGCGCGAGATCGTAAAAGGCCTCACCCCGGAAAAAGAATCGCAGCGTGGTCTGCCATGGATCGCCCCCCGCGGTGTAGGACTGGGTAAAGGCCACAACATCGCGAACACGGCCGCGAAACACAGGCGAACCAATCATCCCGAGGAGCACCGCTGCAAGCGGGGCAAGCCCCGCTGTAAGCGCGACAAGCGTACGACGCCTGTCGCGCCAAAGCACCGGAAACGCAAGCCCCTGAGTGATCGCGATGATGGCGAGCAGCAACGCAACCGGCGCCACTTGGAGCTTCGCAAACGGAACGAGTCCGATCATCAGAAAGCCGATCGCCGTGAGCCACAGTGATCGCTGTTTCGAGGAGGCATACAGCGCAACACCAAAGCCACCAAACGCAAGCGCAAGCGGTAAAAGTTCGGACGAAAAGGTGAGCAGGTCACCACTTCCCGGCAGCCCAGCAATGAGGATCAGTGGAGCCGCCAAGACCAGACTGATGCCTGGTGCTAGGGTCGTCCGAAACGCAAGCATGCTGCCAAATGCCCAGACCGCCGCACAGACGATTGCCAGGATTCTCGAGGCGAAGTACGGGTCGCTCGGAAAGCCTATTACGATCGGGACAAGGCCATAAGGAATCACAAAGCCAACGGTTCCCGTGTCGAAGTCGACCCACGGCACCCACTGGCCTGAGGAGACCTTAATCGCATCGGCAAGAAACTGTGCTTCGTCGATGGAGATTGGTGCCTGTAGATAGATCGACGAACGTCGTGCGTAGGCGATCAAAGCGATCGCAATTAGAAACGGCAGCAGCACCCAGAGCACTCGCAACACGCGATTAGGCGCCAAATGCGTGATGCCGACAGCGGCCACGCAGAACGTTGCGACCACGAGCAGACTAGTCATCGACCTACGACTCGCCGCAGATCGTGACCGCAGCCCCGATCCGGGCCAGTACCATCGCGAGTTCGGCTGGTGCTACGACAGTCACCGCTGTGGACTGGCCTCCGGGAACCACGACTGGGACAGGATGCTGACGATCCGCAGCGAAGGTCAGCGACGCGATTTCGATCTCCCCCGACGCCGTCGAGATGACGACGCTGCTATCGGGCGTGACGGCCACGCGAGCCTCGATATGTGGCTCGGTTGCAGAAAGTCGGATACAGCCATCAGGGGCAGTAGTTTGCTCAAACCCCTTGCCGGTGATGCGCACAGGATCAATCGGGCCGAACGACGTTGCCGGATTGAGGCCGACCAGCGCGCTCAGTCGCACGGCATCACGCGAAACATCATCTGCTGTCCACTGTGGCAGGTCGCCGTCGATCCAACGCTCACGCAGCGCGGCCACGCTGACATCCGGCGAGAGTGCTGGCGCGGGAATGTTCCCCTCCGGAGCAAAACGCTGCATCAATGGATCCGATGCCGCGGCGAGGATGAGCAGTTTCTGCTGGGCCACCTGCTGCCCCTGTGCAAAAGCAAAACGGGGGATTGCCGTAAAGCATCCCACGACAGCGATCGCAAGAAACACTGCTACAGGAATAATGGCTCGTCGATCGCGGCGCAGCAACGCATCGAGCATGACTGCGAGTACGGGAATCAGCATCACGGCGAGGAGATAGACGTAGCGCGACGATCGCGCCTGATCCGCGCCAAGACTCGAACGCCCGATTGCCGTCGTGATCGACATCACTAGAGCGCTACCGAGCAACCCGTACATCGGAGCGAGGAACTCATGTGCCCGGAAGTCGTGCCGAATGCGCACGCCAACAAAGATGATCAAAATCGCGATCACCCCACCGCCGACCATCGGGATCTGCGAAATCTGCTCAATCGCGTTTGTTCCCTGAACAAAGATGTATGGCAGCCACTGGGACGGGCCCACTCGTGGAACGGTGTTGGCCTCATTCGCCCGACCGAAAGCGACGTACCAGATCGCGAACATGACGGCCAAGGGCAGCACGATGGCGACGGCTGACCGTAACCCACGCCGAAACCAGATAGCGATACCAAGACCGACGACAAAGGGAATTCCAATCCCCGAACAGAGCAGTGAGGCGAGACCACAGAGCAGTGCTAGGCCGTCACGGCGACGATCGCATCCATCGTGATCTGCGAGGAGGAGCGCGGCCAGTCCAAAAAACGCACTCCCGACAAAGCCGACCTGAAACCCCCAGAAGATATTCTCCGCTCCAGGCCCCAACAGCGCCATCACAGCGCCTGTACCAGCCGCAATCCACGGCTGCACGCCGAGCCGGAGTATCAAGCGCCACAACAAGGCGGCGACCCCAAGGTGCAGCAGGATGATGGCCGTCAGATACGGCGTGTACGTACGCAGCCCCCAAATGCTGTCCGCGAGCCAGTACCAGAGGCGAGGAAGAACACTCCAGTGCTCATTGTGTGGGCGGAACAGGGTGCGCACGAATGCGCTTGGGTCGTCTACCGATAAACGGTTGCGGACGAGAAAGTTCCACTCATCGCCGACGAACCAGAAGCGCCGGCCATACCACTCGAACACGATCAAGGCGACAACGAGCGCGGCCAAGAAGAGAATTGTCGGCAGCCGGTCGCGCACATTGCGGCCGCCGCCATCCACCCCTAGATCGCCCCTTCCTCGATGGCGTTCCCGATCCAAGGAATGACCTCGTCGAGCATATCTTCGAGTGTCGTCTCGGCACGGAACCCAAGCACACGCTCGGACTTCTCCACGCTCGGCACGCGGCGCTGGACATCGTGCTCAAACGGCGTGTCGCTGACGAAACGGAACTCCTCATCGGGACCCTTAATCTTGTGCCAAATGATCTCGGCAAGCTGCAAGACGGTATGTCCCGTCGCAGTAGAGATATTGAAGTCCTCGTTGAGTGCCTCGGGACGCTCCACGCACTCGGCGATGCCGCGGGCGAGATCGCCACCGTAGGTGTAGTGGCGAATCTGGCTGCCGTCGCCGAGCAGATGCAGCGGGTCCTGACCCTTGAGGATCTTCTGCACCAGATCTGGCACAACGTGACTCATTGCCAACTTGACGTTGCCACTCGGGATCTCGACGTCCCCAAGGGCACGGGACTCGCCGATGCCAACACAGTTAAACGGACGGACGATTGTGAACGGCAACTTGTACTGATCCCAAGCAGCTCGAGCAAAGAACTCGACCGCGAGCTTTTGGAATCCGTAGGAAGAGATCGGCGGTGGCACCTTCAATTCATCGCCCTCGACGGACGGCCAGCGGTCGGCCGATTCGAACACCATCGACGAACTGAGGTACGTGACTTTCTGCAGGGTACCGGCCTTATGCGCCTCAATCGCAGCATCACAGGCCGCGGCGATGATGCGCTCGTTAGTCGCGATCAGGTCGTATGCATACTCGTGGAAGTAAGAAATTCCGCCGATCATCGCAGCGCCAGCGATGAAGTGTTCGCAACCATTAAGCGCCCGCTTCATCACAGCAGGATCGGTGGCATCACCCTCGATCAGCGTATACGACGGATTATCGTCGTAGCTCTTGGCTACCCGGCCGTATTTGGAGTAGTTGTCGACACCAACGACCTGATGGCCGCGACCCAACAACTCCTCGACGACATATCCACCGATGAAGCCGGCCGAGCCGGTGATCAGGATGCGACTCACGTGATCTACTCCCCCTGGTCCTTCGGACCATATGCATGAACGTACCACCGCAAATAGCGCGGCAGCCACTCTTTTGTCTTGAAATTCGACTCACCGAACGACCGATCGAGCCAGATCGTCGGAATTTCCGCCACTGGTAATCGGCGGCGACGCGCCTTGGCGACGAGTTCGATGCCGATCTCGAATCCCGAATCGCTCTCGATCCCGACCTCGCGCACAAAGTCGCGGTTATAGGCCTTGAAACTATTTGTGGCGTCGTGGGTACCAACGCGCGCGAACCATTGCAGCGAGCGTCCCGCGGTCCGGCTCATCATTCCCTTCAGTGGCGGACCACCAACCTGCTGGCCACCGCGCATGTAGCGCGAGGCAGCGGCGATCACCACGCCACGCTCGACGAGCAGCGTGAGCGCATCGATCTGCTGCGGATCATCACACCCATCAGCCATCGTGACAACGACAACCGGGGCCGTTGCCTGGTCGAAGCCGAAGCGAATCGCCCGAGCCGGACCACGGCCGTAGGCACTGACAATGACGCGGAGTGCTGGATGCGCGAGCGCGTACTCGCGCACCGGAGGCAGCGTCGTGTCGTCCTCGGTATCGACGACGATGAGAATCTCGCACGGCAGCGTGATCGATTCGAGCATGCGCCGCAGATGCGGGATAATCGCGGAGCCTTCGTTATAGGCCGGGATAACGACAGTTACACGCGGTTTGACGTCACTCACAGGCGAACCCCGCGCCCCGTGATACCCCAAACGTCTTTGACCGGCAGCGCCGTCTGGAGGTCGCGGTACTCCGGGTGCGGAGCGCCGATCACAAGAATGTCGGCCCGCGCCAGCACCTCCTCAAGTGGCACGAGCGAAGCGTCGGTCGCAGCGGTGACGTACGGGTCGGTACAGAGCACCTGCTTTGCCTTGAAGCGCAGAATGCGTTTCAGCTTGTAGGAAAGGCTCGAGCGAATATCGTCCGACTCGGCCTTGAAGGCCATACCGAGAATGCCGACAGTCAACTCGCTGAGGTTGACGTCGCGCTCGATCTGGCTCACCACATAGAGTGGCAGCCCCTCATTGACGAGCATCGCCGCATGCCCGATCTGAAAACCATTGTCGTTGAACGCCGCCAATTGCATCGTGTCCTTAAACAGGCATGGACCAGCGGCAAAGCCTGCACGCGGCATATCTGCAGCGCGCGGATAGTCATGCATCAAGGCGTCCCGGATGACATCGAAATCAAGTCCGTGATCGTTTGCGATCATCAAAAACTGGTTGGCTGTCGCAAACTTGATGTAGCGCCACGTATTCGTAAAGAGCTTCGCAAGCTCGGCCTCTTCGGGCGTGGTATCAAGGAGCGTCTGCGTGAGCGTCCCAAACAGAGCACGAGCACGAACCCGAGCGGTCTCCGTGGAAGCGCCGATGATTTGTGGCAAGGAGCGTAATTCCTCCATCGCCTTACCCTCGGCGATGCGCTCGGGGCAGAACGCGACGTCGACGTTGAGGCCTCGTCCGGCGAGATGGCGTTCGACCATCGCCGTCACGCCCGGGTAGACGGTGCTGCGCAACACCACGAGCTGCCCGTCGCGCATGTGGGACGCAATCTCATCAATCGCCGCCACCACGGCATTCGGATCGGGGTTCAGATGCTCGTCGACAGGGGTCCCGATCACAATTACAACTACGTCTGCCATCGAGACACAGGTCGGATCGGTCGTCGCCTCGAGCGTGCCCGCCGCACGCACAGCCTTCAAGGCCTCATCCATGCCAGGCTCGAGAAAGGGCGCCTCGCCGGCATTGACCCGCTCCACGACCGGCGCGGCAATATCAAGCAGCGTCACGCGCCCAGCAGACTCGGCAAGTGCGACACCCAACGGAAGACCGACGTGGCCGCAGCCGCCGACAACGGTGATGGAGGTGGAGGTCATGTCGTATTGTCACTTCGGGGCGTGCGACTGTACCCCTTCACCATGCTGAGCACCACGAACGATACGGAACCTCGCCTTGACGCGGCGCAGATCGATCAACGCCCCGCTCAATCAAGCCGCGACGGTGGTAGGTCATTCTGAACACGCTGATCGAGACCATCGCACTGCTCGCACCCGTGGGGGTAATGGCGATTTGGCTTCTCGCCGCAGCGCTCCCACCGGTTCGGCTTCGGCGTGCACTCCCCGCGGTCGAGGATCGGATGCTCATCAGCATCGGCGTAGCGGCGTTGTCACTGTGGTTTTTAGGCTGGCTTGTCGGATGCATCGCGCCAATCGCAATCGCCCCACACCTCATCACACTGCTCTGTCTCGCCGTCTTTGCAGCACCCGTGGTCTACGCGCTGGCGTGCCTTCGTCGGCCCCTCCCCGCGGGTGACAAGCGCGCACTCGTCACGATCGCACTGCCAGCGTTGCTCCTGATGATCGCGGGCTATCTCGTGGCCACTGGCTTCGGCATCCTCTGGACAGGCGCGGGCACGATCGTGGAAATCCAGCAGAGCCGGTATCTCGCGATGCCGGGCGATCACATCATTCCCAACTTCTTTGCATCGGGAATCCGTAATGCCGACATCCCTTCGCCGCTGATGGGCGACTGGTTCTCGGCGGACCGACCACCATTGCAGGTCGGATTCTTGCTGCTGTTCGCCAAGGTTTTGGAAAAAGGCCTAAAGATCAGTACCTACAATGGTGACGGCTACCTTGGCATCGCCTGCCAAGCGCTGTTTATCGTCGCCACCTACCGCTTCGTCCGCACGCTCACCGCCTGCCGCCGCGCGGCAGGCGTCGCCTGCGTGGCCGCCTTCCTCGTCCCCGCCTCTGGCCTCTACCTCTTCTATCCATGGCCAAAACTACTCTCGGCCGCCTACCTATTGATCGCCGCGGCCATCACAATCGACCTGCTGCGGCGCCGCACGACGACGGCACGCGTTCGATCCTCCAGCGTCGTCTTTGGTATCGCCACGAGCCTCGCGCTCCTCAGCCACGGAGGCGTGATCTTCGCAATCATCCCGCTCGCTGTTGCCTTCATAGTCGGGCTCGTCCGAACGACACCTAACGTACGAGCAGCACTGGCGCGCATCGTCGCTGTACTGCTTGCCGCGGTGATCACGTACCTTCCATGGTGGCTCTACGGGAAAGTCACGGGCGAAGACCACGGTCGGCTCATCAAGTGGCACCTCGGCGGCGAT
>SHUX01000078.1 GCA_009694475.1 Thermoleophilia bacterium
CAGTTGACAACGGCGATCGTTGAGAGGGTTCCGAAGGCAGCGATTGCACGACCTTTGATTCAGTCGGCCGCTCTAACGATCGTCACTGAGCCGGCCTTCAAGAACCTCCTCACGCAGGCACTCGTGCGCTTCCAGAAGGTCCTCGTCGACCCGAATACTGCCTCGCTCGTCTTCAGGGTCGAGGGCGTGCCGCAGATGCTCCAAGCGGCCCTCACCGGGATCGACCTCGAGCTGGCCGAGGCGGTCAGGGGGGCGGCATCAACCGAACTCGCGAAGATCCCCAATTCTGGACCCGCATTCCGCTTGATTCAACTTGGTGCGAAGGTTGGACCGATCGCGTGGGGTGTGATTTTGCTTGGCCTGATCCTCGGCGGCATTGCGAGCTTCGTGTCGCCCGATCGGCGCCGTGGTCTGATTACCTCGCTCGTGGTGCTCGCCGCGGCAGGACTCGGCCTCGTGCTGATCTTGGCGCTTGCACGTATCGGCCTCGTCGCGGCGACATCCAGCCAGCCGGTGCTGTCTCAGGCGCTAGGCGGCGCCTTCGAAGGTCTGTTTGGCGATCTCCGCCGCGTCGCCTATTGGATTGGCGCGGTCGGCATGGTTACCGCCGTCATCGTCTGGTCGCTGCGCTTCACACTGCCGTTAGCGTCGTCGGCTGCCGCCCGGGCGCGTGAGTCGGCCTCGGGTGCGCTCGACACTGCGTCGGACAAGGTGAGTGGAGCACTCACCTCGGCATCCGATTCGGCAGCGGGCGCTTTGACCACGGACTCCGCCGCCGTGGCCGCGACGACTGGC
This sequence comes from Thermoleophilia bacterium, assembly GCA_009694475.1. Taxonomy (GTDB): domain Bacteria; phylum Actinomycetota; class Thermoleophilia; order Gaiellales; family F1-60-MAGs149; genus F1-60-MAGs149. Next base: position 796 of record SHUX01000078.1, read on the forward strand.
TCTGCCGTTGAGGCAGCCGGGCACCGCAAGGTCGAGGCGCAGGATTTGATGGTTGTCATTCGCAGTGGCGTGCAGCGTCTATTCGTGCCGGCTGCGACCAATCAGGGGCGGCTGATCCAGGGCGCAATCGCGCTCGTCATCGGCCTACTGATCCTCTTTGCCTGGTCGATCGTGATCGATGTGATTGTCTTTGCCCTCGGTCTTGGTCTGCTGGCGCTCGCGCTCAACCGAATCCTGCTCGTCGTGTTCGCGCACCGAGCGCAGCGCGCCCTCGCCGCCGATCAGCAGATCGCTGTTGGCGCTGGTTCGACGACCGACGCCTAGCGCGTCTCGTCGCTCCCGTTGGACGTCCTCGGCGTCGCCAAGGCCTGGGGCCGCCGCGCGGTCACGCCGGCCGACTCGACGCGGGGCAAGGTCCTGCAGTTCGTCGCCCTGCTGGACGTCGCCCTGCTGGTTCTGTTCAAGTGGAACCTGATCGTCGACCTCTTCATCCTCTTCGACGCCGAGGGTGTAGAGCTCGTCCTCGTGCCCGTCGAACGCTACGCCCTGACCGGCTTGGAGCTGGCCTTCGGGGACGTCGTGGCGGCGGCGCGCGAGCGGGGCCACGTCGCCGTCGGCGTCCGCATCGTCTCGGCCGCCGTAGAGGGCGGTCTCGCTGGCGGCGGCGTGCTGTTCAATCCGCCTAAGGCGCGGCGCTTCGCCTTTACCGAGGACGACCAGATCCTCGTGCTTGCCTGACACTGGCAGTGCATGGGCCGACAGGGAATCGAACCCTGACCGAGAGATTAAAAGTCTCCTGCTCGACCTTCGAGCTACCGGCCCGCTGGGAGTGTACGACGGGTTTAGCGGGGAGACGCTAGCTGTAGACGCCCGGCGTGGGCTCGCGGAGGCGGAGCACTGGGATTAGAGCGATCAGTAGCAGTGCTGCCAAGGTGATGCCGACGACCGGAAAACCAAAGCGGTCGAGCACGAAGCCAGCGGAGATGACGGCTGCTGCACCGCAGAGTGCGACGATCTGATCGTTTGCTGCCGTTAGGCGCCCACGCTCCTGTGGCGTCGTCACATCCGCCAACACCGTCGTACCCGCCACCCAGCTTGCGCACCAGCCGAGGCCGAGCAAGAAGAAGAAGGGGAGGATCGCGATGGAGTGGCCGAGCAGCGACGTGCCGACGGACCCGACAGCGGTGACGAGGATGCCGGCGATCAGCGTTCGGCGTCGCCCGGCCCGGTCGGCCAGCCGACCAAGCGGTGCGGCCAACCCAAACATGCCGAGGTAGTGGGCGGAGATGAAGATCCCGAGCGCCGCTGGACCCATGCCCTGCTTGTTCAGCACCACAGCCGTGACGCCCATCACGCCAACCATCGCAGCCTGGATCAACGTGGAGGCAGTGATCGCGGCTCGGGCGGGCTTCAACTGCAAGAGCTCACGGCGGCTGCGTGGCTCGCCGTGCTCGGGCTCGTCGTCTGCACCGGGAAAATAGTCGCTGAGGTGGCGCGCCACGTCGCGCGGATCGACTGCAATGCCACGCACGAGTATGAGGGCTGTAATCGCAGTGATCGGCACGAGGAACCACGGCGCGGCGTTCTCGTTAAGGCTAAACACTCCGGCGACCAGCACGAGCCCCGAGCCAAGCAGTGGGCCGATGATGCTGCCAATTGCGCCGGCAGAGACGACGAGGCCGACGCCGTGGGCTCGCTGCTCGAGTGGGTAGAGGTCGGCGGCAGCCGCGCGGTGCATCATCGCCGGCCCTTGGCCGCAGCCGAAGACGACCGTGCCGAGCACGAGCAAGGGATACGACTTCGTCACGATCGCTAGTGCGCAGATGATCGCACCGACGGTGATCAGTGCGAGTCCAGCCGTCAGGACGGGCAGTCGGCCATGGCGATCACTCACGCGACCAGCCACCCACAGCGCGGCCACACTGGACAGGAGCGCGAGACCGACGCTGGTACCGGCCATTCCCTCGTGTCCCGAGAGGTGCGCGGTGGCGACGGCGCCGACGCTGGCGTTGAGGGGAATCGCGGCGCTGATCGCGGCCTGGCCGGCAGCGAGGCGCAGCGTCCACTGCGAGATCCGACGTGGCGTCTGGACTGTCGCCATCAGTTGAGCGACGGATCATCAGGCTGGAGCGCGAAGACGGCGACCGCACCACCATGGCGGCGAAGAACGTTACGCCAGAGCGTCTCTGGGGCCTCGGTAAAGCAATCGTCGATCTGGGCTTCGACTAACACCCAGGCCTCTTCTTCGAGTTCGTCCTCAAGCTGGCCCGCGCTCCACCCCGCGTAGCCAGCGAAGACCCGGGCACGAACGAGTGTCGTCGGATCGAGGGTTTCGTCTGCATCAGCGGGCAGAAAGCCGACGCTACCAAAGGCGATCGCAGCCGAGCGCTCGCCATCAACAAAGTCGCCAAGCGCCATCACTGCTTCGGGCTGGACGGGCCCACCCGAGTGCACACTGGCATCGTCGGCGACAAACCCGCTAAGAATCGGCACGGCGCTCGCCACCGTTACATCGAGCGGGCGATTGAGCACCAAGCCCATTGCGCCTTCACCCGAGTGCTCGGTGATCAACACGACGGTACCGGCGAAGTTTGGGTCGCCAAGGGTTGGCATGGCGATCAACAACTGGCCTTGGAGCGAGCGGTACACGCAGGCAGCATACGCCTCGTCTCAGAGCGTGCCGGTGCTGATTGCCTCTGCGACCGTTGCGGCCCGAGCTCGAATCAGGGCCTGCTCTTCGGGTGCGAATCGTTCCCAACCCCGGGCGGCCTGCGCGGTGCGTGGGTTGGCGGCCAAGCGCGCGTGGTGGCGGGCAGTGAAATCCCAGTAGAGCGTGGTGAAGGGACAGGCCTGATCGCCGGTGCGTTGGCGCGGATTGAAGCGGCAGCCGCTGCAGTGCCCGGTCATGCGCTTGAGGTACGCGCCACCGGCCGCATAGGGTTTCGTCGCCATCAGACCGCCATCGGCATGCAGGCTCATACCGGTGACATTCGCTTGCATCACCCAGTCGTAGCCGTCGGCAAAGCGCTCGCGAAACCACGCGTTGGCAGCCTGTGGCTCGGTGCCGAGCAGGAGCATCAGGTTGCCAGCGATCATCAAACGATCGATGTGATGCGTCCACGCATAGCGCTCGACAACGTCGGCGACGTGTTGGACACACGCGAGGTCGGTCGTCGCCGCGCCCGTTAGGGCCGGGGGCACGGGGGCGTGTGCATCGAGCTCGTTGAGGGTTGCGTAGCCCGGCATCTCTCGCCAGTACACGCCGTTGACGTACTCGCGCCAGCCAAGGACCTGCCGAATGAAGCCCTCGACGGAGGCCAGCGGTGCAGTACCGGCACGGTAGGCAGCCTCGGCCGCGGCGACGCATTCGCGTGGCTCGAGCAGACCGATGTTGAGGAGGGGCGAAAGCGTCGAGTGCCGCAGCCACGGATCATCAGGATCGCTGACATCCTCGAACGGGCCGAAGCCTGCGAGGCGCTGCTCGACAAAATCTTTCAGCCACCTGAGGCTCTCTGCTCGCGTGGTGGGGAGCCAAAAGTCCTCGGCTCGACCAGGCAGGCCCGGGGCGTGTCGATCGATGTCGGCCTGCACGGCTGCGAGCACTACGTCGCCATGATCGATTGGCGGTGGCGGGGTTGGCCGCGCACGCTCGTCACTGCGACGCCAGGCGGCGAAGGTCTCGCGGTTGTCGTGATCAAACGACCACTTGCCGCCGCACGGCTCACCGTCGTCCAGCAGCACGTTGTGCTCTCGGCGCATCCACGCATAAAAGTCCTGCATCCGCAGCCGCCGTCGCGTCCCTGCCCACTCGGCAAACTGCTTGCGCCCGCAGAGAAAGTGCGAGTCGAGAGTGGTCTGGATCGGGCAGCCGATCGTCTCGGCGAGCCGCGGAAGATTGGCCTGTGCCTGCCACCCGGGTAGCTCCATCACGAGCACCTCGGAGGCAGCGTGGGTGGTCACCGCACGTTTGAGGGCGTCGGCGAATCCGAGCTCGAGCTCGAGACGAAACTCGTCGACCTGCCAGCCGTCGGCACGCAACTGCTCGGCGAACCGTCGCATCGCCGTCAGAACCAGCGTGACCTTGTGGCGATGCAGGCGTCCGCGAAGGACGTGCGGCAGCGATTCGATCAGCACGACGCGGTCGTGGTCACGATCGGCGGCGGCGAGGGCGCTGTGACGCAGCGATAGCTGCGTGCCTTGGATCCAAACCAGGCGAGTTATGAGGTCTCCGTGATGACCTGCTCGTTGGGGCACCAGTACGTCGTGCGCCCGCCGACGGTGGCGCGCTCGAGTTCGCAGCTGCAACGTGGGCACTGGCGGCCACGGCGAGCCCGCGCGAAGCGGCCTCGACCCGAGCCACCCTTCGGCGTCAGAGCTTCGCGCAGGGCGACCCGCAGAGACGAGCGCAGCTGATCGAGCGCGTCTGTCGACAGCGTCCCCGCGGGCTGTCGGGGATTGATCATCGCGTCGAACAACGCCTCGTCGGCGAGCAGGTTGCCCACACCGGCGAGTACCGACTGGTCGAGCAGGCGAGCCTTAATCGGCGTGCGGCCTGCGCCGACCCGCGCGCGGAAGGCTCGTGGAGTAATCGTCAAGGCGTCGGGTCCGAGCTTGTCGATGCCGGCGCCGAGGTGCGCGCGTGACAACCGCCGCTTGTCGCGGAGGGCAACGCGCGACCCGTCGTCAAAGACGATCGCGATGCGATCCCAGCTGCGGGGGGAGGGCTTGGGTGCGCTGCGAATTGAGCCGCCCATGCCGAGATGCAGTCCCAGTTCGTGTCCACTGTCGGTTTCGAGCCAGAGAAACTTGCCGTGGCGTCCCGCCGCGGTCACGATTGAACCGCGCAGCGCACTATCGAGCTCGCCCGGCTCGTGTGGGCGGCATACCCACTCGTCGCCATCCTCGACGTGAGCAATGCGCAGACCGACGCAGAGGCGCTCGAGCGTCCGGCGCGCCTTTTCGGCTTCGGGTAACTCAGGCATATACGACCCTTCGCGCTGCGTCTTGTTGCGGCGCGAGATGCGGCAGCGTTTCGGAACGACAGGCGACATTCTGGGCCGGGGCCCAGAATGTCGCCTGTCTTCATATCGCATCAAACGCACACCCATGGCAAACTCGTGTTTATGGGTGACGTGATTGTGATTGGAGCGGGTCTCTCGGGTCTGCGTTGTGCTGGGCTTTTGGTCGAGCGCGGGCTCGAGGTCGTGCTCGTTGAGGCGTCCGATGGCGTTGGTGGACGCGTCCGCACGGATGCGGTTGATGGCTTTTTGCTCGATCGCGGCTTTCAGGTGCTGTTCGAAGGCTACCCGGAGGCACAGCGAGCACTCGATCTCGAGGCGCTCGATCTGCGCGCCTTCCTGCCGGGTGCGGACATCTGGTGGGACGGGCGCATGCGCACGATTGGTCATCCGCTACGCGACCCGCGCTCACTGCCAGACGCATTGCGTGCTGGCCTCGGCAAGCCACGCGACATTAGGGCGGCCGCCAAGTGGCTGCGCGACGCGCGGCCGCTGGCTACGGCGACCGCGTCCGAGATGACTGCCGACGAGCGACTGCGCGCGCTGGGCTTCTCGGAGGATGTTCGCGAGCATCTCTTGCGCCCGCTCTACGCCGGCGTGTTTCTCGATCGAGAGCTCGGTGTCTCCAGCCGCCTACTCGACCAGGTTTTCTTGCAGATGGCGGCGGGCCGCACGGTCGTACCGGCTCGCGGCATGGGGGCTATTTCCGAGCAGCTGGCAGCACGACTACCTGCGGGTGCAATTCGTCTCAACGAACGCGTTGCAAAGGTCGGCAAGCGCAGCGTGACGCTCGATTCGGGCGAGAAACTACGCGCGGAGATCGCGGTTGTGATTGCCGCCGGCACAGTTGATACCTGCACGTTGGCGGGTGTCGAAGCACCTGCCCCCCGAGGCTCGACCTGCCTCTGGTTCGACGCGCCCGAGGCGCCTGCCGGGCGGCGCATCGTGCTCGATGGCGATGGCGTCGGCCCAGTCAACAATGTCGCGGTGATGAGCGCCGTTGCGCCGGCGTACGCTCCGTCCGGCCGCTCGCTGGTCGCGGCATCCTGCATCGGCATACCTTTTGCGGGCGACGATGCGGCTCTGACGTCGGCCGCGTATGCACAACTCACAGGTTGGTTTGGGAGACACGTTGATACCTGGCGCCTCTTGCGGACCGACCGCATCGCTTGGGCTCAACACGCCCAGCCGCCCGGTTCGCTGAGCACCGGTGCGCATTGGTTGAGGGACTCCGTCGTGGTGTCGGGCGACGGTACCGAGAATGCTTCGATCGATGGCGCGCTGCGCGCGGGGCGTCGGGCCGCAGATCTCGTGCTCGCTGGTGTGGTCTCGCAACAGTCGGCGGTGTCGTGATGAAGGTTGTCGTCGTCGGTCTTGGTGCGATGGGGTTGCCAACGGCACGAGTGCTGGCCGAGCGTGGCCACGACGTGATCGGCGTCGATCGGCACGGCATCTCGGCACCCGCTGGCTCGTCGGCAGGCGAGACCCGCATCTTTCGTCTCGCCCACGATCGTCCCGAAGATATCCGCCTCGCACGCCGCGCGCTCGAATTGTGGCGCGAGCTAGAGCAGCTGAGTGGCGAGCAGCTGATCGATCAAGTCGGCCTGATCCTCCGCGGAGAACCCGTACCGGCTTGGGTGACTGCGATGCGCGACGAGGGGCTGGTGGTTGAGGAGCTCGATGCGGCCGGCGTTGAGCGCGTCTTCCCCGAGTTGGCGTTTCGCCCAGACGAGCCCGCAGTCTTGGTCCCTGCCGATGGTGTCGTCTTTGCGCGACGAGGTCTGGCCGCGATCGCTGCTGCGGCACGCGCGGCCGGCGCCGAGCTGGCGATGCCCGAGCGGATGCTGGAGATCACCGAGACGCCCGCGGGTGTGCGCGTCACGACGGACCTGCGCGTGATCGAGGCCGATGCGGCAGTCATCGCTGCCGGGCCGTGGGCGGAGGAGTTGCTGCCGCCGCTCGGCTTTAGCCTCCCGCTCGTCCCAGCGATTGGACAGGTTTCGTATTGGCGTGGTGGGGGCAATTGGGAGCGCCGCCCGTCCCTCGTCGATTTTCAGGCCGACGGCAAAATGGGCGTCTATGGTCTGCCGACGCCGGGCAAGGGCTACAAGATTGGTCTCGATTATGGCGACGAGGCCGCCTGGTTTTCTGATGCCACCGAGTGGGAGCGTCGCGAATTTGAGGAGGAGTGCAACCGCGAGTGGGTTGCAACGCATGCGCCCGGCCTCGTCACGGATGGCCCGTACATGACTGAGGGCTGTCCGTGGACGATGACTCCGGATGCGGAGTACACGTATGGTCGCCGTGGGGCGATCGTGGTCGCAGCGGGTTGCTGTGGGCATGCCATGAAGTTCACGCCCGTGCTCGGCGAGATCCTCGCCGACTTGGCGGAGGGCCGAGAGTTGTGGCCGGACGCCAAGGCCTTCGCGCTCGAGCGGATCCCCGCCGAAATGCCGTTCACGCGCTACGACACGCCGATGGGTTCGCGCATCTCGCTCTAGCGGTAATCGTGTGTGGTGGATGAAGGTGGCACGCATGTCGTGCCGCAATTCGACATCAACATTCAGGCTGGCCGGACATGATGGGCCCGGGCCCATAGCGTCCGGCAACGTGTGACACCTTGCGCACTGCAGTGCGGCGCACAGCTCGGACACTCGCGCAGCAAACGG
>SHUX01000079.1 GCA_009694475.1 Thermoleophilia bacterium
CCACCCGGCACGGGCGTGATCAGGCGAGCCTTCGGCTGGACGGCGTCGAAATCGACGTCGCCACAGAGACCCTCCGGCAGGCGGTTGATGCCAACGTCGATCACGACGGCGCCGTCCTTGACGTGCTGGGCGCCGAGCATCTTGGGGCGACCGACGGCGGCGACGAGAATGTCGGCCTGCTGGCAGATCCCCTCGAGGTCCTTCGTGCGCGAATGGCAGATCGTGACGGTGCAGTCTTCCTTCAACAGCAGATGCGCCTGTGGCTTGCCAACGATCTCCGAACGACCAACGATGACGGCGTGCGCGCCGCGCATGTCGACGTCGTACGCCTCAAGCAGCTCGATCACGCCGGCAGGCGTGCACGGCAACGGACCGGGCTGAAGCGTCATTAGTCGCCCCATCGCACCTGAGGTGAGTCCATCGGCGTCCTTGGCAAACGGAATGCGCTCGATCGCGGCCTCAGTATCGAGGTGGCTCGGCAGTGGCATCTGGACGATTAGGCCGTGGATTGCAGGATCGGCAGAGACCTCATCGACCTTGGCCTCGAGCTCTGCCTGCGTCGTCTCGGCGGGCATGACGACCTCGAGAGAGTGCATGCCAGCCTCGTGACAGGCCGTGTGCTTGTTACGCACGTAGACCTCAGAGGCCGGGTCCTCGCCGACGATGATGACTGCGAGCCCTGCACGAATGCCGGACTCGTCGAACAGCTTCTTAGTGCGTTCGGCTACCTCGGCACGAACCGTGGCGGCGACTGCTTTTCCGTCGATCAAATTGTCCATACCGGGAGCCTAACGCCCGTTCCGGCTCAGGGATTCAGTCGCCGGTGCGGATGAATTGGATCCGACCGACGGACGTCAGCCTGTCGGGCGTATCCCACGGCGAAATCTCGACGTTGCAGACCGCGAGCGTACGCCCCGCACGCAGGCAGATACCTGTCACCCTCAGCGGCGAGAGATCCGCCATGCGCAGAAAGTCGCTGCGAAGATCGACCGCGACCCACGTGGCGGGCGCCTTCGCCATCACCGCGTACCACCCGACGGTGTCGACGAGCGTGGCAAGCGTGCCGCCATGCAACATCGGCGGGTCGATGTAGCCGAGCGCGGCGTGCGTCGGGTCGAGTCGCATCACGACGGCGTCGCCTTCGCGACCGATGTAGGTCAGGCCGATCGCCTCGTCGAGGGGCGAGGACTCGTGTTCGCGTAGAGGATCATTCATGGCTGCAGACTACAAGGCGACCTGCCAGACTTTGCGCGGCCCACCAAGGAGATACCACCGATGTCGCACAACTCCGTCAGTTTTTCCGACCCTCTCACCCTCACCCTCGACGTGATCGGCCTAAAGCCCAACCCGTCGCGCGGCGAGCCGGTTGAGTCCGGCAAGGTCTTGTTCGAGGACGCGCAGATTGAGGCCGGCGTCTGGGAATGCACGCCCGGCACGTTCCCGTCCCGCCGCGACGGTTTTCGTGAGGCCGTCACGATCATCGCCGGCTCTGGCACGCTCCGCGACGCCGATGGCAACGAGACCCCGTTTGTTGCCGGCACTGCCCTGGCAATTCCTGAGGGTTGGTCGGGCGAGTGGGATATCGCCGAGACCACCCGTAAGGTCTACGTCGTCTCGTACACCGAGGCGCGTTCCTAATCGCTACCTCATCAATACCTAGCGTGCAGGTAGCGGACAGGCGGCGCCCTCAGGGCGTCGCCGCCGCGCCAGCACCGCATAACCCCGAGCACCGAGCCCGTGGAACGGCGGGATGTAGAGCACCCACGCGCCGAGGGCACCGAGCGGCGTGCGCATCGCAATGCCCCGCACTGCATCGACACCAATCGCAACGCTGCCATCTGTGTAGCGCAAGCGCAGTCCGTCGCCGACCGCGCCTCGGCCGATCTCGGGATAGCGCTCGACGGCCTGGGAGTAGCCGAGATCGTCGAGCCGCCGGAGCCAGTCGAGGCGTCGCACCCAACGGGTGCTGTTGCGACACATCCCGCAGGTGTCGTCGTAGACCACGATCGGCTTGTTCATGCGTCGCCTTTCGCAGGAGCACCCGCAGGCGCCCATTCGAGACCAGCCGTACGCGCTGCCATCGCGACGAGTTCTGCAAACCGCTCGCGATCGCCAAGGTCGACAGGAAAGCCTGGCACCCAGACGATCTGACCAACCCCCGCGAGATCGCGTAGAGCCTCGGTCGTCGCCCAGTGCAGATCGGGGCCGATCTTGACGCCGCGCGCCCCCGCCTCGGCCAGCAGTGGTGCAACTTGAGCCGCAGCAGGACCAACCAGCGCGACCCGCTGGGCCACCCGGGCGATCTCGCCACAGGCCTCGCGCAACAGGCGCTGCTCACCCGTCGACGCGTGGACTGGGCCAGCCGCCGAATCGGCGATACCACCGACAATCAACATGCTCGAACTGGCGGGCAAGGCGCGTAGAAACGCCGTCATCTTGGCTGGCGTCGCCGCCATCCCGTTGTGGAAGACAGGGACTCCCGCAACCTCACCAATGCGTTCTCCGCGCCACGCAGGCGCGACAAACGTGGCGATCGCGTCATCGAGTGGGACAACCACGCCCAGCGATGAGCGTACCGTGGCGCACGCCGCAGCCAGATTGCCGCGGAGATGTGGCGCGACGTGTGTCTCGGCAACGCCTCCATCCTCGCTCGAGAAGCGTACGACGGTGACGCCCGGCCGCGGCGTCAGTCTCGACTCTCCAACCGGCAGCACCGCGGTGTTGCCCTCGCCCTGGCGGGCGAGGATCCGTTGCTTGGCTGCGAAATAGCGCCCCTCGCCGCCATGCAACTCAACATGGTCGGGCCAGAGCGTCGTGATAACCGCGTGCGTCGGGCTGGCCGTCATGTACGCCAGATGGGTGCTGGTCAATTCCACCACCGTAATGTCCGGGGCGGTCTCCGCTCGCAACGCAGCCAGCGAATCGGCGCTCGGCCAGGCGTTCTCCGCGCGACCGGTCGGCGGCACATCGACCGTCCAGCCTGCCGCGTTCAGCAGGTGAGCGATCAGACGCGCGGTCATCGTCTTGCCCGCAGTACCCGTCACGCCGACGACGGGCGAGCGAGCCTCGTGGAGCACAAAATCGGCGAGGCAGCCAATTGCAATCCCCCGCTCTCGCGCCTGAACGACGTGCGACGTTTTCTCCCCCGTCCAACAATCGACCATCAGCAGATCCGCACGTGCGACGGCAGCGTCGCGCTCATGGACGAGCAAACAGCCCGACGGCACGGCGGCCAGAGGAGCGTGGTCGGCGATCACGACATCTGCCCCCCGGTCACGCAGCAGGCTAGCTAGCGCAGCGCCATCCCGATCGAGACGATCCAACACGACGCGACGACCGGCGACGCGCTCGGCTGCATAGGGGTTCAGCATGCGTCGACAAGTAGGAATGTGACTGCGCTAGTGATCTTGCAGAGCTCGAGCATTGCGAACCCTTCGACGCGTCTTTTGTACGACAACCGGGGCAGCACCCGGCGGGATGCTGCCCCGATTATCGAAAGGCGACGACCAGAATCGAACTGGTGTAGACGGCTTTGCAGGCCGCTGCCTAGCCTCTCGGCCACGTCGCCAACGAGATCGGATGATACGCGCAGGCCACGCTAGAGGGATTCAGCAAGCGCCCGTTCGAGCACTAGGCTCGGCGGCATCCGCGACATGCCCTTCATCGCGGCGTCGGCCTCGTGCATATGGTTGAGCGCCGCGCTGGCATCGCCCGGTGTCCAACGCCCGACCGCAGCGAGCATCTTGCCGGCGCGAAACGGTGCCACTCCGAGTTGCTTGGCGAGCGCCTCGCGCGAGGGGCGGCCGTGCTCGGCGAGCTCGACGGTGCGGCGGACCAATTCGACGTGGCGTGTCAGTTGCGGCAGGACACGGTGCGGCTCGACGTCGCCCGCGAGCAGGCGCGTGAGTTCGGCGATTGCACCACGCCGGTCGCGCTCGGTGATCGAGTCAAGCAAGGCCCACGGTGCATCGTCGTGCCGCGCACTGATCATCACCTCGACCAACTCGACCTCAACGGCAGCGTCGAGTGCAAAGGTCGACAGTTTCTCGAGCTCGCGGGTTATCTCGTCGGGGCTCTCACCCACCAGTTCGGTGAAACGCAGCATTGCCTCGGGATCCATGCGCACACCCAAGCGCTCGGCCTCCTGGCGCGCAAAGGCCGCACTCTTGGGTGCCTCGAACGAGAGCACAGCCTCTTTCCCGCTGCATTTACGAACGGCTGCAAAGAGTGGATCGTCGGCGGGCCAGATCGGCTTGCGCGGATCGGCTGGTGCATCCGCCACCAGCACGAGCACCGTGGTTGGACTCGGGTTTGCAATGTAGGCAAGCACTGGGTCGAGTCGACCGGAGCGCCGGGGCTTGACCCACGCATCGATACCCTCGACGACGATCAGGCGCTCCTCCACAAACAGACCCGGCTGGCTGCAGGCACCGGCGATTGCGTCGGGCTCGTACAGCGCGGCATCAAGGACCTCCACCGCCTCGCTGCCGTAGCGATCGCGGAGCCGCTCGAGTGCGCGCCGAATCTTGCCGCGGTCCGTGCCACTCAGCAGGTAGACCGGTGCGAGTGGCGTTGCGGACACCACGCCATCCTACTGCGCTCACCGCCCGTGGTCGCCGCAGTGCGACGATCAGTGCGAGCACGGCACAGGCGACGAGGACGACTGTGTCGGGCACCACCAACGCCAACCACTCGCCCAGTCGCGCACACCAGAGAATCCACAACGCGGGCCATTGTGAGCACCAGGCAATGCCCGCTCCCGCAGACGGCGCCACGGGCGTGACGATCGTCGCCACGAGGGCAGACCAAAGCGCCAGTGGCACTGCTGGCGCCGCGAGGAGGTTGGACGGCAACGAGGCGAAGATCGCCGCCCGACCAAAGTGCCACCACGAGATCGGTGCCGTGGCCAGGGTCGCAGCGCCCGTCACCAAGAGTGCTGTGGCGACGACGTAGGGAATTGCCGTTGCCTCAGAAATCCGTCGCGCGTAGGGGACGACGAGCAGGATGCCCGCCACGGCAACAAACGACAGCTGGAGGCCGGGGTCGTAGATCGAACAGGGATTCCAGGCCAACAGACACCCAAAGCCGAGTGCCAATGCGCGCCACGCATCTCGAGGCCGCCCGACCAGCCACGTCAGACACCCAGCGATGCCCGCGACACCGGCCCTCAGCACGCTGGGCGAGGGCCCGACGATGCCTACGTAGAGGATGATCACGAGCAACGAACACACGAGCGCCTGCCGACGATTGCCCCCAACACTCCACGTCGCCAGCACCACCAAGGCAACCAGCAAGGCGACGTTTCCGCCAGAGACCGCCAAGAGATGAGCCAAGCCCGAGGCACGAAAGGCCACTACGGCCTGTGGTGACATGCCCGCGCTACCACCGAAGGCGAGCCCCACCACGATCTGTCCTGGATCCCCCACTCCTGCTGGCGCTAGCGCAGCGACGGCGTACGCCCGGGCACGGTCGGCGATTCCCCACAGACCACCCCGTCGCCCGACCACCCGCTGTGTGCCGACCCGCAAGACAGCGTGGATGCCCTGATGGGCAAGCCAGGCCTGCTCGTCGAAGCCATTTTGTGATCCACGTGGCGCTGACACAGTGCCGCCGACCCGGAGAATGCTGCCGCGATCTGGACCGCGGCTTGCGTTGATGCGCAGCAGGACTGGACCACCCGTGGCGCTGAGCACCTCGCCCGTAGCGATGCGGCCATAGCCACTGCCGTGCCAGGCCTCTGTCACTAAAACGGGTAGGCCATCAACCGAATGGCCGATCAGTGGTCGCAATGGTTCGGCGGCCAGTCGTCCAACTTGGTAATTGCCGACCACAAAGCCGAGTGCCAGTAGCAGCACACCTGCGATCATCGACCAGCGTTGTTTCGACCAACGCACAGCGACAAGAACTGCAATGCCCAAGCCGAGCGCCAGCAGAAGCGGACCATGCGGCACGCTTGGCAACGCCAATAGCGCCCCCACCCCGAGCAGATAGCCAACCAGGTCGGGTAGAGCCGGTCTGCGAACGCCCATCAGGGCGCAACGAGGTCGCGCAAGGCCTCCAGCTTGGCCGGGCCGATCCCCGGCACCTCCACCAGATCCTCCGTGGTCTTGAAACCACCATGCGCATCGCGCCAAGCAATAATGCGCTGCGCCGTTGCGGGCCCCACTCCTGGCAATGCATCGAGCGCCGTCAGATCAGCACTGTTGAGGTGCACGACGCCACTCGTGGCCGTCGCCGGCCCCGCACCCGTTGGAGCGGCCCCCGCACCAGGCGTGAAGGCCTCGGGGACGAGCACCTGCTCGCCGTCGATCAGGAGCGCAGCCAGATTGACTGTGATGGCGTCGGCCTTGGCAGTCACACCACCGGCTTTTTGAATGGCATCGACGACGCGCTTGCCCTGCGCCAATTGGTACACGCCGGGCTTCTTGACCGCGCCCGTGACGTAGACCACGAGCGGCTCCTCAGCTGCGGGTGCGACACCGCCGACGCCGTCGGTCACCGCGGAGGAGGTGACAATCGGCGCCGGCGGGCTCGCTTCGCCCCCACGACCACGGACGAACGTCACGGCAGCCGCGAGGAGGAGGATCGCGGCGAGTCCGAAGAGGAGCGTTCGGCGGTCGAGTAGAGGCATGGCGCCAGCCTGTCAGCCCCGAACAAACGCGCGACGCGCGGTGACGCGAACCAATCGTGCAAAACCACGCGGGTTGTGCGCGCTACTTGACGACGATGTTGACGAGTTTGTCAGGAATCACAATCTCTTTGACAACTTCGCGACCCGCAATGTGCTCGGCGATCTTCGGCAACTCGCGAACCAGGCGCACGACCTCGTCCTGAGGGAGGCCACGCGGTAACTCGATGCGTTCGCGCACCTTGCCATTGACCTGTGCGACGCAGGTGAAGGTGTCGGACACCAAGAGCGCCGGATCGACGACAGGCCAGGGCGTCTCCCAGAGGCGAGAGCCACCCAGCTGCTCCCACAACTCCTCGGCAATATGCGGCGCAAAGGGCTGGACGAGACAGACGAGCGTGCCGGCAGCATGGCGCAGCACCTGGCCGCCGACTGGGTCGTCGATCAATTCGTCGCGCGCCTTCTCGATACCGTTGAGCAACTCCATCGATGCAGCGATCGCGGTGTTGAATTGCAGGCGCCTGTCGATATCTTCGGTGACACGCTGGGTCGTCTGGTGCGTCAGGCGCAGCAAGTCGAGCGCCGCTCCCTCTGCCCCACTCGGCGCGTCCGGCAATGCCTCGCCCGACACCTCGCTGGCGATGCCCTGCACGGCTTTCCAGAGACGATCGAGAAAGCGCGACGGCCCGAGCACACCACTGTCCGACCACTCCTTGTCCTGATCGGGCGGCCCCATAAAGAGCACGTACATACGCAGGGCATCGGCGCCGTAGCGATTGACGATCGCGTCGGGGGCGACGACATTGCCCTTCGACTTGGACATCTTGGCGCCATCCTTGTAGATCATCCCCTGCGTGAAGAGATTCGCGAACGGCTCCTCGAAGCCAACAAAGCCGGCGTCGAACAGCACCTTCGTAAAGAAGCGGCTGTAAAGCAGATGCAGGATCGCGTGCTCGACGCCGCCAATGTACTGGCCGACCGGCAACCACCAATCGACCGCCGCCTTGTCGAAGACCTGCGTGTCGTCGTGCGCCGAGATGTAGCGCAGGTAGTACCAAGAGGAATCGACGAAGGTGTCCATCGTGTCGGTCTCGCGCAAGGCCGCAGCGCCACAGGTTGGGCACGGCACGCTACGCCACTCCTCGGCGGCAGCCAAGGGGGAGCGGCCCTTCGGCGCGTAGTCCTCAATCTCGGGCAGCACCACTGGTAGATCGGCATCTGGCACGGCCACAAGGCCACAGGCTGGACAATCGATAATCGGGATAGGGGCGCCCCAATAGCGCTGACGCGAGACGAGCCAATCGCGCAGGCGATAAGCGGTCTTCGTCTCGCCCCGGCCCTCCTCGGCCAGCCACGCAGCCACCGCCGACTTGGCCTCCGAGGCGGCGAGCCCATCAAACTGGCCCGAATTGACAAGCAATGCGTCCTCGCCGGCTGAGGTATAGGCCTCGACCTGTACATCGACCTCGCCGTCAACCGCAGCGACGACCTGTCGAATTGGCAGCCCGAAGAGTGTTGCGAAGGCGTGGTCACGATCGTCGTGGCCCGGCACGGCCATGATCGCGCCGGTGCCGTACTCGACGAGTACGTAGTCAGAGACCCAGACGGGGATCTCCTCGAGCGTGACGGGATTGACGACCCGCCGACCCGTGTCGACACCCGTCTTGGGTCGGTCGTCGCGCATGCGGTCCGCAACCGACTCGGCACTGCGACGACGAACGTAGTCCATCACCTCGGCCTCGGCAGCCGTGCCTTGGACCAGCTCGCTGATCAGCGGGTGCTCGGGTGCGAGCACAAAGAAGGTGGC
>SHUX01000080.1 GCA_009694475.1 Thermoleophilia bacterium
CTCGTGATCGAGTCTGGAGATGACGTGCGGTGACCTTTGACCTGCTGCTGCGGGGCGGCCAGGTGATCGACGGCTCGGGTACACCAGCCGTGCGCGCCGATGTCGCTGTACGTGACGGGCAGATCGCGGCGGTGGGCGAGATCGCGGGCGATGCGACGACGACCCTCGACGTCGATGGTCTCGTCATCGCTCCCGGGTTTATTGACATGCACACGCACAGCGACCTCGTCCAGCTCGCCGACCCGACCCACGAGGCAAAGGCCTGTCAGGGCGTGACACTCGAGGTGATTGGCCAGGATGGTCTCAGCCTTGCTCCTGCCGATGAGACGGTCGAAGCCGAGCTGCGCAGTGCACTGGCAGGCTGGAACGGCGATCCCGATTACCCCCGTGGTTGGCGGAGCGTCGCCGACTATCTGGCGCGCTTCGACGCCGGCGTACCGACGAACGTGGCCTTTCTTGTCGGGCACGGCACGATCCGCATGCTCGTGATGGGCGCCGACGACCGCGCACCGACGGCCGACGAGTTGCAGCAGATGCAAGACCTCGTGCGTCAGGCACTCGTCGAGGGAGCGTTTGGGCTGTCGGCGGGTCTCACCTACGCGCCCGGTATGTTCGCCGACGAGGAGGAGATGATCGCGCTCTGTAGCGTGCTGCGTGGCACGGGTGCGTTCTACTCTCCCCACCATCGCAACTACGGCGCGCATGCGATCGAGGCCTACACCGAGGCGATCGCCACTGCTGAAGCCGCGGCGATTCCACTCCATCTCGCGCATACCCACCTTGGCTTTCCGAATAACAAGGGCCGGGCTCCCGAGCTGCTGGCAATCATCGACGCGGCCCGCGCCCGCGGCGTCGATATCACCTTCGACACCTATCCGTACCTCGCCGGCAATACGTACCTCCATTCGGTCCTGCCAGGCTGGGCCTTTGCCGGTGGTGCCGATGCCACGATCGCACGGCTGCGCGACCCCAACCTGCGCGAGCAACTCCGTATCGAGCTCGAGGAAACCGGCACTGATGGCTTTCATGGCGTGCCGATCGACTGGTCGTGGATCGTCGTTGGTGGCGTCGGCGATGAGGCTCAGAGTTGGGCCGTCGGCCACTCGCTGGCCGATCTTGCGAAGCAACGTGGCGAGCGCCCGATCGATCTGTTTTGTAGCCTGGCGGCCGATGATCGCCTGATGGCGACGGCATTGCACCAAATCGGCAACGAAGAGAACGTCCGGACGATCATGCAGCACCCTGCGCATACGGCTGGCAGCGACGGCATTCTCGTTGGCGGCAGACCCCATCCGCGTGGTTGGGGAACGTTCCCACGCTATCTCGCCCACTACGCCCGCGAGCTCGGCATCCTCACACTCGAGGAAGCGGTGCGCCATATGACGAGCGCCTCGGCTGCCCGTCTTGGCCTGGCCGATCGCGGCCTCGTGCGTCCGGGCATGGTCGCCGACCTCGTCGCGTTCGACCCAGAGCGCATCAACGACACGGCTACGTACGACAACCCACGCCAAACGCCCGACGGTATCCCCCACGTCTGGCTCGGCGGCGTAACGACGGTCTTCGATGGCAAGCGGACAGAGCACTGCCCTGGTCGCGCGCTGCGCTCGCCGTTCGCCTCTTAGGTGTTCTGCCTCTGAGCCTACGGGATGACGGATGGCTCGGGTGGGGGGGACATGACAAACCCCGGTTTGTCATGTCCTCCCCACAGTCACCGCCGCGCCAGCCCATACCGCAGTTCGCTTTACGGGCTCGCGGGCAGACCAGATAGGCCGCCCGGCGGCGCGGGTCAGGACGCGTTCAAGGCAGTGCGAATGCGGTCGAGCGTCGGTAGCGGCATCAGTCCGTAGTGGTAAAAATCAGCGCGCTCAGCACCGGCGGCGCGAATCGTGCCGAGCTTTTCCGCAAGGTTCTCGACCGAGTCGCAGTCGACCCCAAACGGTCGAACGATTGCACCGAGTGGTGCCGTCTCACCAATCAGCGCGCGGTAGGCGGCCAGGTCGTCGGCGATGCGAGCCGACGACTTCGCGTAGGCGATTGCCTCAACCGTGCAGTGCTCTGAGATCGCGGCGATATCAAGCCCAAAGCGCCAGGCCAGCGCCGGCGCAACATCGCCCTGGGGGTTGCCATCGCTGTAGCCCTTGGCCGCGCCCGACGAATCCAAGACGACCAGCCGACCAGCCTCGGTCTGACAGGCAGTAGCGACATCGGCGATCAGTGTCGTCACCGTCTTGAGGCGCGCCCGCAGCCAGCCGGCCATCGCACCGTCGACTAACTCGCCGGCAGTGGCAAGCGTGGCGATCGAGCCTGGGGCTGGCTCGCCCGTGTCAAACGTCGCCTGCACGATGCGGGCCACCTCGACCCGAAAACGATCGCTGTCAACGCCTTCGGAACTGGCCGCTGTACAACAGGCATCGCAGAGGCAAAGCCCGAGTAAGAAGCGCACAACCTCGCCCGGCTCGAACAGGAAACGCTCGTGATGGAGGCCATGTTCGAGGCCGTGATAGTGCAGCGACTCTGCGATCACCGTCGGCATGCCGGCTTGGATAACGGCGCGCGCCAGCGTCTGCGCATACGCACGCGATTCGGCTTGTGCGGGACAGAGTTGCTCGGGGTAGATGTCGCCGAAGACATTACGCTCGGCCCCGACCGTCGCCGTCGGGCCCTGTCGATCGGCGTGTAGAAAGATCGTCCAACCATCGATCGTCCGCTCTGCCCGCCGCGCCTCCTCGACCAGCGCTCCAATCGCTCCGGCGGTCTCGTCGTCGGCGGCGACCTGCGGCATGATCGCGCTCGTGGCCCAGAGCTGCTCGTCGATCGGCAGCCAGAGGCCGGGCGGCAGGTGCCGCACGCGCCGACCACGGGCGTGCGGGTGCAGGTCGCGTGCCGCGTGGTACGACGTCGCGACCGCCAGCCCGTCGACGCCCGCACGCTGACAGGCGTCCGCGAGCACCTGGGCGGCGCCCGCGTCGGCCACGTCGACCGCAGAACAGAACAACGTCGTTCGCATGGGGTGACGGTAGCGCAGTGGCACGGTTGCTTGCCAACCCGGCGCAGCCGTCCGCGCGTTGGCGTACCGTCGTCAGGGCATGATGACTGAGGCCGAGATCCACGCAGCAGCAGAGGTCTTGGCCGATGCGCGTCTCGCCCGCGGCCGCTTTGGCGGCCTGCCGACGACGCTGCATCCTACCGACGAGGCGACGGCCTATGACATCCAAGCCGTCGTGCACGCACTCCTGAGCGCTCGTGGCGAGGGCGACTATGCCGGCCACAAGATCGGCTGCACAACGCCCGTCATGCAGGCCTATCTCGACATCCACAACCCGAGCGCCGGCGGCGTGCTGCAGCGAGAAATCCAACAGAGCCCCGCAATCGTGACGACGCGTGGCACGACGCAGTTTGGAGTCGAGTGCGAGGTGGCTGTCCGGCTCGGCGCCGACCTGCCACTCCGCGCCGACGATCAGCCCTACCGAAGCGCCGAGTTGGCGCCGCTGGTCGGCGAGTGTCTCGCGACGATCGAAATCGTCGAGAACCGCTACGTCGACTACGGGCGACTCGATGCGGCGACGCTGATTGCTGACGATTTTTTCGGCGCTGGCCTCATCCTTGGCGCAGCGCGGTCCGATTTTGACCCGAACGATCTGGACTCGACGACGGCGACGATGCTGATCGATGGTGTCGAAGTTGGCGCTGGGCGTGGCAGCGACATTCTGGGCCACCCGCTGGAGGCGTTAGCGTGGCTCGCTAATAGCCTCAACGCGCGCGGCTCGCTGTTACGCGCGGGCGAGGTCGTTACGCTCGGCAGTCTTGTGGCTACCAACTGGGTTGAGGCGGGCTCGACAGTGACGATCATCAACGATCCACTCGGCGAGGTAACGGTGCGGTTTGTCGAGTCGACTGCTCCCTCCGCATAGGTGCAACCAAGCACGCTGACTGGTCAAAACGACACTGCACGCAGTACTGGCACTCCCGCGCGACCCTGCAATCAGGAGCGACACCGAGGTGCCTGCTCCATGTACCGTTGCTCCATGCCACGCCTCGCACTGATCGCCCTCCTGCTCGCCTCAAGCCTGCTCGCGGCCTGTGCTGGCTCGTCGTCCCCCTCCGTCTCGACCGAGGCTGCAACGACAGCGACCTCAACTGGGACGGTGGAGGCGACGTGCGCGGACGCAGACATCACGACGGTGGTGCAGCAGGCGATCACGACGCTCAACGCGTTGCAGACGGATATCTCACCCGTCTGGTTCGTCTCCCAGAAGAAGCAGGATGCCGGCGTCGCGCTCGTCACGAGCGAGGTCAAGCAGATGCATCTACAGACGGAAACCCTCAAGGTCTGCAAGACATTGTCGGCGGATCAGGCGAAGATCGTTTTGCCGACGTATCGCGCCCTAGCGGTTGGCACTGAGTTTGCCGAGACGACGCTTGGACTTGTCAAGAGCAAGTCCCTCAAGGTCGATATCGACACGCTAAAGAAGGCAAAGCCACAGATGGACGATCTGACCCTCCGCGCCAATCAGGCCTTTGCCGAGTTGAGCACCAGTTGGGAATCGTGGAAGGCCAAGACAAAGGCCAGCGTCTAGCTCGACGACGCTCGGTAGCAGAGCGATTAGCCGCGACCAACGAAGGGCATCGTCGTCGCCATTACCGTCATCGTTTGGACATTGGCAGCGAGTGGCAGATTGGCCATGTAGAGCACCGCGTCGGCCACGTGTTGCGGGTCGATCGTCGGCTCAACGAGGCGCTCCCCATTGGCCTGGGGCACACCGTCACCCGAGCGCATGGGAGCCGTCAGATCCGTCGCCGCATTGCCAATGTCGATCTGGCCGCAGGCAATATTGAAGGCTCGACCGTCGAGCGAGGCCGATTTCGTCAGGCCCGTCACGCCGTGCTTGGTGGCGGTGTAGGGCGACGAGTTTGGTCGTGGCGTGGTGGCCGAGATAGAGCCGTTGTTGATGATCCGGCCGCCCTGAGGAACCTGAGCCTTCATCACCCGGAAAGCCTGCTGGATGCTGAGAAAGACGCCGGTTAGGTTGGTATCGACAACACGCTGCCACTCCGCCACGTCAAGCTCGTCAATCGGCACGCCACGTGCCGCGACACCGGCATTGTTGAAGACAAGGTCGACACGGCCATGGCGCTCGACGGTGGTATCGAAGAGGCGACGTACGTCGTCGGCACTGGTCACGTCGCAGACGACCGCATCGGCAAGTGGACCGGCTTCGGCGACGACGGCATCGAGCGTCGCCTGATCGCGGCCCGTCACAATCGTCGTCCAACCATCCGCGGCGAGCGCGAGCGCGACGACGCGTCCAAGCCCTCGTCCCGCACCTGTCACGATCGCGACGCGCGTCACGGGAGTTGCCCCCCGAGCTCATCTTCGATAAAGACGTTGATGATCTCCTCGAACGACGTCTCGGCAGAGAAGCCGAGCTCGCGAGCACGCGTGGCCGTAAAGTTGTTGGGCCACCCCGCCACGATCCGCATGATCAGCTCGTCGGGCTCGTCGTGGATGCGCTGCACGACGTCGTCGCCGGCGATGCGACGCAGGGCCTCAATCTCCTCGGCGATCGTGGCTGACAGGCCGGGCATGTTGAGACAGCGTCGCGATCCAAGCAGTTGCGTGTCGATCGTGGCGGCGCGGCGCAGGAAGCGGATTGCCGAGCGTGGCGAGGCAAACCAGTGGCGGGTGCTCCGCTCGGCGGGCAATACAACGTCACGACCACTGAGTGGCTCGCGAATGATGTTCGAAAACAGCCCCGAGGCCGCCTTGTTCGCCGCACCTGGTCGCACGCAGATCGAAGGTAGCCGCAGCCCGATACCGTCGAAGAGGCCGCGCCGCGAGTAGTCGTTGAGCATCATCTCGCCCATCACCTTCTGCGCGCCATAACTCGTCAGTGGCTGCAGAATGAACTCGTCGTCGATGATCTCTGGGAAGGGCGCGCCGAAGGCGGCGATCGAGGAGGTGAAGACGACGCGTGGACAATAGTCGTCGCCCTCTCCGCGGATCGCTTCGAACAAGAGTCGCGTGCCGTCGAGGTTGATCGAGTAGCCCTTCTCAAAGTCGAGCTCGGCCTCGCCCGAGACGATCGCTGCGAGGTGGAAGATGACGTCGGGTCGTTCGGCGACGAGGCGTTGCGTGACGGCCGGGTCGGTGATGTCGGCAACGCTGCAACCGACAGTAAAGCCAGCGCCAGCGGGCGGAGCGGGTTCAATAAACGCATCCACGAGCGCGAGTCGGCTAAGCGCCGGCTGCTCGTCCGCCGCGTAGGACTCGGCCAGCTTGCGACCGAGCATGCCTCCCCCACCAAGAATCAATGCGTCCATGGCGGGATGCTATCGCAGTGTACGTCGCCGATGTTGGACGCCAAATCCGCACGCCATGACGCAGAGTCCTACTCGTCGGCGGGACACCACAAGTGCGCACTTGTGATGTCCTCTTTACTCGTCGGCAAGCGCGATTATCTCGCGGCGGAACGGCGCGGTGTCGTTGTTGGCGATCGCCGGGTCGTCGAGCTCCTCCGCGTAGCGGTGTCCATCCCAGACAGCAGCGGCAATCGTGCCGGGCGCGAGTGCGTCGCCGATCGCGCGTACGGTTGGGCCGCCTTCGGCTGCTCGCAACGCGGTTGCCAGCTCGTCGTCGGGCAGGCGTGCTGTCAGCAGGACGAGCGCGTCGGCGGGAAGTGTCAGCGGACGACCGGTGTAGGCGCAGCCCAGCTCGACGGCTCCAGAGCCAGCCGAGGTCAGCACCTGTGACAACACGATCTCGACGCCAGCCTCGGCCAGTCGCACGTGGACGCGGTGTTGCTCCATCGTGTTCTCGGTCCAGGCCGAGACGCGCGCTTCGGGCGTAACCAGGGTGACCTTGCGGCCGGCCGCTGCGAACAGTTCGGCAAGCACGCCGCCGAGGTAGTAGTGGTCGTCGTCGTAGACCACGACGTGCTCGCCGGCAGGCAACTCGCCACGCAGGATCGTGTCGGGCGTGACAACCTCGAGGCCATTGCCTAACGGGACAGGCTGGAGCGTGGCGCGACCAAGTCCATCGGCCCGCCAATGGCAGCCCGTGGCGACCGCGACGTGATCGAACTCGTAGCCAAGGATCTCGTCGGCGGTAACCGTGCTGCCGCGCGCGATCTCGACGTTCGGAAGTCGCTCCAGCTGGCCGAGGCGATAGTCGACGACACGGATCCAGGCTGCCAAACCGGGCAAGCGCGCTTCGAGCGCCACGCGTCCACCGAAGTCGTTGGTTCCTTCGGCGAGCATCACCTCGTAGCCGCGGCGTCCAAGCGACATGGCGGCCTCCAGTCCCGCCGGGCCGGCACCAACGACTAATACCTTTGTGTCGCTGCCACGCGGGCGAATCCGTTCGGGGTGCCAGCCGCGCCGCCACTCCTCCCCCATGCTCGGGTTCTGCGTGCAGCGGATCGACGTCATCGTGTAATCGCCGGTCACGCACATGTTGCAGCCGATGCACTCGCGAATGTCCTGCCAGCGACCCTCTTCGATCTTCTTGGGCAGAAACGGATCGGCAATCGACGGACGGGCGGCGCCGATCATGTCGAGCACGCCGTCTTGGATCATGCGCACCATCGTGTCGGGCGAGGTAAAGCGACCAACGCCGATGACGGGCTTCGTGGTCAAGGCTTTGAGGCCACGCACGTAGTCCTCTTGCGTGCCTTCGGGACCAAAGCGCGAGCTCAACGAGTCGAAGTCCCAGTCGCCAACCATCAGGTCCCAGACGTCGGGAATCTCGCCGATGATGCCGAAGATCTCCTCGATCTCCGCGCGCTGGAGCCCGGCTTCGCCGATCAGCTCGTCGACGCACAGGCGACACGCAACGGCCACGCGACCCGCGGCCACTTCGACCGTGTCTTCAAGCACCTCACGCAACAGGCGCGTGCGGTTTTCGACCGAGCCACCGTAGGCATCGGTGCGCGTGTTGTAGCGGCGCGACAGGAAATGCTGCAGGACGGTGAGTCCATGGCCGGCGTAGACGTAGACCACGTCGTAGCCCGCCGCGATCGCCCGCTCTACGCCGAGGCGGTGCCAGCGGCGCAGGTCGGCAATATCGTCGAGCGTCATCGCGCGCGAGTGCACGGGGTGGGTGCCCACGACAGGTAGCGCAACGGGCCCCATCGGCGGTTGGCGAACCTCAAGGTTGGCGGCGGTCATGCCGGAGTAGACGAGCTCACAGCCAGCCAGCGCTCCGTGCGCATGGACACGATCGACGAGCCGCGCGTGCATCGGAATGTCCGCATCGTCAGACAGGTGCCCCTCGACGTACGGCGCCGTGTCGCTCGACCAGTGGAACTCGACCTCTTCGGTGCAGACAACCGACCAGCCGCCCTCGGCCTTGACGCCACGCATCTCGGCGTGAGCGGTCGGGCGGGCATAGCCCATGCCGTTGCA
>SHUX01000081.1 GCA_009694475.1 Thermoleophilia bacterium
CCGCCGGCCTCGGAAGAGAAAACTTTGGCGCGCTTGAGCACGTCGAGGACATCGTCGTACTTCGTCACGCACCAAAAGCCGTCGTCCTCGTCGGGATGGCGGTAGACGGGCGCCTCGCGCTGCAGCCATTCGAAGATATCCCACGGTTCGCGCTCAACGAACATGCCGTGGTCGAGCAGGTTGAATTGTGGAATTCCCGTTGCTGCCATGGGGGAGACCTCCGAAGGATTGGCGTTAGCCTAGCGGATTGGATCCAGAATACAATCCCCGCTGCCGTGGCGCTGCTCTCCGATTAATCCGGCATCGTGTAACCCATGACGACACCTGACGCAGGCGAAGCCGAACTCGACCCGAAGCGCTGGCTTGCGCTCGGCATCGTCGCCGCCGGCGTCGCCCTAATCATCATCGACTCGACGATCGTCAACGTCGCGCTGCCGACGATGATCCTCGATCTCAACCTTGGCCTGTCGGGCGCCGAATGGGTCAACTCGATCTACAGCCTCGTCTTCGCGGCAATCCTGATCGTCACCGGCCGCCTCGCCGACATGCGTGGACGACGCCTAATCTACGTGATTGGTCTCGCCATCTTTGCCGGCGCCAGTATTCTCGCCGGCCTCGCGCCAAACGGCGAGTTTCTGATCCTCGCGCGCCTCCTCCAGGGCATCGGTGGCGCGCTTGTGCTGCCCTCGACCCTCTCGATCGTCAATGCCACCTTCCAAGGCAAAGAGCGCGCCGCTGCCTTTGGTGTCTGGGGCGCCACGATCGGTGGCATGGCCGCGCTCGGACCGATTGCCGGCGGCCTTCTGACCACGCACTTCGGCTGGCGCTGGATCTTTCTGATCAACATCCCAATCGCACTCGCGTTGATCGTGCTGTCGCTCAAGTACGTGCGCGAATCGAATGACCCCAACGCCAAGAAGACCGGCGATGTGCTCGGGTCCGTCAGCCTCGGTGTCGGCCTTGCCGCGCTCGTCTTCGCCCTCATCGAAGGCCGCACGTACGGCTGGTGGAAACCCGTCGAGCAATTCTCGCCCGGCGGCTGGGACTGGCCGAGCACCACCATTTCGCCGATCCCCTTTGCGATCGCGCTGTCCTTCGCCAGCATCATCGTGTTCCTACTCAACTCGCGTTATCGCCTCCGTGCTGGCAAACCACGTCTCGTCGACCTCGAACTGTTCAAATTGCGCTCGTTCGGCTTTGGCAATGTCACGGCGCTGCTCGTCAGCCTCGGCGAGTTTGGCGTGCTGTTTGCGATTCCACTGTATCTCCAGAGTGTGCTCGGGCTCAGCGCCACCCAGTCGGGCCTGCTGATTGCGAGCCTCGCCGTCGGTGCCTTCTTCGCCGGTGGTGCCGCCGCGCCCGTCTCGAAACGACTCGGTGGACGTGGCGTCGTCCAGCTAGGCATGGCACTCGAGGCGATCGGCATTGGTGCCTTCGCGCTGCTCGTCGGACCCGACTCGAACCCGTGGATCTTCGTACCCGCTCTCTTTGTCTATGGCATCGGTGTTGGCTTTGCGACCGCACAACTGACCGGTGTCATGCTCGCCGACGTGCCCATGAGCGCCTCCGGCCAAGCCTCCGGCATCCAATCGACCTCGCGCCAGATCGGCTCCGCGCTCGGTGTTGCCATTCTCGGCGTAATCCTCGCCACCGTCATCTCCAACCAGACAACAGCGAACCTGCAGGCGCAGGGGCTATCGACGGCAAAGGCAGCGTCGATTTCCACGACCATCGAACGCTCCGCGGGCACCGCTATCCCCGGCATCGTCAGCCAGCCCGGCGGCGAGAAACTCGCGCCGGGCATCGACCAGGCGTTCGCCGACGCGACCAGATGGACTGGTCTCGCCGCCGCCTTCTTCGTCCTGATCGGCCTCGGCTCCAGCATGTTCCTGCCCAAGCCCAAAAACCCCTGGGAATAGCCAAACGAGAGGTTCAGGTACCGTTCCCACATGGCAATTACTGCATCCCCCGACGTTTCCGACATCAACCTGACAGATCTCGAAACCTTCGTCGAGCGCACACCGCACGATTGGTTCAAGCGCCTCCGTGACGACGCTCCCTGCTACTGGCAGGACGAGGCGAATGGTCGCGGCTTCTGGTCTGTCACCCGCTACGAAGACATCCTCACGCTGCAAAAACAGCCACTGCTGTTCTCGGCTGGCGTCGGTGGCACCAGCCTCGACGATCTGACACCCGAGCAGGTCGAATCGCGCATGTCGCTGCTCGACATGGACCCGCCGCGCCACTCGCGCCTGCGCGCGCTCGTCAACCGCGGCTTTACGCCCAAGGCCGTCAAGGTCTACGAGAACCGCATCCGCTCACTGATCCGCGAAATTCTTGTCGAGACAATGCCGCTTGGCGAGTTCGATTTTGTCGAGCACATCTCGGTCGAACTGCCCATGCAGATCCTGTCGGACATCATGGGCTCGCCAATCGAAGATCGACACACGCTCGTCTCGCTCGGCGACCGCCTGCTGGGCAATACCGAGCCAGACTTCGTCGGCGATCTCGTCAAGGATCAGAGCGACCTCTCGCAATACGCGCATCTGCCTTTCTCGAGCCCCGCCGCGCTGGAGATGTTCGACTACGCGCTCGGCCTGGCCGATCTCAAGCGCAATAACCCAGGCGAGGATGTCGTCACGATCCTGATCAATTCCGAACTCGAAGGCGACACGCTCTCCGAACACGAATTCAAGCTCTTCTTCCTGCTGCTGATCACCGCCGGCAACGAGACGACGCGGCACTCGATGTCGCACGGTATTGCCGCACTCCTACAGAACCGCGACGAGATTGCGCGGCTCTGCGCCGACCCGACGCTCGCCGGCACGGCTGCCGAAGAGGTCATTCGCTACGCCACCGCCGTCCACCACTTCCGTCGCACCGCCACGGAAGACGTCGAGCTGCACGGCCAGCAGATCAAGACCGGTGACAAGGTCGTCTTGTGGTTTACGTCTGCCAATCGCGACGAGCGCATGTTCCCCGACCCGAACCGCTTCGACATCACCCGCACGCCCAACAAGCACATGGCCTTCGGCCTCGGCGGGCCGCACTACTGCCTCGGCTCGCACCTCGCGCGCCTCGAGATCAAGGTCTGGCTTGAGGAACTCGTGCCCTACTTGCCCGGCCTCTACCTCAACGGACCGGTCGACCGCATGCGCTCGAACTTCTTCAACGGCATCAAGCGCATCCCCGTCCGCTACGAGGGCGCTAGCAGCTAACTACTCTGCGCCTGCCTGCCGCAATCAGCAGCGACGCCTCGACCTCATGCGGACATGACAAGTGCGCACTTGTCATGTCCGCAACACACCTAGGCCCAAACAAGCAGGAGCTTTGAAGTACGCTTGCGCTGCACCCCTTTGGAGGAGAGACGGATGCTGGCAGTACGGCTGCACGAGGGCGATCAGACCCTGCACTTCGACGAGATTGAGATCCCGGTTGCCACGAGCGACGACGAGGTCGTCATCAAGGTCTCGTCCTGTGGCGTCTGCTTCTCCGATATCCACGTGGCCAACGGCGAGTTCGGCGAAAAACCGCGACCAATGACTCTTGGACACGAGGTGACCGGCTGGACCGAAGAGCACGGCAACGTCTTCGTCTACACGCCGTGGGGCTGTGGCGCCTGTCGCTTCTGCTTGGCGGGCACCGAGATGATCTGTCCCGACAGCCACGAGGCCGGCCTGTTTGATCAGGGCGGCTATGCCGAGTACATGCTCGTGCCGCACCGCCGCTACATCTTCCCGCTCGGCGATCTCGACCCGATCGATTCTGCACCGCTTGGCTGTGGTGGCCTGACGGCCTTTCGCGCCGTCCGCCACGCCCTGCCGTTCCTCGGCAAAGGCAAGCGTGTGCTCGTCCTCGGCGCTGGTGGCCTCGGCCAGTATGCGGTGCAGTACCTCGCCCTGCTGAGTGATGCCGAAGTGCACGTCGGTGATCCCGACCCAGCAAAGTGCGCCACCGCGAAAGAGCTCGGTGCGACTGAGGCTGCCAATCCTGCGGACCTCGTGGGACCATACGCGGCCGTGCTCGACTTCGTTGCTGCACAGCAGTCGCTCGAAGATGGTGCGCGCCTGCTGGATCGCACAGGACTCCTGATCGCAATCGGCCTGCATGGTGGCCGCATTCCCTTCGGCTTCGGCGCGGTGCCGATGGAGTCGCGGCTGATGACCAGCGTCTGGGGTTCCCTCGCCGACTTCGGCGATCTAATCGCGCTCGCTCAAAAGGAGCCGATCCGTCACGTCGTCGAGCGCCTGCCGCTGAGCCAGGCCCAGGTCGCGCACGATCGTCTACGTGTCGGCGACGTCAAGGGTCGCTTCGTGCTGGTGCCGTGATGATCCGCCCCGCTCAAGCCTTTGGCGCCGACGCGAGTCTTGTTGAGGTCGTGCCTGGCGTCTCGCTGAGCGTGACCGATCGCGGCGAGGGCCTACCACTCGTGCTGTTGCATGGTGTTTCGATGTCGGCGGCGTACTTCCACTCCGTCATCGATCCCCTCGTCGACGCGGGCTACCGTGTCATCGTGCCGGACCTGCGCAGCCACGGCCGCTCGCCTGCGGTCGAGGGTGGTCACACGATTGGGCAATACGCAGACGACATCAACGTGTTGTTCGACAGACTCGGAATCGACCGTTGCGTGTTGGTCGGCTGGTCGATGGGCAATCTTGTTGCGTGGGAGTTGATGCACCGTCACGGCCGCGAGTGCGTCGTCGCTCATATCAATATTTCGCAGGGCCCAACCGATCTGCAGACAGACGATTTTCCGGACGCGCCATTCTCGCTCGAGGCCATCCACGGCTTTATTGCAGGCTGCCAGGCCGACTACCGCGGCTCGCTCGAGCACTTCGCGCCCGTCATGTTTAAGGACGACCTATCAACTGAGGATCTTGCGTGGTGTGCGGACGAGTCGTGTCTTGTTGGCGCCAATGCGGGCTGTAACATCCTGCTCGATCAGACGCTCTACGACGCGCGCGAGGCGATTGCGTCTGGGACGGTGCCGACGTTGCACATCTGGGGTCGGGATGAGGGTCTGATTCCACTCTCGATGGGCGACTGGTGTGTCGCCAATATTGCGGGTTCCGCGCTGGTGATCTTCGAAGACTCGGGGCATTGCCCCCAGCTCGAGGAGCCTGCGCGGTGCGTCGAGACCATCACCGCGTGGCTCGACGAGACCGTGAGTCGCTGAGTGGGCATCACCGTCCTGCTTGGCGTCATGTGTGCGCTCGCGTGGGGCCTGCCGGAGGTGCAGCTCGCACGCGCCACCCGTAATCTCGGCATCGTGCCGACGGTGATCGGTTCGATTGCGATTGGCCTTCTGGTGACCTCACCAATCCTCTTTTTCGCCGATGGCCTGCCGTACATCACGGGCAAGGGTGCGGTCTTAATCACTGTCATGGGAATCCTCACGTTTGGTGGTTACGTGGTTGCTTTTAGTGCCTTTCAGACGGGCAAACTGACGATCGTCGCACCGACGATTGCCTGCGAGGGAGCCGTCGCCGCCGTCTTTGCGATCCTGCTGGGCGAGTCGTTTGATACGCGGGTTTTGTTGCTGTTGCCGGTCGCGGCGATTGGCGTTGTGCTGGCCGCGATGGGTTCGAGTGAGAAGGGACAGTCGAGTGGCGCCTTGAAGGCTGCCTTTGCGGCTCTGATCTGGGGTGGCATCTTGACGATGGCGGCGCCCGTTGCCGACGAGGTGGGTGTGATCTGGGGCTTCGTGCTGGTGCGTCTGGTCGCGCTTTTGATTGCCCTGCCAATCGGGTTGAAGCTGGGCGTCGTCGGCAGAGCGCGCCTCGATTGGAAGAACGTGGCCGCCTGGGGTATTGGCGACTCGGTCGCCTCGCTCCTGTTCGTGGCTGCCGCCGATCGTGGCCCGGTCGCCGTGGCCGGCGTGCTCGCTGCACAGTTCGCCACCGTTGGCGTGATCGTCGGCATGGTCTTCCTGAAGGAGCGCCTCCACCTACGTCAGTGGATCGGCATCGTCACGGTGATCCTCGCGATCTCGGCGATCGCTGCCACCGGCGCCGGCTAGCGACATTTTGGGCCCGGGCCCAAAATGTCGCCTCACGCCGATCGTCAGCAGCAGTCGCAACCCAGGCCGTGCCAATCGCGCATGTGGTTGCGTACGCGAGCGGGGATCACCTCGGCCGGGTAGTACTTTGCGTAGAAGTCGAGATCGAGGTGCTGCGCCTGGTACCAGACGGTCATCATCATCGGATCGATCGTCGCTGGGAAGCGACCATACGTATTCCAGATGTAGTTACACATCGTCTTGGTGGCGGCGATCGCCTCGTCTGAGGGGTGCGGCATCTGCTCAATCGCCTTGCGGTTCGTCCACGGGATGGCGCGCGTCTTGTCGGTGAAGAGACCCTTCTTACCCCAACGAATATCGACGACGCTGTCGACAGCCTTGTCCATGTTCTTCTGGAACGGCGGCATCGCGGCCTCGAAGACTCCCTTGAGGCCAACCGGCACGGACTCGCCGGCACCAAGCGGAGCATCGTCAGGAATCTTGAGCATCTCAAAGCCGAGCGAACCACACGGACCCTTGCCACCAATCTCGTGCCAATACTGCTCGCCACCCATCGTGACGCGGCCCTTGCCACCGCTAAACGGATGACCACCAAGGCCCATCGCCTGCGTGGCGTGCATCAGGTTACCGACCATCAGACCCTGCTCGACACCATTGGCATCGACCATCTGCCAACGCTCGAACTCCCAGAAGTCCACAGCATGGGCCGGGTCGAGGAGACCCGACTTGACGTACTCGCGCAGCGGATCGCCACCAAGATGCGGGTCGACGAGGTAGTAGCCGTGCGGCCGATCGAAATAAAGCAGCATCGCGGAGATGCACTGGCGCGTGACATCCGTGATCGGCATAAACAGCGACGTGCCCTGTGCGTTCGGGATGCGATGGTTGAAGGCAAAGAGATTTGGGCGATCCCGCGGGACCAACAGGCGCTTGTCGGCCAACTTGACGGCCTGCCGATACAACTCGTTCGGCGCGTTCTCGTCGGCGAGCTGGTTGTGATGCGTGGGTCGCACGTCGCGTTGAGGCAGTGCGAAGACGCCGTCGTCGTTGGTCCAGAACAACTCGACGTTGTGGTTCGCAAGCGGCGAGGGATAGGTGCGGCCCGTGAACGAGCCAATCTTGTCGCCACTCGTCGAATCGCCGTCGTCGTCGAGGAACGGCCACTCCTCCGTCGCGAGGCCAGAGATGCCCGTTGCCGCGGCGACGAGGATCGCCTCCTCCTCGAAGGCGAGTGGCACTGGCTCCTTATCGGACTTGAAGCCCAATGGTCCCGTCAGTTCGGCACCGAGCGCAAAGCGACGCGAGCGACGCGTGAAAATCGACTCGAGCACGGGAAATGCTCGTGCTTGGGCGAGCGCACCAGGATGCACGGTCGGCCGGGGAACCAACTTGCGGCGGCGCTCAGGCGTGACCTTTGCCGACTTGAACTTCGGCGTGGCGTTACCAACCGCCTTGGTACGTGGCTTGACCGCCGCCGGCTTCGCCTTCGGTGCGGCTTTCGCTGCTATGGCAGGCTTCTTCGACGTATCCACGGTGGCCATGTTGGCTCCTATTCAGACGATCTTCAGGTAGCGGTCGTAATCCCACTGTGTGACGGCCGTGATGAACGCGTTCCACTCGGCCGTCGAAATCACAGAGAGATCGTTGACTGCATCACTACCGAGAATCTCGATGATGACAGAATCGGCCGCAAGCGCGTTGATCGATGCGCCCAGCGTGGTCGGAAGGGGCACACCGGTTTCGTAGAGGTTGCCAGTCATGTACTCGCCCGGGTCAGACTTCTTTTCGATACCGGCGCAGACCGCGGCGAGCATGCCGGCGATCGCCCAGTACGGGTTGGCGTCGGAGGCGCCGGTGCGCAACTCGACGCGGGTCGCCGAAGGCGATTCGATGAGCGACCGAATCGCGCAGGTGCGATTGTCGCGACCCCACGTCGCCGTGGTCGGGGCGAAGCTACCAGCCTCAAAACGCTTGTACGAGTTGACGGTTGGTGCTCCGGGCAGGGTGATGCCGGCGAGGTGTTCCATCATTCCACCTATCGCCCAGCGCGCCGTTTCGGACTCCGAACCATCGACGGGTGCAAAGACGGACTCGCCGTCTTTCCAGAGCGATACGTGCAGGTGCATCGAACAGCCTGAGACGCCATTGAATGGTTTCGCCATGAAGGTCGCAACCATGTCGTGACGTCGCGCGACCTCGCGAATGCCGTATTTCATGCGAAAGGCCTGGTCGGCGGCCC
>SHUX01000005.1 GCA_009694475.1 Thermoleophilia bacterium
GTGGCGGCATCAAGGCGAGTGTCAGCCTGACGCGTGAGGCCACAGAAGACGAGCTCGTCGCCAGTGCCACCACGCGACTCGAGACAATGCTGCGCCTCGGCACTACCACCGCCGAGATCAAATCGGGCTACGGCCTCAGTGCCGAGCACGAACTCCGCATGCTGCGCGTCGCCAAGGCCGCCGGCAAGCAGGCCGGTGTGCGCGTGCTGACAACCTGCCTCGCACTCCATTCGACGCCACCCGAGGCCGAGTCGCCCGCTGCCTACGTGGACTATGCGATCGCAGAGATCCTGCCCGCCTGCGCCGAATTGGCCGACGCCGCCGACGTATTCCTCGAGCGCGGCGTCTTCGATGTCGACCAGTCGCGACGATTCCTGCTGGCCGCCCGCGAGCACGGACTACGACTGCGCCTCCACGGCGACCAGTTCTCCTCGATGGGCGCAATCCCGCTGGCAATCGAACTCGGCGCTGCGTCCGTCGACCACCTCGAGGCAACAGGCCCAGAAGGCATCAAGCAACTAGCCGCATCGAACGTGATCGCCGTTGGCCTGCCTGTCGCCGCACTGACACTCAAGTGCCCAATGCCTCCACTCCGCGCCCTGATCGACGCTGGCGCCCGCGTGGCCCTCGCGACCGACGCGAACCCGGGCTCCGCACCGTGCCTGTCACTCCCGACCACGATGCATCTTGCCTGTAGCCAGATGGGGTTGTCGTGCGCTGAGGCGCTGCAAGCCGCGACGGCCGGCGGCGCCGCCGTGCTCGGCCTCGACGACGAGGTCGGTCGCCTCGCCGTCGGTTTCAAGGCCGACGTCGTGTTGGTCGACAATCCCGACTGGCGTGCCCTGATCGCGCAGCTCGGCGCGGAACCAGCCCGCGTCATTCGCGCGTAGCGCTATAGGTCCACAGTGACACCGAGCGAGTCGCGCGCGACGAGTTCGGCATAGCGACCGCCTTGGGCGATCAGTTCGACATGCGTACCGCGCTCAACGATTGCGCCGTCGTCGAGCACAAGAATCTGATCTGCATCGCGCACTGTCGAGAGGCGATGGGCAATCGTGATCGTCGTTCGCCCCTCGGCCAATGCATCGAGCGCCTCCTGTACCTGGCGCTCGGTATCAACATCCAGCGCACTTGTCGCCTCGTCCAGCAACAAGATCGGTGGGTTACGCAGGACGGTGCGGGCGATTGCAATGCGCTGCTTCTCACCACCTGAAAAGCGATAGCCGCGCTCGCCAACGACCGTCTCGTAGCCCCTAGGCAGCCCCGCGATGTGATCGTGGATGCGCGCCGCGCGACAGGCGTCCTCGATCTCAGTATCGGTCGCCTCGGGGTGCGCAAAGCGGAGGTTCTCACGCACGGTGGCGTGGAAGAGATACGTCTCTTGGCTGACCACACCGACGAGATCGGCAAGCGACGCGAACGAGACATCCTTGACATCGACACCGTCGATGCGAACAGACCCACGCTCGGCGTCATAGAGGCGCGCCACGAGATAGCCCAGCGTCGTCTTACCCGAACCCGTCTCACCGACCAGGGCGGTGCGAGTGCCCGGCGCAGCCAGGAAGGTCGCGCCGCTGACCGTCCACGTGCCTGCAGGCTCGTAGCGGAACCAGACGTCAGCGAACGAAACCTCGCCACGCACATCCTCGCGCCGCAACTCCTGCGACCCGGAATGCTCATCGATATCGACCTTGAGATCGAGATACTCAAAGATGCGATCAAACAGGGCCAGTGACGCCTGCACGTCGATACCGACCGACAGCAGCGCGCCGACGGGGAAGAAAATGCGCGTCTGGATCGTCGCGAAGGCGACCAGCGTACCGACGCTGACTGCGCCAAGCCCATTGGCAATCGACCAACCACCGGCCCAGTAGACCAGCGCCGGCAAGATCGCGAACGACGCGCTAATCGTCGCCATCACCCAACGACCCGCCATCCGCTGGCGTACCTCCAGCTCGGCGAGCTCGCGCGACTCCTCGCGGAACCGCTCGGCAAGCTCGGGGCCGCGCCCCATCGTCTTGCCGAGCAAAACCCCCGAGACACTCAGCGACTCCTGCACGAGTGACGAGATATCCGCCAGCGTTTTCTGCCGCTCCGTCGCCAACTTGCGCCGCTCGACACCGACGCGGCGCGTCAACAGGACGAAGAACGGCACCAGCACGAGCGAGAGGATCGCCAGACGCCAGTCGAGCAGAAACATCGCGACAATCGCCGCCAGCACCGTCGTAACGTTCGAAACTACCGACGTCGCCGTCGACGTAACGACATCGTCGACGCCGCCAATATCGTTCGAGATCCGTGACTGCACCTCACCCGTGCGCGTGCGCGTGAAGAACGCGAGTGACTGGCGCTGCAGGTGCTCGTAGACGTCGGCCCGCAACTCGTGCATGACCTCTTGGCCGACACGATTCGACAGGTACGTCTGAGCGACACCGAGGATGCCGACGATGATGGCGATCGCGATCATGCCGCCCGCAAGCCACGCCAGTAGCGTTGTGTTGTTGGTCGGGATCGCATTGTCGATCACGTCGCGCAACAGGAACGCGGGCACCATGCCGAGGGCACTCGAAATCATGATCAAGCCCAGTACGAGCGACAGGCGCGGCTTCTCGGGCCCGAACAGGCGGAAGACGCGCCGCAAGTTGGCGCGACGAACCTCCGGGTCCTCCGGCCGCTTCGGCTTGTCACCGACGTCGAACGTTCCGTGTCTTCCGCGTGTGCTCACAGTAGAGGGAACGGTAGACCCGGCCGGGATATGCCGCGACGAAAGCCGCCACCCGCCTGGATCGCGAAACACAAAATATGAGGACGCCCACAATCTTCACCGGCAAGGACTCCTAGGAAAGACTCCTAGTCTTCTGCCGATGGCCTGCGACGACCCGAACTGCGAGCACGATCACGACGAGGGTGTCAGCGATCTTGGCGGCACGCTCTATGGCGGCACGCCCGCCGCTGCCGAGCACGTCCATGGACCCGACTGCGACCACGGTGACCAGGAGGAAGGCGATGCGGCCGAGGCCGAGCGCCTTGCCGACGAGCTCGCAGAGGCAACTGCGCGGATGGCGAGCGAACTCGGCTGGGCGATTGCGCCGTTTCGTGAGCGTGCGGAGTACTTGCTCGCTGGCGCTCCTGTAGCCGTCATCTTCGAGCGCGCTGCCGATCACGCATCGACGCCAAAGCATCGCTCGGGACAACTGTCCGCCGAACTCTTGCCCTTCCTCGTCGACGCCACTCTTAGGACTCGTGAGCGCTTGACCTACGCCGATGACGAGGACAACGCCTTTCTGATCGCGCTCGTGCTGGCCAGCTTCTACGCCGTCGAGTCGTCGCGCTCGGGTGCTCTCGGTCTCGGTCCAGAGACACGCCGCAGCCTTCCAACAGTCGAACTTCTCCGAGACGACGATGCGATCGCCGACATCCGCGGCGTGCCCGGTTCATCGATGTTGCGCGTGATCGTGCCCGTCGAGAGCGAGGCCGACGTGGCAACCACAGCCGCCGTCCAGTTCGTCTGGCGCACCTAACGCGCAATCCAGGGCCGCTCGTGTTCCTAGGAGGACATGACAAGTGCGCACTTGTCATGTCCTCCTAGGAACACGAAACGAGTAGAATGCGCTATGAGCGAGAGTGAACTTCAGCGACTGCAGCGCGAGGCGCGCGAAGACCCTTCCGCTTTCTGGGGTCGCGAGGCAGCCGACCTGCCATGGTTCTCGCCATGGGAGTCCGTGCTCGACTGGACACCACCGACCTTTACCTGGTTCAAAGGCGCGACCACAAACCTGACCTACGCGTGTCTGGATCGACACATCGCGAGTGGCCATGGTGACCGGCCGGCACTGATCTGGCTGCGCGAGGACGGCGCCGAGCGGCGCCTCTCCTACGCCGAGTTGTTGCACGAGGTCGAACGCGTAGCCGCCGCGCTGCGCGCCCTCGGTATTGGGCACGGCGACCGCGTCACGATTTCGATGCCCGTCAGTGTCGAGGCGATTGCCCTGATGCTCGCCTGTGCACGGATCGGCGCAATCCACAGCGTCGTCTTCGCTGGCTTCGGCGAGGGTGCGCTCGGCCAGCGCATCCGACTGTCGGGCTCGAAGGCCGTCTTCGTCTCCGACTCGACGCGTCGGCGCGGCAAGGTCCTGCCACTCAAGCACATCGTCGATAACACGCTGGCCACGGGCGACCACGCTGTTGAGCACGTGATCGTCCAACGCCGCGAGCCCGATGCCGCCCCCGCCGGTGACGGCGAAGTTGACTGGGACGACTTTCTTGCCTCCGGCGCGAGCGAAAGCGGCACATACGCCGAGTTGGCTGCCACTGATCCGGTCTTCATCCTCGCCACCAGCGGCACAACCGCAACGCCAAAACTCGTGGTGCACGTCCACGGCGGCTACATGGCAGGCCTCGAGACGATGGGACGTTGGGTCTATGGACTCGATCGTAATGACATCTGGTGGTCGACCAGCGACATTGGTTGGATCGTTGGCCACTCGTACATCGTCTACGGGCCGCTGCTTGCGGGTGCGGCCACCATCGCTTTCGAAGGGTCGCTCGACTACCCCGGCCCCGACACGCTATTTCGACTTATCGCCCAAGAGCGAGTGACCGGCCTCTTCACGGCACCGACCGCCGTGCGGATGCTGATGCAATACGGTACTGAGCCCGCCGAAGGCCATGACCTCTCGAGCCTCGCCCGCGTCTTCTGTGCCGGCGAAACACTCAATCCGCCGGCCTGGAAATGGCTGCAGCAGGATGTGCTCGGCGACCGCACCCCTGTCATCGACCACATGTGGCAGACCGAAACGGGTGTGCCACTCTTCGCCAACCCGTGGGGGCTTGGCCTCGAGGAAATTCGGCCTGGCTCCGGCGGCCTGCCCATGCCCGGTTGGGATGTTGCGATCGTCGACCCCCAGACGCACGAGGACCTCGCGACGGGGCAGACCGGGATGATGATCGTGCGCCAGCCCTTCCCGTCACTGACGGCGA
This sequence comes from Thermoleophilia bacterium, assembly GCA_009694475.1. GTDB lineage: Bacteria > Actinomycetota > Thermoleophilia > Gaiellales > F1-60-MAGs149 > F1-60-MAGs149. Next base: position 4,981 of record SHUX01000005.1, read on the forward strand.
CAATCTGGGGCGACCCTGAGCGCTACGCAAAAGACTATTGGTCACGTGTGCCCGACGTTTACACGAGTGGTGATGCCTGTCGCTTCGACGAGGCTGGCTACGCCTGGTTTAGTGGCCGAGCCGACGAGGTGATCAAGATCGCCGCGCATCGCATCGGTACCGTTGAGGTCGAGACCGCGTTCCTCCACCACCCCGCCGTTGCCGAGGCAGGCGCGACCGGCCAGCCCGACGAGTTGCGCGGCGAGATCGTGGCGGTGTTCGTCGTCCTCAAAACGGGCTTTGCCCCTTCGCTCGAGTTGGAGCAGGAATTGCGTGCGACAGTGCGTGAGGTGCTCGGACCGGTGGCGGTGATCGGCGATCTGCGCTTCGTTTCGAGTCTGCCCAAAACACGCAGTGGCAAGATCATGCGGCGCGTCCTCAAGGCCGTCGTGATGGGCGTCGATGTTGGTGACGTCTCGACGATCGAGAATGAGGGCTCTGTCGGCGACGCCCGCACCGCCTTTGCTCAACTGCAGGCCGAGACTGGCGCGTAGCGCCTAGGTGTCGCGGTCGGCGACAAGGTCCGAGAAGACGCAAAACGAGCCATCGGCACCAGTGGCGTGCACATCGACCTTATCGATCGCCTCGTACACGCCGACACCTACCATCGTCATCTGCAAGCGCCCAAGAAATCCAGTCTTACGCCCCACGTGGAGTGGCACGGTAAAAACGAGTGCGCCATCGACGACATCGAAGTCGACGCTCTCCGTCATCTGCTTGCCATTGACGAAGACCATCAGCGCGCCGTCTGCCCCGTCCGGCAGGAGGACGCGATGGCCGGTAGGAACTTCCTCACTCATACCCGCATCGTAGGCAGTTTTCTACGCCGTGAGGCCAAGTAGGATAAGGGTGTGACACCGTCCACTGTTGATCTTCACTCGCATTCGACAGCATCGGATGGTGATCATTCCGCGAGTTTCGTGGTCGAACTGGCTGCTCAACGCGGCGTTGAGGTGCTGGCCCTGACGGATCACGACACGCTGCAAGGGATCGCTGAGGCGCAGGCGACCGGTGCCGAGCATGGTGTCCACGTTGTTGCTGGTATCGAATTGTCTGCCAAGTACAGCGCGGGTCAGTGTCACCTGCTGGCCTGGCTGCCGAGTCCTGTGCCTGAGGAGTTCCGCGTCTGGACCACGTCGCGCGAGATCGATCGCGAGCGCCGGGCAGAGGAGATGGTCCGGCGTCTCAACGAGCAGGGCTTCGAGATCACGTGGGAGGATGTGCGCGCCCGCGCCGTCGGCAACCTTGGGCGTCCGCACGTTGCTGACACGCTGGTCGCGGCCGGCCACTGCAGCGATCGCAGCGACGCCTTTGATCGTCTGATCGGTCGTGGTTGCAGTGCCTATGTGGAAAGTGGCAAGGTCGCGCCGGAGGCCGCGATTGAGCGAGCGGTTGCGGCGGGCGCCCTCGTCTCGCTCGCTCATCCCTATACGCTCGAGCTCGAGGGCCAGCCGTTGAGTGATTTCGTGGCGCGTTTAGCGGCGGCCGGCCTCGGCGCGTTGGAGGCCCACCGTGGCGATCAGGACGCTGCACGACAGGCCGAGTATTGCGCGCTTGCGGAACGTCATGGGCTACTCGCCTCGGCTGGTTCGGACTTTCATGCGCTCGCGTTGGAGGGCGGAGCACGAGGGAAACGCAAGCTTGGCCGGACCGGCACTCCAGGTCTTTCCCCGGAGGCGCGTGAGCGCTTGCTCAGCCGCCTACCCGGCGTACCCGCAAGCCTTGTGCGGTGAGATGTTCGATCAGGCGCTCGGCATGATCGCCCTGCACTTCGACCGCGCCTTCGCGTAGAGCGCCACCTGCGCCGCAGAGTTTCTTGAGGTCTTTGAGCCACGTCTTGGTGTCGCCTGGCAATCCCGTCACGAGCGTCACCCAGCCTGCACCACGTCCACCCCGCCGACGCTCGACACGTACGACGCCGTCTGCGGGATGCCCTTGAGCCGCCCCGGGTGCACCCGTCGCACCCATCCGCTGCCGCTTCCCACTGCGGCGTAGATCGCCGTCTTCTGTCGAATAAACCCGCGTCATACCTGAGAGACTCTACGCGTCCAACTCCACCCGCCTCGCACGAGCCAACGCGCGAAGCCGCCAACGCTTGTCTGGCCTCTATGCGCAGAGCAGGAAGCGACATTTTGGGCCCGGGCCCAGAATGTCGCTCGGGTAGGCTGGCGGGGTGAGTAGAGGACGGTACGCACCGACGCCGAGTGGCGACCTGCACCTAGGGAACGCGCGGACCGCGATTGTCGCGTGGCTCCATGCGCGAGCCAGTGGTGGCCAGATCGGGCTGCGGCTGGACGACCTCGATGTCGATCGCTGCAAGGAGGAGTTCGAATTTCGCCAACTCGAAGATCTCGCCTGGCTCGGGCTGACGTGGGACGGCGAGTTGGTGCGGCAATCCGAACGCATCCCGAACTACAACGCCGCCGTCGCACACCTGCAGGCGGCTGGACTCGTCTACCCATGCTTCTGCTCGCGCACGGAAATCAAAGCCGCTGCCTCCGCACCACACGGCGACAATGAGGCGATCTACCCCGGCACGTGCCGTGCACTCTCCTCAACCGAAGCAACAAAACGCATCGCGCAAGGCGATCGACACGCGCTACGACTCGCCGTCCCCACAGGCATCGAACGCTTCCACGACTCCGTCCACGGCGACGTAGCGATCGATGTCGCCGCCACGGCTGGCGACCTCGTACTCGTACGCTCGGACGGCGTGATCGGCTACCAACTCGCCTGCGCCGTCGACGATGCGCAACCAGCCATTACGAGCGTCGTCCGCGGCGAAGACCTGCTCGCCTCAGCCGCGTTTCAACGCGTCATCATGCGGCTGCTCGACCTTGAGCCACCCGACTACGGCCATGTACCGCTGATGCTCGGCGAAGACGGCACGCGCCTCGCCAAACGCCACGGCTCGATCGCCCTCCGCGACCACCGCGAAGACGGTGCCTCCCCCGAGGACATCGTCGGCATGCTCGCCGGGATGTTCGCGATCGGCGATGGTTCACCCTCCAGCCTCGACGACCTCATCCCACTCGCCGCAGGCCTCGCCGGCTAGATCAATCGTCAGTCGGCCGCGAGCGCTCGCGCACAGCGATCTCGCCGACCTCGAGCAGTGGATCGATCTCGATCGGCAACCCATCGATCGCATCCAGTTCGGATGCTCCGAGCGGCTCAAGCCCGAGCGCAGGATCAGCAACATGGATCACCGTAGCCGGATGCAACACCAACGCCACCGGTTCGCGACCCTCCTCGAAAGCAGCGTGAATGGCCGCTTGGAGATCTTCGAGCGACAACGCGTCTTCAGCCATCTGCGCCAGCCTATCAGCACAAAGGTGCGCAGACTCGCCGGATAGGATGGGTATGTGAGGACGCGCCCCAAACTGCTTCTGCCCCTACTCGCCCTAGCCATGATGGCCGGGTGTGGCGAGTCGGGCACACCCGGCCAGACCGCCACCATCGCACCGCCACCACCAGCAACCGGTGCCAACGCGGTGACGATCTCGCCGTTCGATACGACTGGCGGGGACACCACCTCGACGGACGTCACGAATGGGCAGCCAATCTTTCCCGCCCCCGACCCGCGCGGCGTCCTCACACTCGCCGCCCAACATCCAGATGGGCGCATCGTCTACGCGACCGTACTCGACGGCACACAAGGCGAGATGATTATTGCCCGTCTCGGCAACAGTGGCCTCATCGCGACCACGCGCGATGCCAAGACCGTCCGCGTTGGCATCGACCTGACCGACTCTTCGATCGTCTGGGTCTGTGTCACGACAGGTGCCGACACACCAAAATGTCGCACCCACGATTTCGAGAGCGAAGGCGCAAACGCGCTCGCCAGCGCCGCCCTGCTGGTAGGAGAAGATCGTGTGCGACAGATCGCCGCGCGCGTCGCCGGCACGAGTGACGGCACGCTCGAGGTGCAGACACGTGCCAACAAGGTCGACGCCTCCTGCCTACGCGGTACAGACACTGGCGTTGGCAACCTACTTATCTGCGTTTCGCCAAGTGGCTTCGTGACGGATGCGCAAGAGGGAGCAACCATTGCCCGTGCCAGTGAGGTCTCGCCGACCGTTGACCCCGACGAGCTCAACCCAGCCGGTCTCGGCTAGCCCGATCGGCTACCCCTAATCGGAATAGCAGCGACCACCGTGCGTAGCCGCGAGGCGCTCATCCACTGCATCGGCGGTTTCGGCGACCGCCTGGACGGCGTGCCGGAGCTCGACCTCTTGCAGATCGTCACCAAGGATCGCGTGTTCGAACCAGAGCTCACGACGCTCAGGGGTGTAAGAGAAGCGACCCACCGGCCCCTCCGCCGCGATGGCGCAGGCCTCGAGTGCGAGCTGATCGGTTAGATCGACATCGATCAGGACTGGCGCGGCGACGATCACCGCCGTCGAGCGCTCAAGATGATGCATAACGGACACGAAGACCCGCGTCGAACCCGCTGCACCGTGCAGGCCCCAGACCGGATCGTCCACAAAATCGGCGGCCAAGAGGTGTCGTGCCGTGCGCTCGCGCACCAACGCGACGCGTTCGTCGGCTCCGCGCCGTACGTCCACCTCGGGCCGACGCGGCTCGCCTGGGTCCATGCCACCAACCCGCATCTGGAGACGAGCCCCCTCGTTCGCCGCGATCCAACCAACCGTCCAGACGGCAACCATCATCTCGTCCTGATGCAGCGTGTGCCCACCGAGAATCGCCTGCTCGGCAATCAGAGCGCTACCGTTGTGGCGCAAACGACCGAGCACGAAACCGTCGTGCTCGAGCAGGACCGCCTCGGCAAGTGGGCCGGTGAAGCGCGGTACGGGCAGAACCTCGGCCGTGGCCACCACAATCGGCTGCGCAGCATCGATCGGGTCGGCCATGACATCGACCCGCACCGCGGTCCGCGCGGTGCCAACCCGTCCACGCCAGGCGGCATCGCGGGGGTCTTCTTCCACGAATGTTCGCTCGAGGGCGCGCCGAATGGTCGCGTTCGTGCCGGGGAACTGGACCTCGCTCATGACCACCGCTTGGGACGCATGAAGGCGCGGCCAACAAGTAGCGCCTTACGGTGACGCGGGACGACGGAGCGCTCGCGCCGGGCTCCATAGCCACCGCGCTCGATCTCGCGCAAAATCTCACGATACATCGCGCCGGCCGCCGCCACCGACCTGCCCCCATGGATCAACATTGGAATGCCAGCCATCCCTTGATCGTAGAGCGTGTCAGCGCGGGCGACCTGATCCTGATACAGCGCGGTGCGATCCTGCGTGAAGAGGTCCGTAATGCCAAAACGGTCGAGAGTATCGCGCGCCAGGTAGACGCGCCCATTGGCAAGATCCTCGTCCACATCACGCAGAATGTTCGTGCGCTGCATCGCGTTACCGAGCGCACGCGCGGCGTTCCAAGCCTGATCATTCCAGACGCCAAGGATCGAGGCCATCATCTCGCCGACGACACCTGCCACGCGGTAGCAGTAGACGTCCAAGTCGCCCTCGGTCTGGATGTTCGGCACCTCGAGGTCGTCGCGCATGCCCTGCAGAAAGGCCACCATTGCTGGTCGGTGCAGTGAGTGCCGGTTCTGGAGATCCGCAAGGATGATCGTCTCGCGGGTCGTCGGTTCACCCGTCACGAGCCAGGTCTCGACCGCAGCGACGGCGGCTGCCGCCTCTGGGCTCTGATCGTCGACGAGGTCGTCGAGCGTGCGCAGTACGAGATACAGCAGCGTCACATCGCGGCGTACGGTGACTGGCAGGAGGCGCGCGGCGACTGAGAACGTCCGCGAGACGTTCTGCATGACCTCGTCAGCCTCGGCCAGATACGTGTCAGTGTTGCGCGCCGAGCGTCGAGGAAACCTCATACGGGGATGCCCAGGTCTCGACGCACCAACCCCGCGGCAACTTCGGCACCGAGCAGGACGCCAGGCACGCCAGCACCTGGGTGCGCACCCGCACCAACGTGGTACAGCCCCTCGACGGTGCGGTCCTTGTTGGGCTGACGGAAGTACGCCGACCGCGTCAGCACAGGCTCGGTCGAAAAGGCGGTGCCTTCGTCGGCGTCATAGCGCTGTTCGAAATCCTGCGGGGTCATGCGGTGCTCCACCTTAATCGATGCGCGTAGACCCTCCAGCCCGGCGTCATGTTCGAGATAGTGAATCACCTTTTCGCGCCACACATCAGTAATTGCACCCCAATCGTCGCCCGAGGCGAGGTTCGGAACGGGCAGTAGCACGGCGAGCGAATCGCCGCCGGGCGGAGCCATCGTCGGATCGGTGCGGGCTGGTACGTGCAGATAAAACGAGAGCGAGTCGGGCAGCACCTGCCGGTTGGTGACATCGTCGATGAACTTCCGATAGTTGTCGCCGACAAACAGCGTGTGGTGCAAGAGCTGAGGAAACTGGCGGTCGGTGCCAAGATAGAGCAGAAAGCACGACATCCCGTTGCGTGCCTTGCGGTAGCGCCAGGGGGCGCGATCAGGCGCGCCCTTGAGCAGGCGGCTGCGCGTGCGCACCGGGTCGGCATCGGAGACCACGACTTCGGCGGGGATCACCTCGCCGTCGGCTAACCGCACACCGATAGCCTTGCCATCCCGAACGATGATCTCGTCGACGTCGGCCTCGCAGCGCACCGTGGCACCGGCGGCTTCGAGCGCGCGAACCATCGCCTGGATGATCGCGTACGTGCCGCCCTTCGTGTACCAGACACCATCGGCAACCTGTAGGTAGGCGAGCGCGGCATAGACCGCAGGCACACGGTACGGATCGCCACCGATATAGAGCGAGTGGAAACTCATCGCCTGGAAGATGTGCTCCTCTGAGAAATACTTGCTGCAGAAGCTCGAGAGGTTGCGCGCCGCATCGAGTTTAAGCATCGTCGGCAGCAACTTGGCAAACGGCAGGGGGTTCTCGAAGGCGCGTCGCCCGGCGGCCAGCACGGCCTGGCGATGGATCTTGCCCGAGGCCTCGAGGAAGGCTGGATAGTTGGCAGCATCGACCGGCGAGAGCTTCGCGAGTTCCTCCTGCATCTCGACGACGTCGCCTTTGAAATCGATGCGCGTGCCGTCGTGCGGCCAGTCGATCCGATAGAACGGATCGAGACCGATCAGTTCGACCTCGTCACGAAAATCGCGATCGAGCAGTGCGAACAGCTCGTCGAAACACCATGGCATCGTCACGAGGCTCGGGCCGAGATCCCACGTGTAACCCTGGTCTTTAATCTGTGAGGCACGGCCACCCGGTGCAGGCAGACGCTCGAGCACGGTCACGTCGAGTCCGGCTGCGGCCATTCGCATAGCGACGGCGAGCCCACCAAAGCCCGAGCCGATCACGATCGCGCGGCGTGGCGTGGCAGAGGCAGACATTCGTCGCAGCGTAGGCGCGCTTAGGCGCTGATGGGGAACACCCGTAGCCGGCGACAGCTTCGCGTCTGGGGACTACTCATCCCCCCGCGTATCGCACGGCAGCAGCAGCCGGCGCTATCAGGCAAGAGTGCCGACGAATTTTGCTGGGTCGTCGAGAAACCGACCCTTGCAGCCATTACACGAGAAGTAGTACGTCGCACCCTGATACTCGGCCGACGGTGTCGTCTCGTCAACAAGGATCTCCGAGCCCGACGTCGGATCGATTGCGGTGCGTGGCCCCTCCTCCAGTACGGCTCGTGTGCGCTGCACGATGCCAGCGACCACGGCAAGTGCGATCTCCTCCTGCGTTACCTCACCAAGCTCGAGCCCTGGCCGCGTATCGATGGTGGCGATCAGCTCGTCGCTGACCCCACGTTCGCGCAAAAGATCGAGCGCGGCTCGCGCTCGCTTGCGTGATGCGATTAGAGCAAGCGTCGCCGGCTGGAAAGCGAGTGCCGCGACCAGTGCGTCCTCGTCGTAGTGCCCCATCGAAGCGACCACGACATTCGCACCCGGCTCGATCGCGGCGACATCCAACCCGGCACGACCATCGATCAGTACCACGCGGTGGCCGATCGCCTCGCCAATGCTCGCGACAGCGTGTGCGACCGGAGTGTGCCCGATCACGACGAGCTGCGGGCTTGGCTGGACTGGCTCCAGGAAAATGTCCACGGTACCTCCCGACGGACAGGTTGTCGTCAGACTCGTCACCCCAGTGGGAGACAACAGATCCTCGGGCCCGATCCGCAAGAGTTCGGTCTCGCCCGTCAAGAGTGCGTGGCGCGCATGGCGCACGACGTTCGGCTCGGAACACGAGCCGCCGATCCACCCCTCGACACGACCATCGGCGTACACGATGGCTTTCGCGCCGGGCCGGACTGAGGCTGGTGCCTCGGCCCGAACCACGGTCGCGAGCACGAACGGCTGACCTTGCAAGGCAAGGTCAGCCGCGAGTCGTGCAATATCGAGCGTTCGTCGCATTACTCGTCCGCGACGCCCGCGTCGCGAAGAGCCTTCCAGACCTTGTGCGACGAGAGCGGCATGTCGATGTTCGTGATGCCGTATGGCGTCAACGCATCGACAACGGCATTGACGATCGCCTGTGGCGAGCCAACCGTCGGCGATTCGCCGATTCCCTTCGCACCAATCGGGTGATGCGGCGATGGTGTCACGCACTCCCCGAGCGTCCAATGCGGACTCTCGACCGCCGTGGGGATCAGGTAGTCCATGAAGTTGCTGCCGAAGCAGTTGCCGTCCTCGTCGAACGAGATCAGCTCCATCATCGCTGTGCCAAAGCCCTGCGTCAGGCCACCGTGGATTTGCCCATCCACGATCATCGGATTGATGCGCGTGCCGCAATCGTCGACCGCGACGAACTTGCGGACCGTGACGGCACCCGTGCCCTTGTCGATGTCGACGACGCAGATGTACGTGCCGAAGGGGTACGTCATCTCTGGGGCGTCGTAGTACGTGACGTCCTCGAAGCCGTTCTCCATACCTTCAGGCAGTTCTGACTGATAGGCCTTGAAGATGCACTCCTGAATTGTCTTTGTGCGATCCGGCGAGCCCTTGACAGTAAACGTGCCGCTGTCGAACTCGAGGTCGTCAGGTGCACACTCGAGCATGTGGGCGGCGATCTGACGCCCCTTCTCGCGGAGCTTGCGCGCCACAATTGCCGTGGCGGCACCACCGGTCGGGGTCGACCGCGACGCATACGTGCCGAGGCCATACGGCGTGTGATCCGTATCGCCATGCTCGACGACGATGTCGGTAGACGGAATCCCGAGCTCGTTCGCCACGATCTGTGCGAACGTGGTCTCGTGGCCCTGGCCCTGCGACTGGACACCCAGCTTGAGCACGCCCTTGCCGGTCGGGTGGATCCGTAGCTCGGCCGAATCGATCATCGCCAAACCAGCGATGTCACAGATCTTCGACATGCCCGCACCGACGATCTCGGTGAAGGACGAGAAGCCAATGCCCATCACCTCGCCGCGCTCGCGCTTTTCGGCCTGCTCCTTGCGGAGCGCCTTGTAGTCGACGAGCTCGAGGGCGATGTCCATCGCCTTGTCGTAATCGCCTGAGTCGTACTCCCAGCCCATCGGGCTCTTGTACGGGAACTGCTCTGGCTGGATGAAGTTCATCTTGCGCAGCTCGGCCGCGTCGATCCCCGTCTTGTGCGCGAGGTTATCGACAAGACGCTCGATTAGATACGCCGCCTCGGTAACGCGGAACGAGCACCGGTAGGCAACGCCACCCGGAGCCTTGTTCGTATAGACCGCGTCGACCTTGCAGTACGCGGCCGGCATGTCATACGAGCCGGTGGCGATATTGAAGAAACCAGCGGGCCACTTGCTCGGCGCCGCCTGCGCGTTGAACGCACCATGGTCGGCCAGCACGGTTGCCCGCAGGCCGAGCATCTTGCCGTCCTTCGTCGCTGCCAGCTCGCCACTCATGTGGTAATCCCGAGCAAAGCCCGTGGAGATGAGGTTCTCCGAACGACTCTCGATCCACTTGACGGGCTTACCAATCAAGAGCGAGGCCGCCGTCGCTACGACATAGCCAGGGTAGATCGGCACCTTGTTGCCGAAGCCACCACCAACGTCCGGCGAGATGATGCGGATCTTGTGCTCTGGCAGTCCAGCCACCAACGCAAACAGCGTGCGGTGGGCGTGTGGTGCCTGACTCGTCAGGTGCACCGTCATCTTTCCGGTCGCCGTGTTGTAGTCCGACACGCAGCCACAGGTCTCCATCGGAGCCGGGTGGATGCGCGGGTAGAGCGTGTCGAGCGAGATCACAATGTCGGCGCCTTCAAACGCGCGATCAGTGGCGTCGGCATCGCCGGACTCCCACGTAAAGATGTGATTGTCGGTCTTGCCCTCGAGATCCGTGCGCACGACGGGAGCGTCCGCATCCATCGCATGCTTCGGGTCGATAATCACGGGCAGCGGGTCGTAGTCAACGTCGATACCCTCGAGCGCGTCCTCTGCCTGCGGCTGGGTCTTGGCGATGATCGCCACGACCTCTTGGCCCTGGAAGCGAACCTTGTCCGTGGCGAGCACGGCCTGGGTGTCGCCCGCGAGGGTCGGCATCCAGGCGAGGCCATGAGCCTCGAGATCCTTGCCGGTGATGCAGGCGAGCACGCCTGGCATTGCCATTGCGCGCGACGTGTCAATCGAATTGATCGTGGCGTGCGCGAACGGCGAGCGATAGATCGACATAAACAGCATCCCGGGGAGCTGCACGTCATCGACGTAGTTGCCCTTGCCACGGATGAAGCGGTCGTCCTCGATACGCTTGGGCGACTGCCCAATCGCGCCTTCAACATGGCTCACGGTTGGTGTGCTCATGCCGTCACCCCCTGCTGCTTCTTGGCCGCGTACTGCACGGCCTTGACGATGTTGACGTAGCCGGTGCAGCGGCAGAGGTTGCCGCTGATGGCCTTGCGGATGTCGTCCTCGGACGGATCCGGATTCTCGGCGAGCAACGCGACGGACGTCATCATCATGCCCGGCGTGCAGTAGCCACACTGGAGTCCGTGCTCCTCCTTGAAGCCCTCCTGGACGGGATGCAACCCGTCGGCAGTCTCGAGCCCCTCAACCGTCGTGATCTCACGGCCATTGGCCTGAACCGCGAGGATCGTGCACGACTTGACGGGCCTGCCGTCGAGCAGCACTGTGCAGGCGCCACACGACGAGGTGTCGCAACCAATGTGCGTACCCGTCTCGTGGAGCGATTCGCGAATCATGTTGACGAGCAACATGCGGGGCTCAACGAGCACCTCGTGTTCCTCACCATTGACCGTCGTGGTAATTGCCATCTTGCCGCTCATCACGCCTCCTTGCCCTGGGCGCGAGTGCCCGCAGTACGAAGCGCGCGCTTTGTTAGTACGCGTACGAGATCACGCTTGTAATCGGCCGGACCACGCAGGTCGCTGACCGGGTCGGAGGCTGCAGCAGCCAGCACGCCGGCCTGCTCGATTGCCTCTGCATCGTCGATCGACTTGCCAATCAACGAGGCTGCGGCGGCGGCCGCATGGATCGTCAACGGGCCGACGTTCGTGAGGCCGATCGAGGCCTCCGTGATCGTCGTACCATCGAGGACGATCGAGACGCCAACCGCAGCGGCCGCATAGTCGCCAACCTTGCGCTCGATCTTCTTGTAGGCAGAGCCCTGGCCCGGCTTGGGCATCGGGATGCGGGCCTCGACCAGGATCTGGTCGGCACCCAACTTGGTCTCGAACATCGAGGTCTGAAAGTCGGCCGCGCTATGCACGACAGCGCCGTTCGGACCAACCGCGTGCAGTTCTGCGCCTAGCGCCGTGGCAACCGTTGCCCAATCGCCCGCCGGGTCGCCGTGCGCGACCGAGCCGCAGAACGTGCCGCGGTTGCGGATCAGCGGATCGGCAATGTGCTGAGCCGCGTCGAGGATGATCGGATAGCGATCACGGATCAACTCGGAGCGCTCGAGCTCGCCATGACGGACGAGTGCACCGATGCGGAGCATGCCGTCGGACTCCTCGAGCGTGTCGAGTCCAGCGATGTTGTTGATATCGACGATCAGGCTCGGGCTTGCAAGCCGGAGCTTCATCATCGGTAGCAGGCTCTGGCCCCCGGCCATAATTTTGGCGTCGCCTCCACCGGTGGCGAGGGCCTGCACGGCCTCGTCTACCGAGGTCGGGGCGACATATTCGAAACTGCTTGGTAGCACCCTAATCCCCTTTCGTACGTCTTCGCCCCGAACGGAACGACTGCCGTGCCTAGTTCTTGTCGCCTCCGAAAAGGCCCTTGAGCTTGCTCTTCGTGATGTCGGCAGCGATGCCGACCGCACTCGGCGCCTCGGCTGCCACCGTCGGCGGCGGTGCCTCGCCGCGCGCTTTGGCGTCGGCACCGGCGAGCAACGTCGCCTCCATTGCCTTCGCCATCTCGCCAATCATCTTGCCGGCAACGTCCGCCATGATCCCGCGGCCCATCTGCGCAACACGTCCCGTCACGAGAATGTCCGAACCAACCTTGACGGTGCTCGAGCCGTTGCCCGCATCGCCAATCTCCATCGACAGGGTCGCCTGTGCGGTGCCCTGCCCCTTGGTCTCCGTCGCCTTGGCACGCATGACGGCGGTCATGGCCGCATCGTTCTGCTCGATGATCTCGATCTGGCCCTTGTAGGTCAGGCTCATCGGACCCATCTTGAGGGTTACGAGAGCGTCAAATCCCCCGTCCTCACGCTTGCCCGTGATCGACGCACCCGGAATGCACGGCGCGACGCGCTCGACGTCGGTCATTAGTGCGAACGTGTCATCAGGCGTCGCTGCGACGGTGAAATCGTTCTCAATAACGATGCCCATGGTAAGTCTCTTCTCCTTACAAGCGCTACCGCACACTAAATCGTCTGGTGAGTAGGTGATTCTGTTACTTCTCCTTCGTAATTGCAAGCCAACGAGATGAAATAGCACGAGCCGCCGTTGATCTTGCACTTCCGGTAGCCTGCATGCGTCCGCGTACGAGGAGACCATCGCCATGCTTGAGCCGCTCGCCGCTTTCGGCAACTTCCTGCCCATTCGCATCCGCTTCGGCGCTGGCGAGATGAGCCGCCTGCCCGAGATCCTCAACAATGAGGGGACGCAGAGCACCGTCGTGATTATCGACCGCGCCGTCTGTGAACACCCGGCGATCATCGCTGCACTCAACGCTGCTCCAGGGACGATCACCACGTGGATCAAGGAGCCCGGCGAACCAACGACAGACGATGTGGCAGCCAGCGCCGCCGTGCTCGCCGACGTCAACGCCGACTCGCTGATCGCGATTGGTGGCGGCTCGGCGATCGATACCGCCAAGGCTGCCCGCCTCGTCTACGGCAGTGGCATCCCCTACTCCGAGTGGACCGCCGGCAAGGCGACGTACAGCGAGTCACCCGTCATGTTCGTCACCATCCCAACGACGTCGGGTACAGGCTCCGAGGTGTCGGGTGGCATTGTCGTGACTGACTCCGCGACCCACCGCAAGACGGGTATCGCCCACCACACGGTGCGCGCCAAGTATGCGCTCGTCGACCCCGAATTGACGTACGGCCTACCGCCGGCGCCGACGATGTATGCCGGCGTCGATGCAATCGCTCAGGCGATCGCCGCCGTCGCCGTGACAGCCCGCTCGCCGATCGGCAATGGCATCGCCTTCGAGTCGATCCGCTATGGCATGGAGGCCCTCCCGACCGCAATTACCAATGGTTCCGACCCCGGCGCTCGCTCGCGCATGGCCGCCTGCTCGCTGCTCGGTGGCATGTGCATGAACATCGCCGACTGTGGCTCTGAGCACTCGATTGCTCAGGCGATTGGCGGCAAGTATGGCCTGCCGCACGGACTGACGATTGGCCTCGTGATGGCCGAGACAATGGACATCGACCGCACCGCTGCGCCCGAGCTCTTCGAACGCATCGCCGACGCGATGGGTGCTCCCGAAGACGGCACGAAGGATGGCTCGCGCGCAGTCAAGGCCGCCAAGGCGCTGCTCAAAGAGATCGACTTCCCGACGCTCCGCTCGACCGGCGTCTTGGAGGAGGACCTCCCCGCGCTCGCGGAGGCAGCGATGCATGACTACTTCATTACCGTCGCGCCCCACACATGGACCGTTGCTGACGTCCTGCGCTGCTACCAGGCCGCCTGGGCAATCGATTCGCGCTAGCGCGAAGGGGCTCGACGATTAGGCTGGTTGGAACGTTGGCAAAAGCGCAGAAAGGGCCTGCCAGCGCCCGATCTCGCAGCCGTTGACACGTGATAGCCGCGCGCGCACCAGATCACCATCGACCGTCCCCACGATCGTCGCCTCGGCGGGCCCACCATAAAGTTCGGTACACATCGCCGACAGCGGCGTTGGGTCGAGAGCGGCACGCTCCAGACCCTTCAGTGCCGCACAGGCGGCGACGGGATCAACAACGTTACCGACGGTGGGGTCACACGACAGATTGAAGAGCTCCTGCGGCCCCTTCCCCTTGCCGTTGGGCCAATAGGTAACCGTCAGGTTCGTCGTCGTCTCGTGCGTCGTGTTGCCCCCACCACCACAGGCCGCCAACACGACGACAAGCACAACTAAAAGAGTGATGCGCGGCATCGTCTGACTCTACGCGGTCAGCCAGCACTCCGTGGTGACACGCGCCACCAGACCGCTAGGACTTCTTTTTGCGACCCTTTTTCGCCGGACCCGCGGCACGGCGGTCGGCCAACAGCTGCGCAGCCATCGCATTCGTAACTGCGCTCGAATCGATGTCCTTCGGGATGCTCGCATTGGTCTCGCCATCCGTCACATACGGACCGAAGCGACCAGCCTTGAGCACGATCTTGCCACCCGAAGTCGGGTCCTCACCGAGCTCTGCGAGTGCCTGCGGTGCTGAGCGTCCGCGCCGTTCCTTGGGCGTGGCGAGGATCTCCTCGGCCTGCTCGAGGGTGAGTGAGAACAACTGGTTTTCCGTCTCCAAGGAGCGGGTATCCGTACCTTTCTTGATGTACGGCCCGTAACGACCATTGGCGACCATGATCTCCTCGCCATCCGCTCCCATCAACGCGCGCGGCAACGTCAGCACCTTGACCGCATCGTCCAGCGTGACGGTCTCGAAATGCATCGTCTTCAGCAGCGATGCGGTTCGCCCCTTGGCCTTGGCGGGCGCATCGTCGGGCAGCGCCTCGGTGACGTACGGCCCGTAGCGACCGATCCGCGCAGTAACCGCAAGACCCGTCTCGGGGTGCACACCAAGTTCGCGCACTCCGGCGGCCTCGAGCGTCTTCGGATCGATCTTGTCGGCCACCAGCTGCATCGCCTCTTCGGGCGTAATCTCTTTCGTACCCTGGGTACGCCAAAGCGTGTAGCCGCAGCCCGGCTCCTTCTTCGAACGATAGCTCGTGCAGGAATACGAGACAGGCATCTCGACGATCGTGCCGTCGCAGAGAGGGCACGGACCGATCTCGCGCCGCTCGATCTTCATCGCGTCGCGATCCTTGTCGGCGAACCACTCGACGACCTTCGTCGTGTACGCACGAATGTCGTTGAGGAATGCCTCGCCCGACTCGGTACCGTCTTGGATCTTCTGCAGCCGGTGCTCCCAGTCGCCGGTCAGAGACGGGCTGGTGAGATCGTGGTCGCCGAGCATCTTGATCACAGCGAGACCCTTCGGCGTTGCCAACAGTTGACGACCAGAGCGCTCGACGTACTTGTTCGAGATCAGATCCTCAATCGTCTGTGCACGCGTGGCCGGCGTCCCGAGACCGGAGTCGCGCATCGCTGCGGCGAGTTCCTCGTCGTCGATCAACTTGCCTGCGGTCTCCATCGCCTGCAAGAGCGAGTTTTCCGTGAAGTGCCGAGCGGGCGCAGTCTCCTTGGCAAGCACGGTGACATCGTCGATCGCACTTGTCTCGCCCTCGGCAAGCGCCGGCAAGAGCGTCTTCTCGTCCTCTGCCTCCGGCGTCTCGTGCTCGTCGCCCTCCGTGGCCGGCGTGTCGTCGGCGGGCACAACGTCGGCGTAGACCGCGAGGAAGCCGGGATCCACGATGACGGTGCCGGACGAGCGGAACATCTCGCCCGCGGCCTCTGTGTCGACCGACGTGACTTCCTTCTTTGCCGGCGGATGGAAGGCGGCGAGAAAGCGCCGTGCAACAAGGTCGTAGATCTTGCGCTCGTCGGTACCGAGAGCAGAGATGTCCTGTGGCGCGTCGGTCGGAATGATCGCGTGGTGATCGCCAACCTTGTCGTCGGCAACAACACGCGCCAGTGGCAACGAGGTAAGGCCGGTGACATACGCGGCCGACGTGGCGTAGGCGCGATCTGCCTGACCGACCTGCGAGGCGATGCTCTGCAACGAATTGACCATGTCCGTCGTCAGGTACTTCGAGCTCGTGCGCGGGTACGTCAGCAGCTTGTGCGTGTCGTAGAGGCTCTGGGCGGCAGCCAGCGTGCGCTTGGCGGTAAAGCCGAACTGCGAGTTGGCTTCGCGTTGCAGTTGCGTCAGATCGAACAGCAGCTTGGGCTGCTCGACGCGCGGCTTCTTCTCGACGCGAACAACCTTGGCGTCCGACGCGACTCGGACGGCGGAGGCAATCGCCTCAGCCTCGTCAGCGGTCGCCGTGCTCTTGGCCGTCCCGCGATGCCACTTGCCTGCATACGGAGCGCCGGCCTGGCTGGTGAAGTCGGCCACGACCTCCCAGTACGGCACGGGGATAAACGCGTTGATCTCCTCGTCGCGTCGCGCGATCAGTGCCAAGGTCGGCGTCTTGACGCGCCCGATCGGAATCGGGTTACTCCGCGAACCAACCTTGACCGTCGCCGCCCGCGTCGCGTTGTAGCCAACCAGCCAGTCCGCGGTCTCGCGAGCACGAGCCGCTGCCTCGAGTGGCTTCATCTGTTCGTCATCGCGCAGGTGGTCGAAGGCGTCGCGAATCGCACCCTTGGTCATCGACGAGAACCAGGCGCGCTCAATCGGCTTCTCAGCGCCAGACGTCTGATAAATCAACTTGAAGATCAGCTCGCCCTCGCGCCCGGCGTCGCAGGCGTTGACAATGATGTCGACGTCCTTGCGCTTGATCGCCTTGTGCAGCACGGCAAGCTGTTTGATGGCGCGTTCATCGCGAGCTTCGTAGCGCGCGACCTCCGGCAAAATCGGCAGATCCTCGAACTTCCAAAGCTTGTACTTGGCGTCGTACTCGTCCGGCTTGAGCTGCTCTACGAGGTGGCCCGAGGCGGCACCGACGATCCAGTCGTCGCTCTCCAAGAGGTCGCCGACCTTCGTGAAGGTGCCCGACAATGCGGCCGCGACGTCACGCTGCACACTGGCCTTTTCGCAGATCACGAGTTTCTTACTCATCAGCGCGGCGGAGGCTAGCACGCTTATCACCCCCCACCCCCCTCGCGCGTACGCGAGGGGGGTGGTCGCGCTACCCTGAGAGGACATTGCGTTGAGGTCGCTAACCCAGCCCCAGCGTGATGTCACAGACATGTCGGCAGCGCCCGAGAAGACCAACGTACCGAACGAGAGCGTCCCTGCCGACGTGACTGGTACGTGGCGGCCGCGTGTCGATGGCCCCGAGGCAATCGGCCCATTGCCCGAGGGTGTTTCGCCGGAGGAACTGCTGACGTACATGAGCGCGGGCATGTCGCTCGTCAAGTCGTTCCGCACGCACGGGCACCTTGCTGCGCACCTCGACCCGCTCGGCTCAGAGCCCCCCGGCGACCCTGCACTCGACCCCTCGTTCCTTGGCCTTGACGAGCGCGCGCTGCAGTCCGTGCCGGCCGTGCCGCTACGCGTCTTCGTCGAAGGCGAAACACTTGCCGAGGCGCTCGACCACCTCAAAGACATCTACTGCGGCTCGATCGCCTACGAGATCGAGCACCTGCGCTCCCACCGCGAACGCGTCTGGCTACGCGAGGCAATCGAGTCGCGCACCTTCTGGCTCGAGGGGACGGCCGAAGAGAAGCGTCGCCAACTGATCCGCCTTTTGCGCGTCGAGGGTCTCGAGACGTTCCTCAAGCGCACCTTCCTCGGCGCCAAGCAGTTCTCGATCGAGGGCCTCGATACCCTGATCTTGCTGCTCGACGAGGCCGTCATGCTGGCGGCCCGCGAAGGCATTGAAGACGTCACCATCGGGATGGCTCACCGTGGTCGCCTCAACGTGCAGGCCCATGTGCTGCGCCTGCCGTACACGCAGATCCTCGCCGAGTTTGAGGGCGAGACGGACTCGAACATCGAGACGCTGATGCCCGCCGGTGGCACCGGTGACGTCAAGTACCACTATGGCGTCAACGGTGTGCGCCAGCTCGAAATCGAACCCGGCGTGATGCGCGAGGTCCGCCTCTCACTGCTGCCGAACCCGTCGCACCTCGAATTCATCAATCCCGTCGTGCTCGGACGCACCCGCGCCCTGCAGACCGACTGGCTTCAGCCAAGCACCACCACGCGTGACACGAAGCGTGCACTCGCGATCCAGATCCATGGTGACGCGGCCTTCCCCGGCCAGGGCGTTGTTGCCGAGACGCTCAACCTGCAATTGCTGCCCGGCTATGCCGTTGGTGGCTCGCTGCACGTGATCGCCGACAACCAGGTGGGCTTTACAACCGACCCGAGTGACGGCCGTTCGACGGGCCACTGCTCGGACATTGCCAAAGGCTACGACGTGCCGATCATCCACGTCAACGCCGACGACGTCGATGCCTGTCGCGCCGCCGTGCGGCTGGCGATGTCATACCGAAACCGCTTTGGCAAGGACATTGTCGTCGACCTAATCGGCTATCGCCGCTGGGGCCACAACGAGGGCGACGAGCCGCTTTATACGCAGCCACTCATGTACCAGCGCATCGAGTCGCATCGGCGCGTCGCTGCAATCTACGCCACCAAGCTGGTCGCCGAGGGCGTCATGACCGAAGCCGAGGTCGAGGAGATGCGCGAGCACGTAACCGGCCGCCTCAAGCAGGCGCACGAGGAAGTGCGGCACATCACGACCGACGAGCCAATGCCAACCTTCTCATCGCCATCGCGCACCACGCTCGAAACCGGCGTAGCCGCCGCACAGCTCGTGCGTCTAACCGACGAACTACTGGCCGTCCCCGAGGGCTTCACCATCAACGAAAAACTCGCGCAGGTGCTCGAGCGCCGCCGCAACGCGCTCGGCCCCAACGGCGGGATCGAGTGGGGCCATGCCGAGGCGCTCGCCTACGCGACGCTGCTCGAAGAGGGTGTCGCGATTCGTCTGACGGGGCAGGATTCCGAGCGCGGCACGTTTTCGCATCGCCACGCCGTGCTGCACGACGCCGTCGACGGTACCGAGTACACCCCGCTCGAGCACATCAAGGACGCCCGTGCCGGCTTCGAGGTACGTAACACGCCACTGACCGAGACGGGCTGTCTTGGCTTCGAGTATGGCTACGCGACGACGCGCCACGACGCCCTTGTCCTGTGGGAGGCGCAGTTTGGCGATTTCGTCAACGTCGCCCAGGTGATCGTCGATCAGTTCATTATGAGCGGCCGCACCAAGTGGGGCGACGAGTGTCGTCTCACGCTGCTGCTCCCCCACGCCTACGAAGGCAATGGTCCGGAGCATTCGTCGGCGCGCCTCGAGCGCTTCCTCAAGCTTGCCGCCGAAGACAACTGCACGATCGTCTACCCGACGACGGCCGCTCAGTGCTTCCACATGCTGCGTCGTCAGGCGCTGGCGCCGGAGCGCCGTCCGTTGATCGTGATGACGCCGAAGTCGCTATTGCGCCTCAAGGACGCCTCGTCGAACATCGACGATCTAACCCACGGCTCCTTCATCAAGATCATCGACGACACGGCCGTCAGCGACTGGCGCGACGATATCTCACGCGTCATCGTCTGCACCGGCAAGGTCTACTACGACCTCAAGCATTACCCCGAGTACACACCCGAAGACGGCATCGCGATCGTGCGACTCGAACAGCTCTACCCCTTCCCGACCGAGACATTGGCACGTACGTTGGCCGGCTATCCGAACCTCGAGGAACTCGTCTGGGTTCAAGAGGAGCCCGCCAACATGGGCGCGTGGCGGTCGATCCGCCACCGACTCGAGATGGCCTCTCCGGGCATTCGTCTGCGCTATGCCGGTCGGCCCTGGCGGGCGAGCCCTTCGGAGGGCTATCTGCCAGACCACAAGATCGAACAGGAGCGCCTCGTACGCGATGCGCTGGGTCTCAGCCACCGCTGAACCAACGGCAAAGCGATACGCTGCACCCCGTGGCTATGGCTGAGACGACAGGGGCGCTCGCCGTTGCGACTCAGGCACGCGCCATCGTTGGCCCCGATTGGGTCGTGACGGACGCTGCCCAACTGCGCGTCTACGAGTGTGATGGGCTGACGAACCACCGCATCGTGCCCGGTGCGGTGGTCCTGCCTGGCTCGACTGAACAGGTTGCCGCAGTCGTGCGCCTCTGCCACGAGCATCACGTCCCGTTCGTCGCGCGTGGTGCCGGCTCGGGCCTGTCTGGTGGCGCGTTGCCAACGGAAGACGGCATCGTGATCGGCCTCTCGCGTCTGCGCGAGGTGCTCGACCTTGACGCGCCAAACCAGCGCGTGCGCGTGCAGCCTGGCGTCACCAACCTCCGCGTCAGCGAGGTCGCCGCGCCGCATGGTCTCTACTACGCACCCGACCCCTCCAGCCAGCAGGTCTGCACGATCGGCGGCAACCTCGCTGAGAACGCGGGCGGTGCCCACTGCCTCAAGTACGGCTTTACCGTCAACCACGTCCTGACCGCGACCGTCGTGCTGTCAGATGGCACGATCGTCGAGCTCGGCAGCGAGGCACCGGACGCGCCTGGTCTCGACCTGCTTGGCGTCCTGATCGGCAGCGAAGGCACCGTCGGGATCGTCACCGAGGCACTGCTCAATCTTCTGCCGAAGCCCGAGCACGTCGAGACGCTCGTCGCCATGTTTCCCTCGACCGAGACCGCCGGCGATGCCGTCTCTGCGATCATTGCCGAGGGCGTCGTGCCAGCAGCAGTCGAGATGATGGACCGACTCGCGATCGACGCCGCCAAGACGCAGACGCCGATCACCTGGGATACCGAGGCCGCGCTGATCGTCGAGCTCGACGGCCCCGCCAATGAGGTGCGCTCACAATTCGAAGCCATCAACGCGATCTGCAAACGCTGCGGAGCCGACGCCGTTCAGGTTGCCGCCAGTCCCGAAGAACGGCTGACGATTTGGCGTGCCCGCAAAAGTGCGTTTGCCGCCGTCGGGCAACTCTCGCCCGCCTATCTCGTGCAAGACGGTGTGATCCCTCGGACCCGTCTGCCCGAGGTGCTCAACGGCATTCGTGCTCTGGCCGATGAGGCCGGATTGCGTGTTGCGAATGTGTTCCATGCCGGTGACGGCAACCTGCACCCACTCGTTCTGTACGACAACGCCGTCGCAGGCGAGCAGGCCAAGGCGGAGGCGATCGCGATGCGGATCGTCGAACTCTGCGTCGACTTTGGTGGGTCGATCACAGGCGAGCACGGCGTTGGTATCGAGAAGGTCTGCTCGATGCCGAAGATGTTTACGGGCGACGACCTGACGGCGTTCGATCGCGTGCGCGCAGCCTTCGACCCTGTGGGTCTCTGCAACCCGGGCAAGCTCTTGCCAACGCCGCGCCTATGCGGTGAGGTGCCAGGCTTCTACCACACACACCGTGTCGAGACCGCGGGTCTCGGAGAACGCATGTAATGGCAGACCTAGCGGGGATCCTTGGCGCCGACCGCCTCTCGGACGAGTGCGGCACGCCAATCCTGACACCACGCGATGCGGCTGAGGTCTCGACGCTCCTCGAGGCCGCGAGCAAGACGGGGCTGGCTCTCGTGGTCCGTGGCGGCGGTACGAAGACCAACTGGCGCCCGGAACCCACGCGCTGTGACGCGATCCTCTCGACAGCAGCACTGGTCGGCATCGTCGACCGCCAGCCCGGCGACATGACCCTCGTCGCGCAGGCCGGTACCCCGCTTGCTGCCCTACAGGCAGCCGTCACCGGCGATGCCACCCATCACCAACGCCTGATGCTCGATGGCGTTGGTGGCGAGCACGCCACGCTCGGCGGCATCCTCGCGACCCGCGCCGCCGGCCCACGCCGCCAGCGTTACGGCACGCCACGCGACATCGTGATTGGCGCGCGCTACGTGACGGGGGATGGCCTCGCCGCGAAGACCGGCGGCACCGTCGTCAAGAACGTTGCTGGCTACGACGTCGCTAAACTGTTGATCGGGTCGCAGGGCTCGTTGGCCGTGATCACCGAGGTGTCACTCAAGCTGCATCCTGTGCCCGACGCCGCGCGCACCGTCATCTTGCAGACGACCGCTGTGGCTGCCGTCACCGACTTCGTCGCGGCCGTGCGTACCGCACCGATTACCGCCACCGTGTTCGACGTCCGCTGGCCCGACGGTGTCGTCGCGGTGCGAATCGAGAGTACGCCCGACGGCGCCGCCGCGCAGATCGACCTACTGGGCGGGTTTGCAGCACTCGAGGAACTCTCGTCCGAGGCCGGCAATGCACTCCTCGAGGAGCACCTCGCCTTCCCCTTCAGCGGGGCCGGCGCCGTGCTTGGGGTTGGAGTGCGCCCCGAGCATCTCGGCACGCTGCTGACCGCCATTGCCGCTGCGGGAGGCCTGTTCGTCGGGCGCGCCACGCTGGTAGCGGGCGACATCGTGCTGCCAGATCTCGACCCCGAGCGGATTACTCAGCTGGTCCAGGCCGTCCGCGACATGGGTGGCAACGTGCAGGCCCGGCGCGGCGTGGAGACGCACCGTCTCGCCACCGGCGCTGCTGCACCCGGTGTTGCCAGTGTCGAGGCCGCCATCAAGCAGCAACTCGATCCGGCTGGGGTGCTCGTATGAGTCTCCCCGTCACCCACATTCCACCTCGTCCCTCGAGTGGACACCCCCTTGGCAACGCCGCAACCGCGGCCTTCGCTGACGATGCTGGTCCAGAGCGCGCGCTGCTCGACGACTGCGTACACTGCGGCTTCTGTCTGCCAACCTGCCCCACCTACGTGTTGTGGGGCGAGGAGATGGATTCGCCACGCGGCCGCATCCTGCTGATGGACCTCGCCGACAAGGGCGAGATCGGTCTGGATGCCACGACAGTGCGGCATTGGGACTCCTGCCTTGGCTGCATGGCGTGCGTGACGGCCTGCCCCTCCGCCGTCCAGTACGACCGGCTGATCGAGCAGACGCGCGCCCAGGTCGAGGAGCGCTTCGAGCGCGAGGGAGGCGACCAGCGCTTCCGCGACGCAATCTTCGCCGTGCTGCCTCACCATCGTCGGATGACGCTCGTCGCGGCCCCGCTCGTGGCGTACCGCGCCTCCGGACTCCAGCGCCTCGTCCGTCGCTCTGCCCTCTATCGGCACCTTCCCGAGCGCCTACGCCAGCTCGAGGCGCTCTCCCCGATTGTCACCTGGGCAGCATTGCGCGAGCAGGCGCCTGCTCACAGTGCACCGGCTGCCGAACCGAAGCTGCGCGTCGCGATGCTAACGGGCTGTGTGCAACGCGCAATCTTCGGCGATGTCAACGCCGCCACAGCCCGCGTCTTGACGGCGTATGGCTGCGAAGTCGTCGCACCCAGCGAGCAGGCCTGCTGTGGTGCGCTCGAACTCCACGCTGGACGCCAGCAATCGGCCAAAGAGCGTGCCCGCGCCTTGATCCGGGTGCTCGACGATCCCTCGATCGACCGCATCGTCGTCAACAGCGCCGGCTGCGGCTCGACACTAAAGGAGTACGGCGCATTGTTCCGTGACGAGCCGTCGCTCGCCACACGTGCCGAGGCCTTTGCCGCGAAGGTCTGCGATGTCCACGAGCTGCTCGCCGAGCTCGAGCCACCAGCAAAATTGCGCCCGCTCGAGATGACGGTTGCGTACCACGATGCCTGCCACCTCGCCCACGCTCAGGGCATACGTAGCCAGCCGCGTGAGGTGCTGACGCGCATCCCTGGTGTCACGCTGCGCGAGATCCCGGACGCGGCAATCTGCTGCGGTTCGGCGGGTATCTACAACCTAATCAACCCCGAGCCCGCCGCCGAACTTGGCCGCCTCAAAGCCGCCAACGTGCGCTCCGTTGCCCCCGACGCCTTGGCCGCCGCGAACCCGGGCTGCCTCCTCCAGATCTCGGCAAACCTCGGTGCTGAGGGCGAGCCGATCCCGACCTTCCACCCGATCGAACTCATCGATGCCTCACTGCGCGGCGAAGACGCAACCGGGCTGCTGTCACGCCGCCGCGCGCTCCTCAAGAGCGCAGGGTCGCCGACGTGACGTGGCTGCTCGCGGCGCAGGCAGCCGCGACGCTCGTGATGGTCGGTGTGATCTGGATGTGCCAGATCACGCACTACCCACTGCTCGCGGATGTCGGATCGGCCCTGCCGCAGTATCAGGCACGCAACGTGCGCTTGACGACGCGCATCGTTGGACTGCCAATGCTCGTCGAGGCAGCCACCGTAATCACCTTGTTGATCTGGCGTCCCACAGCGATTCCGCTCTGGACCGCACTGCTTGGAGCCGCCCTGCTCGTCCTGATCTGGGCCGCCACCGTGCTCTTCTCCGTCCCGATGCATGGCCGACTCGGCCAGGGCTATGACGCAGTCATCCATCGCCGGCTGGTAGCCACAAACTGGATTCGCACACTCGGCTGGAGCGCGCGTGGCGTGCTCGTGCTGTGGATGCTGACAGTCGGCTGAGCTAGCGCGGGAGGCGCAGCGTGCGGATTGCCCCCGTGCGCAGGCCGTAGCGATTGACCGGCTGCGTGACAATCACACCATTTGCCTCTTCGAACCGCCGCACCCACGCGGCCAGTGGTAGGTACGCAAGACCGATCGCAAGGAACATTGCCGCTGCCAGGCCGCGGTACTCGACTGCACCAGGGATCAACGCCAGTACGAGCAGGATCAGCGCTGCAAGAGCGACTGGACCAATACAGCGACCAACGGCCTCGCTCGGTGCCGCCAGCGGCACACCAACCGCAGGCTCGGCGCTTGCGAGCGACGCTCGAACGGACAGCGCCGACGCAATCGCGAGGGCAATCGCTACGCCAACCGCGATCGCGAACGAGGCCCACCAGCCAAACAGCGGTAGGCCATCCGTCGCATACAACACGATCAGATTGGCAGCACCCAAAACCACCCAGCCCAACCCATTAGCCGCCTGTAGGATTGCGATTGGGGCTAGCGACATTTACCGCACACTATCGGACGTCCACTGGTGCCGTGCCATGGAGGGAGACACTTCGTAGACTGCCTCCTATGAGCGCAATCGAAGTGCGCGGACTTGTCCGCGAGTTTAAGAAGGGACCACGGGCTGTCGACGGCATCGACCTAACCGTTGCCGAAGGTGAGATCTATGGGTTTCTTGGCCCAAACGGCGCCGGCAAATCGACGGCGGTACTGATGCTGACGACGCTGCTGCCACCAACATCTGGAACGGCCACAGTCGCCGGCTTCGACATCGTCAAACAGGGACCACAGGTGCGCGCCTCGATCGGCGCTGCGCTGCAAGAGGCCGCCCTCGATCGCTTCCTAACGGGCCGCGAACACATCAAGCTGCAAGGCTCGCTGCACGGCATGAAGGGCGCCGACCTGAAGCAACGAGGCAACGACCTGCTCGAACGCGTCGGTCTGACCGACGCAGCCGATCGTAAAGTTGGTGGCTACTCCGGCGGCATGAAGCGCCGACTCGACCTCGCGCTCGCCCTGCTGCATAGCCCCCGCGTGCTGTTTCTCGATGAGCCGACGACGGGCCTCGACCCCCAGAGTCGCTCGGCACTCTGGGACGAAGTGGCACGCCTCAGCCGCGAAGATGGCGTGACGGTTTTTCTGACCACGCAGTACCTCGAGGAGGCCGACGCACTCGCTAATCGGGTCGGCATCATCGACCACGGCACAATCGTCGTCGAAGGCACACCTGACGAATTGAAGGCCGAAGTCGGGCGTTCCAGTGTCGAGATTGAGCCGCATGACGCAGCACGTCTCGCCGACCTCGAGCGCGCACTCACGCCATTCGGCGAGCCGATGGTAACCCGCGGCACAAGTGCCTCAATTCGCCTCAACGAAGGCGTCGGCGATGTCACGGCGATCGTGCGTGCGCTCGACGCGCAAGGCATCGTCGTTCATCAGTTGCGACTCCGCGAGCCGACCCTTGACGACGTTTTTCTCGAAAAGACGGGCCGTTCGCTCGAAGGGTCGGGCGACAACGATGAGGACGAGACGCCCTCCGCGTGAGCGCCGTACTCGCCACCCAAGTGCTCGTGATCTCCGAACGCAGCGTGCGCCGGACATTCCGCCAACCGGCCGCGATTATCCCGGCGATCATCTTCCCGATCATGCTGCTATTCGTCTCGGCCGGGGGGCTGCAGGCGGCAGAGGACCTACCCGGTTTTCCGAGCGTCTCGTACTTTGACTTCGCACTGGCCGTGACGTTTATGCAGGGTGCGATCTTCGCGACGGGCGGTGCCGGCACGGACCTCGCAACCGACATTGAGACGGGCTTCCTGAGCCGCCTCTCGTTGACACCGATGAGCGGCGCGGCACTGGTGCTCGGCCAGCTCGGCGGCGCGATCACCCTCGGCGTCTTCCAGGCCACCTGCTACCTCGCCGCCGGTTTTGTCGGTGGCGCCACGATTGCCGCGGGAGTCGGTGGCGTGGTCATGATCTACCTGCTCGTGATCCTGATGGCGATTGGCTTCGGTTCGATTGGTATTGCCGCCGCACTCCGCACAGGCAATGGCGAAGCCGTGCAAGGCCTCTTCCCCTTGCTCTTCGTGCTGCTTTTTCTGAGCACGATCAACCTACCACTCGACCTGATCCCGATCTCGTGGTTTCGCTGGGTGGCGACCGGCAATCCGATCACGTACCTCGTCGACGCAGTGCGCAGCCTGATCATTACCGGCTGGGATGGGCAGGCAATCCTTGCTGGCTTCCTGGTCGCATTCGCGATCGCACTACTCGGCATCATCGGCTCGGCCGCCGCCATGCGAGGAAGGCTGCAACGCACATGACCGGCTTCTCGCACTGGTTGACGGCCGTCAAAGGCATCACCTGGCGTCAATCGTCATCGTTCTTCAAGAACCCGGCACTCGTGTTGCCCAGCCTGCTCTTTCCGATGCTCTTCTTTGCTGCCTTCGCAGGTGGCCTGTCCGATCTCAACCGCATCCCCGGCTTTGACTACGAACCCGGTTACACGACATTCCAGTACGTGTTCGTGTTGTTCCAGTCCTCGATGTTCGGCGGCATCTTCATTGGCTTTGCCGTTGCGCGTGATTTCGAGAACGGCTTCGCCCGCCGACTAATGATCGCAACGCCACGCCGCAGCGCGATCATCTGTGGCTATGGCCTGGCGGCCCTCGTGCGCTCGGCCTTCACAATCGTCTTTGTCACCATCGTCGCACTCGTCGCGGGCATCAACGTGCTCGGCTCGCCCGGCCAGATCGTCCTGCTCTTCTTGCTGGCGCTGACCTCGAACATCCTTGGCTCACTCTGGGCACTCGGCATCGCCTTCCGCTTCCAGACCCTGAGCGTCACGCCGCTGATGCAGATCCCCTTCTTCATCCTGCTCTTCCTCGCGCCCGTCTACGTCCCGATCCAACTGCTCAGAGGCTGGATCCGACATGTTGCCGACGTCAATCCCGTCACGTTCCTGCTCGAGGGCGGTAGGGCGTTGATGGCCGGTACGACAGGCCCGATCGTGACGGCCTGGCTCGTGATTCTGATCGGTGGAATCGTGCTCGGCATCTGGTCCTTGACCGGACTACGTGCCGCCGAAAAGCGCTAGCCGAGCAGGCGTCGAACGATGTCGATCTGCAATTCGGTGGCAACACCAAGGTCGTCGCGATGGATGCGCTCGTCCCTGTTGTGCATGCCACCCTCGTAGACATCAATTGGCGTGCACGTGAGTGGCCAGAAGCCGTAGGCAATCGTGCCGAAGGCCTGACGAATATAGGCCGCATCCGTAAACCCTGTCGATAGGCTCGGCACGATAATCGCGCCCGGGTCGTGCGCCTCGAGAGCCGCGCTGATCGCCTCGTGCAGCGGCGTGCCAAGAGCAGACTCGGTGCCGCCGTTGATCTGCTGGTCGTAGACGAACTCGTATGGGATGTTCTTGCCGAGCGCCTCTTGCAGTTCGCGCTCCAGGTCGGCTTCGGTATCACCCGGCAGGATGCGACAATCGACGCCGACTGAGGCGCGTCCCGGCAACACGTTGCGGGCACTCGAACCCGTCAAGAGCGTTGGTGCGATGGTGATGCCAAGCAGCGCGTCGATCTCGGCTCCAAACATCGGATGCAGCGCACTCACCTGCGCCGCCACAAGATCGAGGTCCTGATCGGGATCGATGCCGAGCGAGGCAACCATTTCGCGAATCGCCGGCACGAGTCGCTTGCGTGTCTGGTGGGCAGCGAGGCGCTGAATCAGCGTCGCAAGCAACGGCACCGCGTTGCGACCGAGCGTCGGCACAGACGCATGGCCCGCTTCGCCGAGCGCCGTGATCGTAGCCGGCAGCGTCGCCTTCTCGCCAACCTGGAGCGTGTAGACCACACGCCCATCAACGAGCTCGAGGCGTATACCACCGCCCTCGTCAATCGCGTAGTCGCACATGAGATCGGGCCGCTCCTTGAGGAGCCACGGCATGCCGACCTCCTCCATCCCGTCCTCCTCGTCGGCCTGCGAGATCAAGAGCAGATCGCCACTCGGCTGAAAGCCGGTGCGGGCAAGGTGCGCGATCGTGACACAGCGCGTCGCCAACTCGTTCTTCATGTCGCACGTGCCACGACCCCAGATGTAGCCGTCGTCATCGAGGTGCGCGGCAAACGGAGGGTGCGTCCAGTCGGGCGCGTGGGCGGGCACGACGTCAGTGTGCCCCATCAGAGCGAGCGACGGCCCGTCGCCTGTCCCCCGTAGACGCGCGATCACGTTGGCGCGCTCGGGGTCGCGCGCCACAAGTTCAACCGTCAAACCATTGGCCTCAAGGTACTGCTTGACAACCAGCGCAGCAGGCGTCTCCCGCCCCGGCGGATTCGAAGAGTCGACGCGCACGAGATCGCGCATCAACTCGACCGCCTCGTCTCGGAGCGCTACATCCACGATTGAATCCTATCTGCCCGCGAGATCGAGCACGATCTTGCCGACGAACTGCTTCTCGACAAACATGCGCTGCGCGTCATAGACCTGCTCGAGCGCAAACGTCGCCGCCACCACCGGCTTAATCACGTCCCGCTCGATCAGCTCGACCAGCTCGGCAAAAACCGTGGGCTCGGTGATCGTCGCACCAATCAGGACAAGGTCGTTGAGGTAGAGCGTGCGCAGGTCGAGCTCGACGATTGGCCCGCCAATGGCGCCCGCGACGACGTAGCGACCACCCCGTCGCAATGCCAAAAGCAGCGAGGACCACTGCGGGCCACCGACGACATCGACCGCAACATCGAAGGGCTCGAGTGCGGTCGGATCGGCAGCGCGATCGATCGTCTCGACCGCGCCGAACTCGCGCACAAGCGATGCCTTCGAAGGGTCGCAGACACCGACCGGGATTGCCCCAAACGCCCGGGCGAGCTGCACGGCATACGAGCCAACGCCGCCCGACGCGCCCGTAATCAACACGCGCTCTCCCGGCTCGACCTTGGCCCGCCGCAGCATGTCGAGTGCCGTGCCGGCCGACGTCGCGAACGAGGCGAGTTGGACGGCCGACAGCCGCGCCGAGATGCCATACGCATTGATCGCCGGCACAGCCAGATAGTCGGCGTAGCCCCCGTTGAGCTCCGACCCGACATAGCCAGCACGGTCGAGATCGTCCGGAGCCACCGGATCCCGCACCCACGGATCGATCACGACGCGCTCACCCACCCGCTCGTGAGGCACGCCCTCGCCAACCGCGGCGATCACGCCACAGACATCCGCGCCTTGGATAATCGGAAACCTCAATGGCTCGCCCCAGGCACCATTGTCGTCGCCCTGGGCGTACCAGCCAACCCGCGTATTGATATCGGTGTTGTTGATGGCACATGCATCGACGCGGATCACTACCTCACCAGGCCCGGGCTGCGGTGTCGGCCACGCCGATTCGAACACGAGCGCATCGAGCTCGCCGTGCCGCGTCAACAGCATGGCGCGCATGGTTGGCGGAATTGTCACTGCTACGCGCTGTCTGGTCGCCGTACGAACTTGACCAACGCCACCCCGATGACGATCAGGAAAACGCCCGAGACGAGGCCACCCGTCAGAGACGGATTTGCCGAGATGTCACCACGCCACGGCCCGGCACCACCAAGCAACGCGAGCAACGCGAGCAACGCGTCGAGCAGGATGATCAGCGACACCACCAAGGCGATGCCACGCGCACGCCCCGCGCCCGCGCTGCGCTCAGCCGCCATCCACGCGAGGCAGATGCCCGCAATCAGACCGTCCTTGACACCAACGATGATGTCAAACGGCGGAATAAAATTCGAACCGTAGGCGGCCCACGCTGCCGTCCCCGCGTACACGGCTGCACACCCCCCGGCCACGATCGCGTCGAGCTTCATCGACTTCCCGCTTCCGGATGGCTGCCCTTGAACACGCGAAACAGGTATATCAGCGACGGCACGAGGATCGCGGAGCCGACCACGATGCAGCCGAGGTACACCGTCAGCATCTCATTTGAAGAGGCAGATTCTTGGAACGTCAGATACGGCGTCACGGCGTAAGGCCACTGCCCAGCACCCCACGCCCACAACACGACGAGGACGAACGCAACCGCCACATAACGCACCACACGATAGGCACCCGTTGCCGTGACCACGAACCCAAGCAGGCCGAGGACGCCCGCGAGCACGACGAGGGGCAGCGCGCGCCCCGACAAGAGTTCGTACGAAAGCTCGGGCGCCTCGCTCCACGCGAGCGGCAGACCGAGCGCCGAGAACAGCGCCACGCCCCCACCCGCAATCAGGGCGCGGCGGCGGAAGTCCTCACGCAGCGACCCCTCCGTCTCGACCATCAAAAACGTTGCCGCAACGTACGCGCAGATGGACACAGCGAGCAGGCCCGTCACGATCGGGAACGGCGCGAGCAACTCGCTCCACGGCACCATCAGCCAGCCACCATTGCCGTCCGGCTTGAGCGCACCAGCCGCGATCACGCCAGCGCACCAGCCTAATGCGAACGGCGTGATCACACTCGAAACGCTGAACACCAGGCCCAACCAGCGCTGCACCAACGGCTCGTCCTCTGAGTGTGCCCGTAACACGAAGCCCGCACCACGCAAGATCATGCCGAGCAGGATCAGGCTGAGTGGGGCGAACAGTCCAATACAGAGCGCCGAGAACGCCTTCGGGAAGGCGGTAAACAAGACGGTGATCAGGAAGATGATCCAGACGTGATTGGCTTCCCAGACGGGACCCATCGCACGGCTAATCGCGCTGCGCTGCTGATCCTTGCGCTCGCCGAACGAGAGCAGATCCCAGATGCCACCACCAAAATCGGCACCCGCAAAGACCGCGTACATGCTGAGACCCGCGAGCAGCGTCAACACGGCAAGCGTGACGAGCGTAGGGTCAGTCACCCGGCACCTCCACCGCCAACTCGGCCGCAGCGAGGCGCTGGCGCCGCTTGCGCGCCATTCGCAGCAAAATCGAGATCATCAGCACCGTGATGACCAGATAGACAGCGCTAAAGAGAATGAACCAGCCGAGAATGCCCGTGGCTGTGGTAACACTGTCCTCGACCTTGAGCACGTTGTAGATCGCCCACGGCTGCCGCCCCGACTCGGTCGTAATCCACCCCGTCTCCATGCAGATGTACGCCGCTGGTCCCGTCGCCACCATCATCAGCAGGAACGGCTTGGCCTCCAGCCAGCGCGGGCGACGACGCCACGCGTAGAGAGCGATCAGCCCGGGCAACATCAGCGCGGAACCGATCGTAATCATCAGATCGTAGGCCGTGTGCACAATCAGCGTATTCGGCCAATTCTCCTCCGGAAACTCCTCCATGCCCTGCACCGTCGCGTTCGGATTGTTGTATGCGAGGATCGACAGCAGGTACGGGATTTCGACGCCACCGACGACCTCCTGCTTCTCGTCATTGGGAATGCCGAACAGCGTTAATGGTGCGCCCTCGGTCGTCTTGTACAGACCCTCCATCGTGGCAAGTTTGAGCGGCTGGTTCTCCGTCACCTGCTGGGCGATCAGATCGCCAGTGACGAGTTGGATTGGCAGCACGATCGCCGCAAACACGAGGCCGATGGCGAGGCCTTTGCGGTGATACTCGTCCTTACGGCCGCGCAGCATCCCTGCTGCATAGACCGATGCAAGGGCAAACCCCGAGCAGACAAGCGCCGCGAAAAGCATGTGCGAGTACTGCGTCGGAAACGCCGGGTTCAACATCGCGGCAATCGGATCGATGTTCGTGATCGCACCGTTCGCATCTAGCGTGAAGCCCGCCGGCGTGTTCATCCACGCATTCGCGGAGACGATGAAGAACGTGGAGAGGAAGCCGCCGACCACGAGCGGGATGCCGCAGAGGAAGTGCGCACACGGCGTCAGTCGGTTCCAGCCGTACAGGTAGATAGCGAGGAAGATAGCCTCGATAAAGAACGCGAAGCCTTCGAGGCTGAACGGCATGCCGATGATGCCGCCGGCGAACTCCATGAAGCGCGGCCAGAGCAGTCCGAGTTCGAACGACAGCATCGTGCCGGAGATGGCGCCGATGCCGAACGTCACCGCAAAGGCCTTCGACCAGGTGCGGGCGAGATCGCGATAGACCTCATTGCGTGTGCGCAGCCAGAGGCCCTCAGCAATCATCAGCAGGGCCGGCATCCCGATGCCGAGAACGGCGAAGCAGATGTGGAACGCGAGCGAGGAGCCCATCTGGATGCGTGCTGCCATTAGTTCAGACATCGACTCCCCTCCCCCGGCAACCGTCGGACGGATCAACGATAGCGGGGGCGAGTAGTGCTGGTGGCTTAAATATCCTGAACGCGCCCAATTGCGTGCGACAACAGGCGACGTGGCGCGATGCGCGGCAACTGGGTAAAAATCTTGTTCGCAACGCCCGGCACGATTACGCGCTTACCCGACCGGAAGCCACTCCAACCGATACGAGCAACGGAGGCAGCATCCATCATCATCGGCCCCTTGACGAGACTGGCGCCCTGGCCGGAGCGATCTTGGAAGCCTGTCGCGACAGGGCCTGGGCAGAGCGCACTGACTGTCACGCCCGCGCTAGCGACCTCATGGGCGAGGGCCTCGGAGAGTGCGAGGACATAGTTCTTTGTGGCGTAGTACGTCGCGGCGTGTGGCCCCGACATGAAGCCCGCTACCGACGCAACATTGAGGACGCCGCCGCGACCGCGCTCGATCATGGCGGGCAGCACGAGCCGTGTCAGCGTGGTGAGCGCGGCGACGTTGACGCGCACCATGTCGTCGATCTCCTTGGGATCCGACTCCGCAAAGGACTCCCAGATACCGAAGCCTGCGTTGTTAACGAGGACGTCAATCGAGCGATCGATGCCGGCGACGATGCGTGCGGGTGCTTCGGGGTCGGTCAGATCGTCGGCAATGACACTGGCGGAGACGCGGTAGCGCGATGCGATTTCACCGGCCGCGGCTTCGAGCGCGTCTTTGCGGCGAGCAGTCAAGACAACGTCGTAGCCATCGGCTGCTGCGCAGCGAGCAAGGTCGAGGCCAATGCCGCCAGAGGCGCCGGTGATAAGTGCGAGTGGTCGGTCAGTCATGTCTTGCTCCGGTCTACGAGTACGAGTCACGAATACGAGAGAAATCCGCGGCCGCCGGCGAAGCGGTGGACGGCTTTCATGAATCCTGCCCATTCCATCCCCGGGACTGACGTTCCGTGTGGCGGCCAGACACCAATTCCGCTGATTTCAATTCTACGTCGCCTCCAGCGAATAGAGACCTCCCACACCCCACCCTCAACGCTGCCCGTGCTCGGTGGTGCCTCCCACCCCCAGACACCTAGGCGGTCGAGCGCCTGCTCGAAGCGCTGCCACGTCTCGTCGCTGGGGGTAAAGATCGAGACATCCGCGAGCCCATCGTCATCCCATTGCCGATAGCGCACGACGGGCCCAATCAGCTATCCGAGCGCCAACAGCGCCCCTAAACCTGGTTCGGCCTCGAATGCGGCCTGATCTGTCCACGCGTCTGGATCCGCGGCGATGGCAGCACTCGTCAGGTCGAGCTGCCAACTCGACCCCACGGTGTTCGACACGGCAATCCTGAGTGCGTCGGGAAGTTCCACGGCAATACGTTCGCAGAATTCGCCATCGAAGCGGACATGATGGGCCCGGGCCCATCATGTCCGCCCACCTGCAAGGAGTTCCGCGCGTCTTCGCTACACCCACGTCTGCACTGACCGCCGTCCAAAGGCCCAAGTTGCGCCACCCGCCAGTGCATCGTCTGAGTGCATACATGCTTTTGTCAGCCGAAATGAGGCCGGACCGCGCTCTGCGAGACCAGACGCCGAACGTGCCGTTCGGAGTATCCGGTGTCCTTGACGATGGCCTCCAGTGAAATTCCCACTTGCGCCATCACCAACACCCGGTGCTGTTTCAGTTCGAGTCGCGTCATAGGTGGCGGCGCAATCGGCGTGTCAGTCAACACGAATCGTTCGTACGCTTGCGCATCAACGAATCCGAATGCACGCAACACCTCATCACGATCGAACCACTCCGGCGCGACTCGTTTACCGAGCAAGATCGAGTGTGTACTCCAAACCCACTTCGCCGGGTCTTGCGCCAACTTGTGTAGCACCGGGTTCATCGGCACATACCGGATGAGGCGCTGAACATGCAGGTCATCCTCTGGGTGGACGACGTCGTAGCGACGTCCAACGAGTGCCCCACGCCGCTCCTCGCGCCTGTTACGCACGTTCGCCAGCTTCGACAGCCCTCGGTGCATTGTTTCGGCCAGCGGCACGGCGTCGCCCCTAACTATGAGGTGGTAATGGTTACCTAAAAGGCACATCGCTAATACCTGCACACCGAATTCCAGTGACCGGTAGCCGATCTCCGTCCAGAAACACTGAGCATCGTCGTCATGTGGAAACAGAAAGTCGTTGTTCACGCTCCGACCAATCACGTGGAGCATGCGACCGCCATCGTCATATCG
>SHUX01000006.1 GCA_009694475.1 Thermoleophilia bacterium
GTCGCGGCACTCTCCAGCCTCTGGTCGCTGTCGGCCAACAACTCCGTCGGTACCGGAATCCTCTCGGCCGGGTATCTCGGCGCACTCGCCCTCGGCGTGCTGCTGGGGCCGGCACTGCGCCGGCCCGGCGTGGTCTTCGCGACTGGTCTCACAGCACTTGCCACGCTTGCCAGTGGATGGGCTCTCGTGGCGCGCTCCTTCCCTGCCACCACGGGCGTCCAATTGAGCCCGCGTCTTTCGGGCACGCTCACAATCCCGAATGCGCTCGCCATCCTTGCGCTGACTGGTCTCTTCGGTGGCCTCGCACTATGTGCTCACCGCGACCGCCGCTATCGCGCAGCCGGCGGTGCGATTGCATCGATCAACATGCTCGCGCTGGTCCTGACCTCGTCGCGCTCCGGGCTTGGTCTGGCTCTGATCGGGATTATTGCGCTACAGCTCGTGCTGCCAGCGGCACCCCGGATGCGGCTGGTCGGACTCCTCGCGGTCATTCCAGCTGGCATTTGTGGTTTCAAGATTGCTCTGTGGACGGCCTTCACAGCACCAGAACAAAGCGTCTTGCCAGTCGGCTGGGGGCTCATCTATGCGCTCGTGGGCTCCGCGGTGCTCGGTGCAGTGATTGCTGCCGCTGCCGTCCGTGTGCTGCCCGGTGCTCAACCCGCTGGCCACCGTGGTCATGCCTCACGCCGTACGCTGCTGATCGCGCTTAGCGGCATGATCATCTTGATGATCGGCTTCGTTGTGAGAACGGGCGGCCCAAGCGCTGCGATCAGCGCTATCCGCTCCGGCTTCGCGGGCCCTATCGGTCAGGCGGGCGTTCGCGTTGGCATCGGTTCAAACCTCCGCGACCATTGGTGGGCAACCGCGTGGGATGGCTTCCGCGCTGAGCCGTGGCACGGTTGGGGGGCTGGCACCTTCCGCCTACTCGAGCAGATTACGCAAGACCCAATGTACGTTACTGACTCGGCTCACAACACGCTGCTGGAGGCGCTCTCTGGGACCGGTCTCGCTGGCGGTGTGCCCTTTATCGTCGGTGGTATTGCGCTTGTCGTGATGGCGGTCGTGGGTGTCCGTCGCCCCCGCGTTGGCGACGAGGTTGGTGTAACCGTTGTTGCGATCGGAGCGATCGCATTTCTGGTACAGGGCCTCGTCGATGTCGACTGGAACCTGCTCGCACAAGGAATCCTGGTGTATGCGGCGATCGGTGCAATCGCACCCGCACCCCACCAACAAGCCCGCGTCACAACGCCCGTCCGTGCGATCGCGGGTGTCGTCTGTATCGGTCTCATCTTTGCCGGACTCCTCGGTGTGCCAACGTGGCTGAGCGCGCGTGACACCGTGCGCAGTGAGGCGATCCTGATAGACAATCCGCAGGCTGCCTACGAGGCAGCAGCCAGCGCCCACCGCTACAACCCGCTCGCCGTCGAGCCCCTGATCGCAGAGGCCGACGCGTTGCAAGAACTCGGCGACACACAGGGTGCACAGACCGTGCTGCTCCAGGCGATCGCGCTCGAGCCAAAAAACTACGAACCGTGGCTCGTCTACGGCACCTACCTCGCGTACGCGTGGAACCAACTCGAAATGGGCCGTGCCGCCCTCCAACAGGCACTTAAGCTGTCCGGCAACGACAACTCCGTCCACGTCGTCGTCGACACCTTGCCGGCCGCAAAATGAGCGACGCCCCCATCAGCCACGAACGCCCACTAGGATTGGACATCGTGTCCCCCCGACATGCCCCCATCCACCTGCTCGTCGTGGCCGCACTGATGTTCGGTACGCTCCTGCTCGCCGTGCCCTCGGCAGGTGCCGCCAACTGCGGTAAGGCCCTGATCAGCGAGTACTTCTTTACGGGCCGCCTCGCCTACCACTCACAAGCGTGCTACGCCTCCGCGCTCAAACAGATCGATCCTGATGCGCGGATGTACTCGGGTATCCTGGGCGGGATCCGCGCCGCCCGCGCGCGCGACAAGGCCGCCGATGCGAAGGCCGCTACCCCCGTTGTCGAGCCGGACACGACAAATACGACGGACACGACGGACCCGACGGAGGGCCCACCCGTCGACGCTCTGCCGATTGATGCCGCAGTGCCACCGACCCTGACGACCGATGCCGGGACCATGACAGCCGAATCGCGTGCGGGTGCCGTTGTGCCAAGCCAGACGACACAGGCAGCACTGCCGACGGTGACGACCCCCAGTCAGGTACCTCTACCTGTGATTCTGCTCGCCGGTCTTGCTGTTGTGTTGACGCTGGTCGGGCTCGGTGGCCTGACCGTGCGTTGGCTCGACCGTTCCACCTAGTACCAGTAACGATCAGGCGCGGCGGAAGATCAGCGCCGCGTCGTGCCCGCCGAAGCCGAAGCCGGTTGACATCACATAGTCGGGAGTCGCTGGACGCGCCTCCCGCACCAGGTCGAGTTCGACGTCGGGTTGGACGAGGTTGGCGCACGGGGGCAATTGATTGCGGGCAAAGCAGGCCAGCGTCGCGATCGCCTCGATTGCTCCAGCGGCACCAATCGTGTGTCCGTGCTGGCCCTTGGTCGAGGAGACCGGCGTCTGCCCGAGCCCAGCGCGCTGCAGTGCGTGCGCCTCGGCGGTATCCCCGACCGGCGTGGAGGTGGCATGGGCATTGACGTAACCAATCGCCGCCGCCGTGAGGCCCGCGTCGTCAAGCGCAGCCTGCACCGCTCGGGCCGGCCCCTCACCTGTTTCGTCTGGGCTCGTCAGGTGTCCTGCGTCGCACGACTGGCCATAGCCGACGACCTCGCCGTAGATGTGCGCATCGCGCGCTACCGCGTGCTCCCACTCCTCGAGCACGAGGACGCCGGCACCCTCGGCCATGACAAAGCCATCGCGGGCTGTGTCGAAGGGCCGCGAGGCTGCTGCTGCACCATGCGTCAGCGAGGCGATCGCACCAAGGCGGATGTATCCCGCCAGCACGGACGGCACGATCGCCGCCTCTGCACCACCGGCCACCATCGCCTCGGCACGGCCATCGCGAATCCGTTCGTAGGCCCAGCCGATCGCATCTGAGCCGGCTGCACAAGCCGTGGCAGGCGCTGCCGATGGGCCCTTGAGCGCATGCAGTCGTGCCGTACCTGCCACCGGCGAATTGACGAGACCGAGCGGAATGGCAAAGGGGCTAACACGATCAAGCCCACGTTCCAACAGCGTTCGCTGCGTCTCTTCAACCGTGCCAGCACCACCGTGGGCGCAACCGATCGCTGTCCCAATGCGTTCTGGTGCGACACCATGCTGACCGGCGTCAGCCAACGCATGCGCGGCTGCTACCGCTGCGAAGATTCCAACGCGATCCATCCGCCGAGCCTCACGCTTGCCAATCACGGCATCCACGTCGAACTCTGCGACCCGCACTCCAGGCAGCACCGGTAAACCCTCAAGGGCAACGTCCGAGCCACCTGTCTGGCCTGCCAAGACCGCGTCCCAAAATGCGTCGACGACGTTGCCGAACGTCGAGACGATGCCCACACCGGTGATTGCCACGCGTCGCTGCATAGAGGCAGTGTGCCGGACGCGATCAACCGACGTGCCCGCGTGGCGTTTCTCAGCGTATTTTCATCTCCACACGCAAGGCTGTGACTGCACAAAGGAGGACCACCTATGCGTTACAGCAAGAAGACCATGATCATCGGCACCGTCGCCGCCAGCGTGGGTCTAGCCAGGATTGCCGGCCCCGTGCTCGCCGCTAACTGCGCTGCGGACGGATGTCGAGACGCTGGGCGATCCCAACAGTTCGCTTTCCGATCTGGACCGCCAGCAGATCGCTGCTGCGCTGGACCGCGAGATCGATCAGGTATCGCAGATGATCACGGGCACCGTCGATCTCGCGCGTGGGGCTCGGCCGGTCGAACAATCCGAACCCCTGCTGCTGGACGATCTGGTGGCCGATCTGGTGGCGCGTGCGCACTCGCGGCATCCAGCGGCGATAATCGATCTGGACAGCGAGGCAGCACCGTATGTTGGCGATCAGGCCCGACTCGAGCGAGCGCTCGGCAACCTTGTCGAAAATGCGCTCCTCCACGGTCAGAGCCCAGTTCTGGTGACTGTGCGCCCGGGGTCGATGATCGTCGACGACACGGGAGCGGGGATCCCGGCTGCTGAGCGGGAGGCGATGTTCGAGCGCTTCCGACGCGGCGTTGGCGTCCAAGATCGGCCTGGCTCGGGGCTGGGGCTAGCGATCGTGCGTCAGGACATCGCCGCGCACGGCGGAACGGTGGAGATCGGTACTGCTCCGTCGGGGGCTGTCGGATTACGATCCTACTCCCTGATAAGTAATCATTATTTTTAGCATAAGTACGCATACGCGTAAAGTTGGTATCCTACGCCCATGAACCCCGATTTCCTCGGCCTGCTACCCCGCGCCGCGAAGCCCCGCAACATCGGCATCACGCACGTGCTGGACAAGGGGCTCGGCCTGGCCGACATCGAGTCGCTGGTGGAGATGAGCGGCGACTACATCGATATCGTCAAGCTCGGCTGGGGCACGTCGTACGTGACGCCCATCCTGCGCAAGAAGCTCGATCTCTACAAGTCCCTCGGCATCCCCGTCGTCTGCGGCGGCACACTGCTCGAAGTCGCCGAGGCGCGCGGGCGAATCGAGGATTACCGCACGTGGCTGTCGGCTCAGGGCTTTACCCACGTCGAGGTCTCTGACGGCACGATCGACATGTCGCGCGAACGCAAACTCGAGTTGATCACCATGTTCGCCAAGGACTTCGAGGTGATGAGCGAGGTCGGCTCGAAGGACGCGGAGGAGATCTACGCGCCGTACCAGTGGGTCGAATGGATCAAAGAAGAGTTGGCTGCTGGTGCGTGGAAGGTCATCACCGAGGCGCGAGAATCGGGTACCGCCGGCATCTTCCGGAATACCGGCGAGGTCCGCAGTGGTCTGATCGACGAGATCGCGCACGAGATCGACGTTACGTCCCTGCTCTTCGAGGCGCCCCAGAAGGAGCAGCAGGCGTGGTTTATCAAGCACTTCGGCCCCGACGTCAATCTCGGCAACATCCCCCCCGATGAGGCGATCCCGCTCGAGACGTTACGCCGGGGCCTGAGGAGCGACACGTTGTCGATGATCCTCGGTCTCGACCACTGACGATGCCAGACGTGCTCGTGATCGGCTCGGGCGGTGCGGGGCTCGCCGCCGCGCTGGCCGCGAACGCTGCTGGTGCCTCGGTGGTGCTCGCCACGAAACTCGGCGTCGCCTCGTGTAATACCGCCAAGGCCCAGGGCGGCATCCAAGCCGCCATCGGTGAAGACGATGCGATCGAGACACACTTTGCCGACGTCATGCGCTCGTCGCACGACACCGCCGACACCACGCTCGCCCGCCGGCTGGTGGAGGAGGGGCCCGCCACGATCCGGTGGCTCGAAGAGCTGGGCGTCGCGTTTACGCGCGAGCAAAACGGTTCGCTCCGCGTTGCGCGCTGTGGCGGAGCCACCCGCAAGCGTCTGCTGCAGGTCGGCGACCGCACGGGGCTGGCCATCGCCGGTGCCTTGCGCGACGCCGTCACAGCCAGCGACGGCATTACCGTGCTCGACCACGCACCACTGATTGCCCTTGCCAGCGACGGCACGGCGCTGCTCGAGCGCGGTGGTGAGCGGCTCGAACTGCGGATGGGCGCCACGATCCTCGCCGCTGGTGGGCG
The DNA here is from genome assembly GCA_009694475.1 of Thermoleophilia bacterium. Taxonomy (GTDB): domain Bacteria; phylum Actinomycetota; class Thermoleophilia; order Gaiellales; family F1-60-MAGs149; genus F1-60-MAGs149. The sequence goes on from SHUX01000006.1 coordinate 5,669, forward strand.
CTGTAAGCGCGTGGCCGAGGAGACAGGCGAGCTCTCGACAAACGGCGATGGCGCCACCGGTGAGGTCGCGGCGCTCGCCGTCGCCTTGGGCTGTGCCGAGCGCGACCACGACTCGTTGCAACGCCACCCCACCGGTGCCGCTTGGCCCGAGCCGTTGGCGGGCTACGCGGTCCCCGAGACGACGCGCGCCTACGGCGCCCTGCTACGCAATGCGTCCGGCGAGCAGTTTGTCGACGAACTCGCACCGCGCGATGTCGTCGCCGAGGCGATTATCCGCGAGTGTGCTGAGGGGCGAGGGATCACGACACCCACAGGCCGCCCAGCCGTCCACCTCGACTGTCGCCCCGTTGACCCCGCCGACGCCGAGATTTCGTTTCCCTACATGCTGCGTCGCTATCGCAAAGCCGGTCTTGACCCATTGACCGAGGTGATTCCCGTCTATCCCGTCTTGCATTATCAGAATGGCGGTCTCGTGATCGACGAAGACGGCGCCACCACGGTGGCTGGGATCTGGGCAGCCGGCGAAATTACTGGTGGCGTTCACGGCTGCAATCGCATGATGGGTAACTCGCTACTCGACGTCTGCGTCTTCGGCCGCCGCGCAGGTGCGGCCGCCGCCGCCGCGGTGCGCTGATGCCCGAGGTCTTGATCGTCGGTGCCTCATTTGCCGGCCTCACTGCTGCCCGCGAACTCTGTGGGCGTGACGTCCTAATCGTCGATCGCTCACCGATTGGTGCCCACCAAACCTCCGCCTGTGCACTTCCCCTACGCCTAGTGCGCTGGCTTGGTGCGGAAGAATCCGTGCTCTACGCCGAGTCGCGGATGCGCGTCGAGATTGGTGATGCCCAGTGGAACGTTCGGTTGCCCGAGGAGTTTGCGGTGATCGACTACGCAGCCTGCTGCCTGGCAATTGCCCAGCAGACAAATGCGCGTTTCGAGCAGGTCCGCGTGGTCGGACGTGATCGCACAACCGTGCTCGGATCCTCTGGCGAGCGGCTCGAGGCGGAGTGGCTGATTGACGCCTCAGGCTGGCGACGCGTGCTCGACAGTGCCGGACCAACGCGTGGCAGCCAACCCAGCCTCGTGATCGGCACCGAGGACCACGTACCGACCGCCGCCGCTCCCCACGCCGATGGCTTCGCCTTCTACCTCGGAAAGCACCTGCTCAAATCTGGCTATGGCTGGTCGTTCCCCGCGGGCGACCACGTCCGGGCAGGTGTCGGCTCGTTTATCAAGGAGCCACTGCAGGCACCGATGAGCCGGCTCCGCCAACAAGACGAACTTGGCCCGGGTCGCGAGCACCATGGCGGTGCGATCGCCTGCATCCCACGCGATCCAGTCGCCGATAACGTGCTGTTTATCGGTGACGCTGCCGGACAGGCACTGCCTGTCACCCTCGAGGGAATTCGCCCCGCCGTCTACTTTGGCGCCAGCGCCGGGCGGCTCGTCAGGCATGCCCTCGTGGGCGGCCTCACCCGCCCTCAGGCACAGGCACGCTACGCCGCACTCCACCACCAGCACCTCGGCGGCTACGAGCGCCTCAATCGAGTGCAGCGCTGGTACCGCTGGCTGCCCGAGTTTGCCCTCAAACGGCTCGCTACGAAGGCCCTTGGCCAACCGCACGCCGATGGTCGCGAGACGAGTTTTCGCAGCACGCGCTACCTCGACGTGCTGCGCGCCGAGCACCTCGCACCACTGCCGTAGATAGTCATCGCGCGGGTTCGCGTACCCTCTGCTCCGTGGCTCCCGACTCCCCGCTCCTGATCACCGCACTCGCCGCCCTCGACCCACTGTTGCTGGAGCAGGAGTTTTCCCTGCTTGGCTACGGGCGCGGCTCCGCACCACCGTCGCCGGAGGCCCTGCTCGCGGAGGGTTTTGGCGCCCGCATCGACGATCCACTCGAGACAACATTCGTGCTGCGCAGTTCGCTTGCCGACACGCTGCCCCCCGCCGACACACGCCAGGACCACCTCCGCGTGATCCTCCTCGTCGCCGAGCTGCCCACCGACCTGACCGGCTTCGCCTCGACCATCAGCGGCGCCCTCGCCGAGCGTGGCGTCCCGATCGTGCTCGTCGGCACCGCCTCGCGCGACCACCTGCTGGTGCCCGACAGCGCCTGGCCCGAGGCGCTCGCCGTGCTGCGCGGGTTGCGCGACGCCTCCCGCCGAATCCTCGAGGCGACGGCTGCCGATCAGCCGCTCGACGCCGATCCCCTCTAGCATGAGTGCTGTGGAGCGACTCGTGCGAATACTGGCTGCTCTGCTGATGCTCGCACTGGTCGCGGGTGCCGCAGTTATGTTCGTTCGGGCGCAGTTCTTAAAGAGCGCGCCATCACCGATTATCGCACCAACGATTACCAGCGTGACCTTCTCGCCCGACGCCTATCGCCCACACCGTCGCCACGCCACACTGACCTTTGGCCTCGTCAAGCCCGATACCGCCACCGTGCTGATCTTCGATACCAACGATCACACGATCGCCACGGTACCCGTCGTGAAGAAGGGAAAGAAGCTCTGTGCCGTATGGGGCGGCAAGCTGGCCAACGGCAACCTGGCCCCCGACGGCCCCTACCGCTTTGCGATCTCGTTGCAGCAGCAGAAGCGGCTGATTCGCATCCCGGATCCGATTGTCCTTGATGCTACGCCTCCCGTTGTCACCTCGACCGCGAAGCCTAGCCAACGCATCTCGCCCGGGCTCGATGGCGCTGCCGGCACGTACACCTTCACGCTGAGCGCGAACGAGCCCACCCGCTTCCGTCTCGACGTCCGCCAGATCGATCCCAGCGGAGCCGCCCGGCTGATACGCCGCGAAACCGCACTCCAATGGACTCAACGTAAAGAACTACACTGGTCTGCCGACATCGGCAACCTGCCACTCGATACGGTCGGCGCGTTCGTCCAGCCAGGCTCGTACATCGTCGGCTGGCATGCCGAAGACCGCGGCGGCAACCTCGTAAACGCACCCGCGGTGGTCGAGCCGAACAGCCTCGCGCCTGCACAGGTCGTCGGTGTCGAGACCGTCGCGCTGACCCCAAGCCTGCAAGCCGTGACACTGCTGGCGGATGTCACGCTCGTACGCCATCAGCCAGGCGTGGACTTCCCGGGCGACATCGTGGCGCGCGCCAAGGGTGCCCCCGGGGCGGCAACCCTGCCGCCGACGACCCCTGGGTTCTACGCCATCCAAATCTCTGGCGGTGGCTGGCAGGCGTGGGCACCAGAGGCGCGGGCCGGACGCGCCCGTGTGCTGGTGATGGAGCCACTTTACTCGTGGCAGGCAAGCAACCCGAGCGATGCCGACCTCTCCGGCTTTCCCGATGTCCCGCCTGCGCCACTGACGCTCGATCGCCCCTTTGCGGCAGGGATCGATACCGAGCTCGCCGCTCTTGGCCGCACGGTTGCCGCGACCCAACGCAGCGGCGTACGAACCGTGGGTGCCATCACTGACCAGACGATCGAGAGCCGCGGCCTACCGCGCAGTGCACGCATCCTCGTGATCGCCAATGCACCCGTCTGGACTGCCGGACTGATGGTTCGCCTGCGCAGATTCGTCGCGCGGGGTGGACAGGTAGTGATCCTTGACAGCACGAGTCTGACGCGTCTGGCGACCATCTCGCAGAATGCCCTGACACTCGTCGGCGAAGAAGCCGCCAACACCACTGCCCTCCAGCCGCTTGCGGCGCTGAGCGAGATTCGTCGCGGCCGCGCTCAACTACACCAGTAGCCCGACAGACGCACGTGATGTGCCACGCCCCGTACCATGCGGGTATGCGTGTTCTGGTCACAGGCGGTGCCGGTTTTATCGGCTCGCACCTCGCCGACCGCCTGCTGGTAGCAGGCCACCACGTGCGTGCGTTCGATTCGCTTGATCCACAGGTCCACCCCAACGGACCTCCCGACTATCTCGATGCGAATGTCGAACTCGTGGTGGGCGACGTCCGCGATGAGGCTGCCCTCGGCAGGGCGCTGGACGACATCGATGCGGTCGTTCACCTCGCCGCCGCCGTCGGTGTCGGTCAGTCGATGTACGAGATTCGTCGCTACATGGATGTCAACACGGTCGGCTGTGCCGTTATGCTCGAGCAGTTGGTCGCACGGCGCGAACGCATCCAACGCCTCGTCGTCGCTTCGTCAATGTCGATCTACGGCGAAGGGCAATACCGCAACGCGCGCACCGGCGAAGGGGGCCTCGCCCCGGGACTCCGGGCCGAAGCGCAACTCGCCGAGCGCCGCTGGGAACTCGAGACGGCGGCTGGGGATGCCCTCCTGCCGGAACGGACGGCAGAGACGAAGCCGTTGCTGCCAACGAGCGTCTACGCCGTCTCGAAGCGCGACCATGAGGAGCTCTGTCTCTCGATCGGCGCGGCCTACAACGTGCCAACGCTCGCGCTGCGGCTCTTCAACGTCTATGGCCCTCGCCAGGCTCTGAGCAATCCCTACACCGGCGTCGCCGCGATTTTCGCCAGCCGGTTGCTGAACGGGCACGCACCCGTCGCCTTTGAGGATGGTCTGCAGACGCGCGATTTCGTGCACGTCACCGACGCCGCCCGTGCCTTTCATCTGGCGACAGAATCGGCAGTGACCGGTGCCGCCCTCAACGTCTGCACGGGCGAGGCCTCCAGCATCTTCGATGTCGCCCAGGGCCTCGCACAGGGTCTCAACCTCGCGATCGAGCCCGAACTGGTTGGCCGTTACCGCGCCGGCGACATCCGCCACTGCATCGGCGATCCCACGCGAGCCGCAGAGTTGCTCGACTTTCGCGCCGCGGTCGAGATCGGGGCCGGCCTCGGTGAGTTGGCGACCTGGCTCGCAGATCAGGAGGCCGACGATCGTGTCGACCAGGCGATGGATGAGTTGCGTCAACGAGGTCTCGAACGGTGAGCGCAAGGCTCGCCGTCGCCATCGTCGCGCACAGCAATCGCGCCCTCCTGCTCGAGGCGCTCGCAGCGGTGACAGGACCCGGTGCGGCCACTGAGCCTTGCAGCATCCTCGTCCTCGACAACGCCTCCAAGGACGGCACCTGCGCGGCCGTGCGCGAGTCGTTCCCGTCCGTCGAACTGCTCGAGCAGTCCTACCGTGCGGGTTTTGGTGCCAACCATAATCGCCTGCTCGAGCGCAGCACGGCCGACTATCATCTCGTCCTCAACGACGACGCTACGGTTGAGCCCGGAGCCATCGATGCGCTCGTGGCCTACCTCGATGCACACCCCGACGTAGCCGTGGCCGCGCCGACTGTCGTCTACCCCGATCGGCGCCACCAAGCGACCTGCTTCCGCTTTCCCGATCCGGCACGCTGTTTCGTGAGCCTCGCCACGCTCGGGCAGGCCGGGATCGAGCAGCACATCACGGGGGCGCCGGCTGCTGTCGACTGGGCAAGCGGCTGCGCGCTGCTGCTACGCCGCTCGGCAATCGAGGTCACCGGGCCATTTGACGAGGGCTTCTACATGTTTTCCGAGGAGACCGATCTTCAGCAACGCCTTCGGCAGCGTGGTTTCGCAACCCACCTCGTGCCAGCGGCAATCGTCCGCCATCACGTGCGCGCCTCGACGAGCGCTGACCCGTCCCGGCGTATCGTCGAGTTCTGGCGCAGCCGTCGCCGCTACTGGGCCAAGCATCACCCCGGCTTCTCTGGGACCGCAGCGCGCACCGCCCTCGCCGGGCAGTACGCGGCTCTGAGTGGGCTCTCACGACTGCCGCCCCTGCCGGGCCCGCTGCGGCGCCTTAGCCCCAGCCTGCCTCGCAGCGAACTTGATCTCCACGTGCGTAATGCCCTCGAGGGAGCGACCGGGCCTGGCCTACGGGAAAGCGCGGTCGAGTGGAATCGCGAGCATGGCGTCGCGCCATGAACGAGGTTGTCCGTCTCGCGATTGGCGGCCCTGTTGCGCTTGGTGCTCGAGCCTCGGCAACGCTGACGGATCTCCTCGCGACAAGTGGTATCAGCGTTGCGCACACGGGCAGCGTGGTGCTTGATTGGCCGTCGGCGACTCTGCCCTTCTCTGCCGCTGCCTGGGAGGCTCTTGACACGCCCGAGGCCGATCCGATCGCATTCGCCTATCACCACCTGACCGCACGCAGCACAACCGGCGTCTGGGCGAACCCCGTCGATGCCGTGCGGACTCGCGTTGGCGATTGGGTCGCTGCCGAGCGTCTACGCGTCACCCACCCCTGGCCCGCAGGGGCGACGTGCGCGATTGCCCTCGTTCACGAGGCCTCTGCGATCGCAGCACCCCGTAGCGGTGTGCTGGGCCGTCTACGCCGCTCGCAACCACCCAATCCATTGGCTGCATACACCGAGCTCGCAGCGATCGAGAAGCGCTACCGCGCCACAGCCGCATTGCGTTCGATCGATTTGCTCGAACCCGTGCAGCAGGCACGCGTACGCATGCTCGGCTTCTCGCTTGGGGCCGGCGTCGGCATCCAGATCGCTGGCCGTCCAGGCTTTCGCCGTGGCACTGCATTCCCAAGCCGTGGCTACGACACCGCCAGCGACCGTCCGACCGACACAATCGAGTTTCCACTGTTCGACGATGCGGTCTCGGCTGGTTTGGCGGCGCTGCTCGCTGTCGGTGGTGCTGCTGCACTGAGTGTGCCGATCGAACGCTTTAGCGGCGAGCATGGTGCCGCCGAACTCCTGCTCTACGACGAACTCCTCAGTCGACTCGATTCGGTCGGCGCCTGGCTAACCACGCCTGAGGCGATCGCCGAACGCCTTTACGCCTAGGCCTGTTCGAGCGGGGCCATCGTCAGACCATGCGCGGCCAGCTGCTCGTGGTAGAGCTCAGCGAGCTCCTGGTGGCCTGTCCAGACGATCGCCTGGCCCGACTTGTGGATGCGGTTGGCGAAGCCCATGCCCTGGCGATAGTTGACACCAGGCAGCACGGCAGCAAGCGTGCGCGCAACGCCCTCGAAGGTGTTGTGTGCGTCGTTGAGGACGATCACGCGCCAAGGTGGCCCGAGACCTGTACCCCCGGCCGTCTTGCGTCGCTCGATCACATCGGGGGCCGCCGTCACTCGGTGCCATCCTGCTCGAAGGTGGCGATCAACGCATCCGCGACAACGCGCATCGTGCGGCCCGTCTTCTGGCTTGCAGCCCGAATCCGCCGAAAAGCCTCCGCCTCATCGATGCCGTCCTTGCGCATCAAGATCCCCTTGGCGCGCTCGACGGCCTTGCGAGAAGCCAAGGCCTCGGCCAGATCTGCCGCCTCCTCGCGTAGCGCTGAGAGTTCCTCGAAACGGGCCCGTGCCGTATCGAGTGCCGGCAGCAGGTCAACCTCGCGAAACGGCTTAACCAGATAGGCGAAGGCGCCGGCCTCCGAAGCGCGCGTTACGAGATCCTGCTCCGCATAGGCCGTCAGCATGACGATCGGCACGGGCTTACGGTCCGTGATCTGGCGCGCCGCCTCGATGCCATCCATGTGCGGCATGCGCACGTCCATCACGATTAGATCGGGGTTGTGCTCGACCGCCAGCGCGACCGCCTCCTCACCGTCGCGAGCCTCGGCCACGACCTCATGACCAGCCTTCTCGAGCAGCGTGCGTACGTCGAGACGGATAATCGTCTCGTCCTCAACAATCAGGATCCTCACGTGTTGCTCCAGACAAGGCGTGCACGAACGCCTGGCGCCGCATCCTCGAGCACCAGTTCTCCCCGCAACTGATCGATCGTCAAAGCCCGAGCGATCTTGAGTCCGAGAGAACGGTCTGGCTCAAACCCAACAGGAAGACCCGACCCACGATCGCTGACCGTCAACTCGATCTGCTTGTTCACCAGGCGGAGTGCCACGCGCACGTCACCACCACCATGCTCGTGCGCGTTTGCATACAGCTCGGAAAAGATCAGAGCAACAGCAGTCGCCGTGTCGCCCGGGACCTCGACATGGGCGAGCTCCTCGGCGGCCGCCGGCGTACCGAGCCCGTGCCCGAGCATCGCCGAGACGCGGCGGAGCAGGTCTGCGAGATCGACATCGCCCTCGCGGCTCGCCGTCAGCAGGTCGTGGACCTCGGCGATCGAGAGGATCCGGTCCACGCTATCGGTCAACGCGCGCTCTGGATCGGCACTGCCTGCCCGCAGGCGCAGCAGCGAGGCGACAGTCTGCAGATTGTTCTTGACGCGATGATGGATCTCTTGCGCGACGATGCCGCGCAGCACACCGCGACTTGATTCCACTGCTGCGGCCGCCTGGTTGGCGACAGAGCGCAAGAGCATCTGCTCCTCGGGTGTAAACGAGCGGCCGTCGGGCGCCGTCGTCACGAGCGCACCGAGCCGCCGCGACTTCCACACGAGCGGCACCGCAAACACGCCGCGCTCGTCGACGGGCGCGCGCAGACCCAGTGCCGCCAGCTCCTGATCGTCAGGCCCTGCCGTGCTCGAGCGTCGCGCGACGCTTGGACCCTCCGGGCCATCGAGCACGAGCGCGCACACCTCGGCATGGGCCGCCCTCCCAGCCGTCTCGACGATGTGCGCCAAGGCCTCCTCCAAATAGAGCGACTCGGTGACTGCCTGCGAGATGCTGCCGAGCGCCTCCAACTCGGCGACTCGTCGCTGCGAGCGCTCGTACAGACGCGCATTCTCGATCGCCTGCGCAACCTGGCGGGCGATCGTCTGCAAGAGCTCGATCTCGTCATCGTGGTACTCACGCGGCTCGACCGTACGGACATTCATGGCGCCGGCCAGACGCTCGCGGCGATCAAGGATCGGTACGGCCAGCAGACTCTGAAAACGACGCTCCGGCAGGTTGGGAAACTCCTTGAAACGAGGATCGAGGTGCGCGTCCGCGGCAATCGCAACTGCCTCGCGGGTCTCGGCCGCCCAGCCCGTCAGACCCTCGCCCACCCGCATGCGCGGTGGCCCCGCCGTCGCCTCGACGTGCGTGCCATACACCGCCTGCAACACCAGTTCGTTGGTAGCGTCGTCATAGGCGTAGACGAAGCACGCATCCGTCCCGAAGGCTCGGGCAACGGCCACCGCAACCGTGTCGGTTACCTCCGCTAGATCGAGTGAACTGGTGACCGCCTCGACCGTCTCGGAAAGCAGACTGAGATGCCGTACCGCGCGCGTTGTCGATGCATTCGTTGGGTCTGTCATGCCGTCTCCTGCCGACGGTAGCACGGTGCTCCTAGCCGACTCTACGGCTTAGGCCGCGAGCGGTGTCTCCACCTCGACCTCGGTGGCCTCGCGGGCACGGGCAGGGAGATACGGATGCCACGAGTGCGGGATTGCTCGGGTGCCGAGCGTCAGATAGACATCCGGGTGCGGCGCACGCGGCGCCTTCCGGAGGGGCATGCCTGCTTCGTGGGGCAGGCGGTCGCGTTTGCGCAAGTTGCAGGGCGAACAGGCCGTGACCACATTCTCCCACGTCGACTCGCCACCCCGCGAGCGCGGGTTGACGTGATCGATCGTTAGCCGAATGCCACTGCCACAGTACTGGCAGAGGTTGCGGTCACGGGCAAAAAGTGCACGCCGCGTAATGCGGCGCGACGTGAAGCGCGGAACCTTGACGTACGCAACCAGCCGAATCACCACGGGGTGCGGCAACGTCGTCGACGGCGAGCGGATCATGCGCTCCGGATGCGCCTCAAGCACGACTGCCTTCTGCGAAAGCACAAGGCTGCAAGCCCGCCAGACGCTCGTCACGTTGAGCGGTTCGTACGTCGCGTTCAACACGAGCACACTGCCAGTTATCACACCCCGAGGGTAGCAGTGTGCTCCCGGAGTTCACCAAAAGTAATCCTCAGCGCAACGCGTGAGTAATCGCCTGCTGCTCCTCGGGCGTCAAGGCCAGCGAGCCGGCACCCCCGCGCAGGACGTCCTTGACGAACAGGCTCGTCGTCGAGCCAGCATGGACCGCGCTGATCACGATGCCGGAGCCGTTGCGATCGAGCAAGGCCAGAGCGGTCGAGCGGCGCCCCTCCTCATCGTCATTGGCATCAAAGCGGACGATCGCGCGGCGGCGCAGCAAGGCATCGAGGGTGCCGAGGGCGGAGACGACCTCGTCCCGCAGGTGCACGCCATCTCGTTCGAGGCGTTCCATCCTCGCCTGCATACCGACGGCGAACTCGACAAGGTCGACTGGTTTGCCGTCCAGCAGCGCCTGCTCGGCGCGACGCAGCCGCCCGGCCCAAAGTGCGGTTCGCGCCGCGATCACCAGCGCGATCATGGCCAACACGACGCCGCCAGCCGCGACGGCCAATGCCACCGTCCCCTGCAGTTCGGTGGTCACCGCAGTTCCTGCACTCAGGCGGGCTTAAGGCGGAACTGGATCTGGTAGACGCCGATGTTGTTATCGATGTTCTGCTCGCCCGGTACCTTCTCGACCGTCACCTTAGCCGTCACGACGCTATCGAAAACGATGTCGGAGAGCCCAAACGGAATCTCGACGGTACCCTGGGCGCCCGGGTCGAGCGTGGTGATCTCACCCGTCGGCAAGGCACGATCGTCCATGCCCTTGGCACGCAGTACGATGTTGATCTTGACCGAGACCTCGGTGGCGTCGCCCGAGTTCTGCACCGTAATCGCCAGCGACATGCTGTTTGCACTATCGACTTCGTTGACGGAGGCCGGGTCGAGTTGCACGGTGCCGGGGTTGAAGGCAGTGCTGATCAGGGTCGTCCCGTGCAGTGCCCCGGCGGTTGGGGCGCCCGAACTCTCTGTCACCGTGACCACGGAGCCGTCGGCGGCGGTGCTGGTGACAACCGTGCCACCACCATCGACGGGCGTACCACCGAGCAGGGCGTTGAGGATCGACTGCATGCGTTGTGGCGCGGCAAACTCAATCAGCTTCGGATCGACGAACTGTGAGTCGTCAACGGTGGCATTGATCGATTTTTGGGCAAGCACTTGCTTGCTGGGGTCCTGGTAGGAATCGGTGTAGACGACGTCCGAGGCGATCAGGCGCTGGAACGTGGCGGCCACAGCCGCCGATTGCTCGAGCGGGACCTGCCCTGTGGTGCCTGCCGCCGCGAAGGCTGCTGTTAGCGCGCGTTGGAGCCCTTGCAGTCCACTGACGCGGTACTGCATCGACTGCACGAGAAACGGCGTGTAAGGGGAGAGCCCATCGGGCGCACTGAGCGCCGCTGCGTTGGTGGCGATCTGCTGCTGCGCCTGGATCTCACGATTCAGCGACTTGTTGAGCCCATCAGGCGTCTGGCCAGCAGTCAGGATCGCGGCCGAGAATTCCGAGCCGACGGTCCCCGAGGCCTTGGCGACCTCATTCGACTGCGCCACGAAGCCCTGGTACGAGGACACCTCGCGGTCGCGTTGGCAGCGCTGGACGAGGAAGTACCCGGCGACGATTACAACGAGAATGCCAACGGCGAGGACGAGCAGGCGCTGTGGGCCTTTGCCACGCGGGGCGCCCGACAAGGTAGGCCGCTTTCGCCCAGAGCGCTCGGGCAGGGCCTCGTCGTACTCGTCGTCAAAAAAGGAAAGGAACGCAGGCATAGATGGCGAAACGGGAGCGGTGCTGTCTCGTGCTTTCGTCACATTACCACTCGATCCTCCCCTTCACACGCGGTGGGGGCTGTGACCGTTCGTCCCCTCCGCAGTGCACCGCACGGTGTACCGCCGCTCTTTCCCGAGGGAATCGTCGCTGACCGGTACCGCATTATCGAGACAATCGGGGTTGGTGGCAGTGCCACTGTCTTCGAGGCGGAGGACCTTCAGACCGGTGAACTCGTTGCCCTCAAGGCGATTCCGGCCGAGGAGAAACTGCGTCGACGCGCGCGCCGCGAGATGCAAGCCGTCAGTTCACTTGACCACGGCGCCATCGTGCGCATGCTCAGTAATGCCGAGGACGAGAACTACATTTTCGTCTCGTTCGAGCTCGTCCGCGGTAATGACCTCTCGGTCGTATTGCGAGAGAAACGGCTTGAGGAGTCGGAAATCCTGCGTGCCGTCGCCGCCGTCTGCGATGCCCTCGAGCACGCGCATGCCCGTGGCGTGATCCATCGGGACGTCAAGCCCGGGAACATCCTGCTGCGCGAGGACGGCATCCTCAAATTGACCGATTTCGGCATCGCACAGATGGACCACCCCGATGCGACCGTCGATGAGAGCCTGCTCGGCACGCTCTCATATATGGCGCCCGAGCAGGTGCGGGGCGAGATGCTGACCGGCTCGGTCGACGTCTGGGCTGCCGCGCTCGTAGCCTATGAGGCGCTGACGCGCAAGAACCCGTACCGCTCGAAGAACCCGGTCGAACTAGCGGAGAAGCATCGCAAGTTACGCCTCTCGCTGCGCTCGGAACGCCCTGATCTGCCCGAGGCAGTGACCAAGATGATCGACCGCGCTCTCGATTTGGACAACCAGCGCCGGCCGCTGCCAAGCCAGTTGCGTGATGCTCTCCTGCGCGGTGCGGTTGCCATGGAGCGAGGTGGCGCCGAGCTCGACTCGTCGAGCGAGTTGCCGCCGATGGAGCCGCGTGTCCGGCTCCGCAAGCGTTGGTTGCGCGCTGTGCCGGACCTGATCGACGGTCACCGCGAGCGCCACGAGCGGGCCGAACCGGACGGGCAGTCCCAGACCGAGGCTCGACTTGTCGCCGCACTGACACGGCTGCAGCCCCATTGGCCCGTCGCCCTGACAGCGGTCTCCAGCGTCTTCTTGCTCGGCGCGCTGCCGTTCTATCCGACCGGCTGGCCGCTCGTGATCGCCTTGCTCGCAGCCCTTGTCGCGCTCCGACTGCCGCTGCTCGCCGGTGCTCTCGTGCTGGCAGCCACCATACCGCTGCTCGGCAACCTCGCCTTCGGACTGGCCCCTAGTGGTGCACTGATTGCAGTCGCCTGGGTGCTGCTGATGGCCCGTGATGGTCGGCGCGTGCTCCTGCCAATGCTCGCTCCTTTGTGTGCGCTCTGCTTTGCCTGGTCGCTCTACCCCCTGCTGGCGGGCTCCTCACCCCGAGCGTATATTCGTGGCGCTGTCGGTGCGGCTGGCGGCTTGGCGATGGCAGGGGCGCTCGGCCTGTCGGGCTATGGCACACCGTTTAGCCCAACACCGCAGCTGGCGACCCTCGGAACGCAGTTTGCCGGTGCTGACGATGTCATCGCCACCACCGCGATGGTTGCCGCAGCACTTGGCTTTGGGCCGCTCGTGTTGGCGGCCCTCTGGGCCGCTCTTGCCATCACCGCCCCGCTGGTGCTTGCAGCCAGCGGCCGTGCGCTCGCCGTGGCTGCTGGGTTGTGGCTCGGCCTTGGTACGTTGGCCACTCTGGCAATCCCCGTCGTGCTGACCGGCGCGCTGTTCGCGCCGATCCCGATCGTACTAGGCGCTGGCGCGGCCGGTATAGTGATTTTTGTCCGCTCTCGCAGCCTTGACACCGCCGTCGAGGCGGCCGTGGACAGCAAGTAAACTGGCAATCAGAGGATGTTCTAATGGGTTTTCTGCGACGCATCGAGAGTCGACTGGAGGGGGTCTTCGAGGGCGGCATCGGTCGGACCTTTCGCTCTCACGTTCAGCCGGTCGAGTTGGCTCGCAAGTTGACGAAAGAGATGGACGACAACAAGGTTATCTCGGTCCAGCAGGTCTACGTCCCGAACGCCTACACCGTCTTCCTCGCGCCTGCTGATCGCGAGCAGTTTCTTGCCTACGAGGCGCGGCTGCGGACCGAATTGGCTGGCTATTTGACGGAGCATGCCCGGCGCGAGGGCTACTCGCTGCCCGGTCGTGCACGCGTGATTATCGAGACCGCCGACGAGCTCGAGGTCGGTACCTTCGGGATTGCCGCCGAGATGGAGGAGACACCACCACCGGTGGCGATGGAAAGCGCGCCACCAGCCGATGCGCTGCCCGCCGAGTTTGGTGGCGGTGCTGCCGCGCCCGTCGCAGCCGAGCCTCCTGTAGCACCAGAGCCGCTCGTCGCCCCGATCCCGCCGGTCGCCCCAATCATCGACCCCTTTGCCGTTGACTCGCCGGACGCGTTTGCCCCGGCTACACCCGAACCCGCCGTGACGGCGGCAGTTACTCCACCAGCACCCGCCGAACCGCCTGCCGCAGCACCGACCGCCGTCGCCAGTTGGACTCTCGTCTGGCCTGGTGGCGAGGTGACTATCGGTGGCAATGCCCTCGTGATTGGGCGCAGCAAGGACTGCGATGTCCCACTTGCCGATGGCAACGTTTCGCGGCGCCATGCCGAGCTCGGCCGCAGCGAAGAAGGCTTCGTCCTGCGTGATCTCGATTCAACCAACGGCACGCTGGTCAATGGACGCCGCATTCGCAGCGCCACGATCGGTGCCGGCGACGAGATCACGATTGGGATGAGCACGCTGCGAATCGAGCAGCGGCACGGCTGAGCCATGGTCGATCAGGCACTCCTCCTGCTCCGCATCGGAGTGCTGGTCTTGCTCTACCTCTTCGTCTGGCGGATTGCGCGGACGGCGATTCGTGATGTTCGAGGCTCTGCCGAGAGCATGATCCTCAGCCCTGGGCACGGCTTCGACCGACAGCCAGCCCCGGTCGCGGCTCTGGCGGAGCCCGCCATGCCGGGCCGGCTCGTCGTGGTTGCGAGCGACATTCTGCCGATCGGTGCTGCCGTGGTGCTGGATCAGCCCGAGGTGCTGCTCGGCCGCGACCCGCATGCCGCCGCCGTACTCGATGGCGATGGTTTTGTCTCTGGCCGCCACGCGATGGTGCGACTGCGTGGTGGCGCCCCCACCGTCACGGACCTCGGTTCGACCAATGGCACCTACGTCAACGGCAACCGGATCGCGGCAGAGACACACCTGCAGGAAGGTGATGAGATCGCCGTTGGCTCGACGCGGATGATCTACGAGCCGGGGGCGACGCCATGATGCTCGTCGTTCGCGAAACGGGTGCCTGTAGCGATGTTGGCCAGGTCCGCCAGTCCAACGAGGACGCGCTGCTCCTGTCGGACCCGGTCTTTGCGGTCGCCGATGGAATGGGCGGGGCCCGGGCGGGTGAGGTCGCGAGCGCGATGGCCGTGGCGGCGCTGCACGGGCTGCAGGGTGGCGAGCAGGCTCTGGCGCGGGCAATCGAGGACGTCAATGGGCGCATCTACAATGCCGCCCGCGATGACACCTCACTGCTCGGCATGGGGACAACAATCACTGCGGCCATGCTCGATGGCGACGCGCTGGTGGTCGGCCATGTCGGCGATTCGCGCGCCTACCTGTTTCGCTCGGGCCGACTCCAGCAGTTGACAGAGGACCACTCCCTGGTCGGTGAGCTCGTGCGCCGCGGCACCCTCACTCCCGCCGAGGCCGAGCGGCACCCTCAGCGTTCGGTGATCACACGCGCCTTGGGTGCCGAGGGACATGTCGATATCGATGTCTTGCACATTGCGATCGAAGCCGACGATCTGATCTTGCTCTGTAGCGATGGTCTGACGGGGATGGTCTCTGACTCTGAGCTGACCCGCATCTTGCGGGGCGGCGGCTCGCTCGAGCAGCTCGCCCAGCAGCTTGTCACCGCGGCCAATGGGGCAGGTGGTGAGGACAACGTCACGGCTGTGCTGTTGCGGATGGGTACGCGTGGGGCCGACGACACAGAGCCAGAGCTCCCCGCGATCGTGATCCTGCCGCCGACCGCGCTCGACAGTGGCCCGCTCGCCCCACCCCCGACGCCGAAGCCGCTTCGACCGCGCGGGCCGAGACTACTGGCTGCCGGCATCGTGGCCGCCGTGGGCATTGTGCTCGCCGTTGTGATTGCAGTTGGCCTGCAGTGGGCTCACTTTGTCGGCGCGACGCCTGCTGGTCGCGTCACGATCTATCAGGGCCTGCCCTTCGAGCTGACCGACAGCGTCACGCTCTACCGCGAAGTCAGGCTGACCGACGTTCCGACCGCCGCGTTGTCGGCAGATCAACGAGCCAGCTTGCTCGACCAGCGCATCGGCTCACTTGGCAGCGCGGAGGACCGCATCGCCACGCTGACCGCCACCTCGCCCTGGTTGCGGTTGCCAGCGAGCGCGCCGTGACGCCCGGCCGCGGATTAGTCCGCCTGCCTCTGCGCAACCGTGAATTAGGGCTGATTGCGCTTGCGCTGCTGATTACCACCGTGGGCTTCGCAGCCGTCCAGCTGGCGCGCGCTCAGGAGTTTGCCTCGTCTCCCCTGATCGCCACCGCCTTCTTCGCCGGCGCCTACCTTGTCGCCCACCTCGTGGTGCGCATCACGCTGCCGGTTGCCGACCCGTACGTCCTGCCGATCACTGCTGTTTTGACGGCGATTGGACTGATCGAGATCTACCGCATCGACGCGACGCTGGCTCGTGATCAGGGCGTCTGGATCGTGATCGGGCTCGCGCTCTTCGTCGGTGTGATTATCGCCTTTCGCGACATTCGTCGACTCGAGACCCTGCGCTATACGTGCGGCGCCCTCGCCGTTGCGCTGCTGCTCACCACGATTACCCTCGGCACACAGGTCAATGGTGCACGCCTATGGATACGCATCGGTGAGCTGCAGATTCAGCCAGGCGAGTTCGCCAAGATCCTGCTTGTGATCTTCCTCGCGGGCTACCTCCGCGAGCGGCGCGAGGTGCTGACCGCGCCCACCCGTAACGTGCTCGGTGTTGGCGTGCCTGCGCTGCGGCATTCGCTGCCGCTCCTGATCATCGCCGGTGCCTCCCTCGTACTGCTGGTGGCAATGAATGACCTTGGCTCGTCGCTGCTCTTCTACGTGATCGCACTGGCGATGCTCTACATCGCGACCGGACGCCTGCTCTTTGTTGGCCTTGGCGCCGGGCTCTTCGCGCTCGGCGCGGCTGCCGCAGTGCAGATCACACCGCGTGTGCAGACCCGTATCGACGGCTGGTTACACCCCTGGGCGAACGAGCAGGCGCAGTGCTGTTACCAGATCACCCAGTCGATCTACACGATTGCCGATGGGGGTGTGCTCGGCGCGGGCTTTGGCCGCGGGTTAATTCTCAACGGGAATGGCGAGACGATCATCCCGTATGCCCAGACGGACTTCATCTACTCCGTGATTGCGAACGAGCTAGGGCTCGTTGGGGCTACGGCTGTGATCCTGCTCTACCTGCTCTTGGCCTGGCGTGGCTTTCGAATCGCCACCTCGGCCGACGATGGATTCTCCAAACTGCTGGCCGCTGGCCTCGCAACCGCCGTCGCCTTCCAGGTCTTCGTGATCGTCGGTGGCGTCATCCGCCTGCTGCCACTGACTGGCCTGACGCTGCCGTTCGTGTCGTATGGAGGCTCGAGCGTGACCGCCAACTTCGCGATCGCCGGGATCCTGCTCTGCATTTCGCAACGCGCGAATCGAGAGCGCGGATGAATCGGCGGATCGGCAACCTCTTCGTCGTGCTGGCTGTTGGCCTCGTGGCACTGATCGGGATGACAACGTACTGGCAGGTCTGGGCTCGCTCGTCGCTCGAGGCACGCCAGGCCAACGTGCGCCTGGTCTACCGCGACCTCGCGATCGACCGGGGCTCAATCGTCTCGTCCGACGGTGTCACGCTGGCCGAGTCGAAGCCAGGCACGCTCGATGGGCGCCCCGTCTTCTTCCGTGACTACCCGCAGGATGGCCTCGCCGCTCACCTTGTTGGCTACTCGTCGCTGCTTGCGGGACGCTCGGGTCTCGAGCGCTCACTCGACACCGAACTGACGGGCAGTACGGGCGATCTGGCGGGCGTCGTCAACTCGTTCGATCGTATGAAGGGCGACACTGTCCGCGGCGACGATGTTGTGTTGCGACTCAACGCGGCTGCCCAACGGGTGGCGATGGACGAGTTAGAACGGCTCGGCGTGCGGGGCAGTGTCGTCGTACTCGATCCGAGCAACGGTGGCATTCTCGTGATGGCATCGACGCCCACGTTCAACCCCAATACGGGCCTCGAGGAGGCCCTCAGAAACCCCAACTCGCCGCTCCTCAACCGTGCCACGCAGGGGCTCTACCCGCCCGGCTCGACGTTTAAGGTCGTCACTGCCGCCAGCGCTCTCGATGCCGGTATCGTCACGACCGCGACGACGTTTCCTGGCCCGGCCTGTATCGATTCGGGGGGACAAAAACTCTGCAACTTCCGCGACCATACCTACGGGCCTCACACCTTCGGCTACGCGTTAGCCCACTCGATCAACACGACGTTCGCAAAGGTAGGCGCCGACTTGGGCAAAGAGCGGCTCGCGGCGACCATGCGTGGCTTCGGCTTCTTCTCTCGCTTCTCGTGGGACTATCCGCCCGAGCAGTCATTGCCCTCCGGCGTCTTTAATCGCCGTGGCAACCTCGTCGACCCCAGCGGAACGTTCGATGTCCCTCGCCTCGCAATTGGACAAGAACGACTGCTCGCTACACCGCTGCAGATGGCCGAGGTGGCTGTGGCGGTCGCGAATGGGGGTCAGATCATCCAACCCGAGCCGGTCCTCGAGGTTCGCGCACCTGATGGTGCTGTCGTGCGACGCCCGTCTCCGGTCTACCTCGGCCGGGCCATGACGACCGAGACGGCGGCGACGCTCCGCGAGCTGATGAAGCAGGTCGTCGACGATGGCACCGGTGGTGCGGCAGCCGTGGCAGGGCTCGACGTAGCAGGCAAGACAGGCACTGCAGAGACGGGGCGCGAAAGCAAAAATGACGTCTGGTTTATCGGCTTCGCTCCGGCTAAGGCCGCGCGCTTTGCGTTCGCCGTGCTGGTCGAAGACGTGGCTGGAACCGGTGGCGATGTGGCCGCTCCGATCGCCGCCGCGGTGCTACGGGCGCTCACTGCACAGACAACGTGAGACAATCCCTAATGAACTCCTAATGAGCCAAATCGACGACACCTCTCCCGGCGCCCTCTTCGACGGTCGCTACCGCATCATTAGCCGCCTCGGCCAGGGCGGCATGGCACGCGTGTTTCTTGCCCAAGACGAGTCGCTGCATCGCCAGGTCGCCATCAAGGTGCTGGCCGATCGTCACAGCGACGATCCACATTTCATCGAGCGCTTCCAGCGCGAGGCGCGCGCAGCCGCGCGTCTCAACCACCCGAACATCGTGCAGGTCTACGACCAGTCGCAGACCACCGGCATGTCGTACATCGTCCAGGAGTACGTCGAGGGCGAGACGCTTAAGGACCTGATTCGCCGCGAGTCGCCGATCGAGCCACGGCGAGCGATCACGATTGCGCTGCAGATTCTTGCTGCCCTACGCGTCGCGCATCAGCAGGGTGTTATTCACCGCGATGTCAAGCCGCAGAACATCCTCGTGCAGCCTGATGGCAAGATCAAGGTCGCGGACTTTGGCATCGCCAGTGCGGGTGACACCGAGATGACAGAGGCCGGCTCGATCGTTGGCACGGCCCAGTACCTCGCACCCGAGCAGGCACGCGGGTTGTCCGTGGGGCCACCCGCCGACCTCTACGCCGTCGGCATCGTGCTCTACGAGATGCTATCCGGACGCGTGCCCTTCGAAGGCGAGGCCGCCGTCACGGTCGCAATGCGCCACGTGCAGGAGGCTCCGGAGGCCCTGACCGATCGCAATCCCCTCGTGCCAGTCGCACTCGAATCGGTCGTCATGCGCGCACTCGCGAAGGATCCAACCCAGCGCTATCAGAGTGCCGATCAGATGGGTATCGAGCTCGACCGCGTGCGGCAGGGACTGCCGATCAGCGACGAGACCGCCGTCATTGGTGCCGCCACGATCGCCATGACCCGGCTGGCCAGCGAGACGCTCGTCGCGCCCATGCCGCCACCCCGCAAACCGCAACCAGCGCGCACGGGCAATCCGAATCGCAAGCGCTTGTGGGTTCTCGTGATCGTGCTTGGCATCCTCCTCCTCGCTGGTGCCGCCGGTGTCTTTGCCTTTACCCGCGGAGACTCGAATAATGGCGGCACGACGACAGCATCGACCGCAACGACCAGTGCACTGGTCCAGATTCCCGATCTGATCGGCCAAACGGAGGCGAACGCAACGGCGGCACTGAACGCTCTCGACCTAGCCGTCCTGATCACCCAGCAGGCCTCAGCTGACGTCGCCGAGGGTGCCGTCATCGCCATGCGCCCCAACCCCGGTGGCGAGGTGCCCGTGGGTACCACGATCGAACTGCAGGTCTCATCGGGTCCTAACGTCGTCGCCGTCCCGAGCGTCCAGGGCTCGGCACTCGGCGATGCGACCACCCAGATCGAGGCGGTTGGTCTACTCGTCTCGGTGATCGAGGATGCGTCGGATAGCGTCGCCGAGGGGAATGTCATCTCGCAGGAACCGGCGGCGGGCGTCGAGATCAAGCCCGGCTCGACGGTCACGCTGACGATCTCGAAGGGCAAGCAGACGAGTACGGTTCCGAACATCACCAAGATGGACATCACGAATGCGCAGAATGCCTTGATCGCTTCGGGTCTGGTCTTGGGATCGCAGTCCGAGGCCAACGATGCTGCTCCAGCCGGGCAGGTAATCAGCCAAGACCCGGCCGCCGGTACGAGCCTGCCAGAAGGAGGCTTTGTCAACGTGGTTCTTTCGAAGGGTCCTGCCGCTGCGATCGTGCCTGCCGTCGTCAACCTCGCGCGTGGTGATGCTGAGGCGCAGATCACGAGCGCTGGCTTTGTCGCCAACACACAGGAAAGCTCCGTCCCAGACCCATCCCAGGACGGCATTGTGATCTCGCAGAACCCGGCCAGCGGCTCGTCAAAGCCGCAGGGCTCGACCGTCACGATTGTCGTCGGGCGCTACACGGGGACGACGACGTAGTGGCCGAGCGGTTACGGGTTGCCGTCCTTGGTGGCGGTCGCTCCTCCGAGCATGACGTGTCATTGCGCTCGGCTGCGAGCGTTGCTGCGGGTCTCGACTCGGCGCGCTTTGACGTCGTCTCGATCACCATCAGCCGTACTGGTCTCTGGACCGATGCCGCGGGCGAGCCCGTCGCCGTTACGCCTGGCGCCGGTGGCCCGTTGGCCTGTGACGTCGTCTTCCCGGCCTTGCACGGGCCCTTCGGCGAGGACGGCACGGTGCAGGGTCTGCTGGAGATGCTCGGAGTCCCCTACGTCGGCTCGGGCGTGCTCGGCTCTGCCCTGACGATGGATAAGGAGCGCTGCAAGTCGGTCTTACGCGAGGCGGGTATCGATGTGGCCCGCGAGGTTGTCGTGCACCGCTACCAGGCGCGGGCCGAAATGCACGAGCAGATTGCAGCGCTGGGCTACCCCGTCTTCGTCAAGCCAGCACGGCTGGGCTCGAGTGTTGGTATCTCTCGCGTCGAGACGGCTGCCGCGATCGACGCTGCCCTCGACCTCGCGATCGCCCACGACGACAAGGTACTGGTCGAGGAACTCTTGGTTGGCGACGAGGTGGAGTGCAGCGTGCTTGGCCTCGCCCCGAACCTAAACGTCTCCAAGGTCGGCCGTATCGGCTTTCATAACGAGTGGTACGACTATGACGCCAAGTACTCGGATGGCGGCTCATGGCTCGAAGTCCCCGCACACCTACCTGCCGAGACGGCGAGCCGCCTACGGGATACGGCTGCCCGGGCCTTCACCCTCTGCGACTGCCACGGCATGGCCCGCATCGACTTTTTCCACACCCGCGAGGGTCGCCTCGTACTGAACGAGATCAATACGATCCCCGGCTTTACGGCGACGAGCTACTACGCACGGATGTTCGAGGCCAGCGGCATCGCTTACGGCGACCTCCTGGCACGCCTGATCGAGCTCGCGCTCGAGCGCTTCGCCAGCGAGTCCTCACTGCTGCGTTAACTAAATGTCCGGAAGGGGCCAAACCCCTTTCGAACATTTAGGCCCCCCGTGGCACGCCGACGACTCGAATGTCGTTGATGCGCAGCACGTAGGCCCCGCTCTCTGCTGGCAGCCGATTAATCCAGACCAGCACCGTCCTGACGGGAGCACGGTGGCGGACCCGGAGCACTGCCTGTTCGCGCCGCAGCGTGACGGGCTCGGTCAGAGTGGTCCAGCCCCGCGGTGCCGTTGCCGGCTCGTCGCCGCGGACCGCGTAGAGCGTGACCGTCGCACCCACGGGTGCGGTGCGCAGCACGAGGCGCGTGACCCGACTTGGCAACTCGAGCCGAAGGGCAAGACCGACACCACCCTTGTTGCCGAACGTCGTGCTCTTGTAGACCTCTGTCGACCAACCCGTTTTCGGTGAGCGGTCGATCGCGAGCCGCACATCCGCACTGTTTTCTTGGCGATCGCCAGCCGGGTCGAGGGCAGTAATACCCAAGACCCGAAGCGGCCGCGGCGTCCGGTCCGCCCCCCTCGGCTCCATCGCAGTCGACGTCGTTGCCACTTGCTCTGTCGTCATCTCGGCCCGAATCGTCGCCGGTACCGTGGTGACAGGCCCGGGTAGACCCGTCGTGACCGCACGCTGATCCACATTGCGCCGGTCGGCGATGCCCACAGCCACGACAATCGCCAGCACCACAACGACGATCACTAAGGCACCAACGAGCATCTTGAGCCCACGGTTGCGGTGCTCGACCGGCTCGCGCGCGGGTGTCTCGACCAGAGCAAACGGCTCCCAGTCCACGGAGCCCGTCGCCGGCTGGTACCCATCGGCGATCCGCCGCAAAGCATCGCAAGCACTCGCGGCCGACGGTGGGTTGATTGACGCCATGCTCTGCAACAGGCCGGCAAAACGCGGTAGGAGACCGGGGACCTCGAGCAGGTTGGCATCGTCCGAGATCGCGAGCACCTCACGCAGGGTCGCCGCGAGCGCGCGCACGTCATCGTCGGGTTGGTCGGCTGGTCGCGCCAATCCGGCCGTCGCTAGGTCTTCAAGCCGTGGCGGTCCAGTCTCGTCCAGCGTCAGCGCGTCGAGACCGACCACTCCCTGCACTAGGCCGCGTTCGTGCAGCGTCGCGAGCGCGTCGGCGATTGCCGCGCCGAGTGCGGCCGCGTCGGCTCCCGTCAGCTGGCCCCGAGACGCCAAGCGCAGCCGTGCCGTCTGCCCCGCGCGAGCGGGTGTCACGACGTAGCGCGTGTCACCGTCGCTACCGTGATCCAAGATCACGGGCAATGACGGATGGCGCACAGCGACCAGTGCCGCGAGCGTGGCGTCGGTCTGTGGCTGCTGATCAAGCAGGGACAGAACCACCGCGCCACCACTAACGGCGTCGCGCCCTCGCCAAACCGCACGCCCCGGCCCCGGAGCCTCTGGCACCTCCAGCGTGTAGCGGCGTGCTATGACCCGACTGCTCACACGCCGCAGCGTACTGCACTGCGCTGGCACCGGCCGTCCCCCAGGCCTGCCAAACTGACGCGAGATGGTTCTCTCTGACCGTGGAATTCGTGCCGCCCTTGCGGCAGGGCGCATTGCGCTCGATCCGTTCGACGAGGCGCTGATTCAGCCTGCCAGCGTGGACGTCCGCTGCGATCGGCGCTTTCGTGTCTTTCGCAACAGCCGCTACGGCCACATCGACGTCAAAGAAGAGCAGGCGGAACTGACCGAACTGATCGAGATTACGGACGGCGGCCCTTTCATTCTGCACCCGGGTGAGTTCGTGCTCGGGGCCACGCTCGAGCGCGTCACTCTCGGCGACGATATCGTCTCGCGTCTCGAGGGCAAGAGCTCGCTTGGTCGGCTTGGTCTTCAGGTCCACTCGACGGCGGGCTTTATCGATCCTGGCTTCGATGGCCACGTCACGCTCGAACTTGCTAACGTCGCGAATCTGCCGATCACGCTTTACCCGGAGATGAAGATCGGCCAGTTGTCGTTTCTCAATCTTGACGGCCCGGCCGAGCATCCGTACGGCTCGGGTGCACTCGGCTCGAAGTACCAAGGCCAGGTTGGACCGACGCCGAGCGCGTACTGGAAAAACTTCCAATAACGCCCGTCCGACCCCGCTGGTACCTTGCCGCTACCGCAGAAGGGGGGTGGTCCGTTCTTGAGTAGCGACCGTACGGCAAGTGGAGGTCGGCGCACGTAAGGGCGCTCCCCTGAACCGACAGGGAGTCGTCTCGCCAGCGTTGGGGCAGCGGCACAATGCCGCGGCGCACCTTACGTATGACCAGCGTTCGACCGGAAGGGCCGGGTGGGCAACCATCCGGCCCTTCTTCGTTGACGCCTACACTCCGCGGTATGCGACGTCTCGAGCCGCTCCTCGTGCTGCTCGGGTACGCCGTCAGCTCGGTCGTGCTGATCGGTCGCTTCGTGCTGCGAGCACCACACGATGCGGTCGTCGGTAGTTTCGGTGCCGACCAGGGCTTCTTCGCCTGGTCGCTGGTGCACTGGGTAGAGGTTCTGGCCGGCAACCAGGCGCCCTTTCTGACCGACCGCATTGACGCCCCGATGGGATTTAACCTTGCCTGGGCGACCACGATCCCCGGCCCCGCACTCCTGTTGGCGCCCCTGACCGCTCTGGCCGGCCCGCTCGTCACCTACAACGTGTTGGCAATTCTTGCCCCTGCTCTGGCTGCCTGGTCGGCCTATCTGCTCTGCCGTCACATCACGCAGGACTCGCTGGCCGCGATCATAGGTGGCTGGATCTTCGGCTTCTCGTCGTACGTCCTTGGCGAGACCCTCAACCACCTCAACCTCGCCTTGGTGGCGGTCCTGCCACTGATCGTGCTGGTCGTCATTCGCCTCGTCGACCAGTCGCTGCGCCCGAGGCGCGGTGCCGTGACGTTGGCCGGGCTGATCGCCCTGCAGTTCCTGATCTTTACGGAGGTTGCGGCGACCGCAACGGTGATCGGCTGCATCGCGCTGCTCGCCGCCATCGTGATTGGTCCGAGCGAACTCCGCCTGCGGATCGTGCGAGTCCTTCCATGGATCGCGGCCGGCTACGCCCTCGCGATCGCACTCGTCTCGCCGCTCTTGATTGCCGCATTCCTGCATCCGAATCCGATCGACGATCGGATTCGCCCCGACCTCTATCCGCTCGACCTGAAGAACCTCGTCGTGCCGACGGTCATTACGTGGGTCGGCGGTGCGCGCTTTCAGGCCGACTCGTTGCAGTTTGTCGGCAACCTCACCGAGCAGTTGGCGTACCTCGGCCCCGTGCTGATCTTGGTGGCGCTGGGCGGCATCTGGCGCTGGCGTTACGAGCGGTTTGTTTGGGTGGTCGTCTTCACCACTGTCGCTGCGATTGTCCTCTCGTTTGGTGAGCACCTGACCATCAGCGGCGATCCCTGGTGGAGCATGCCGTGGCAGGTCGTTGCGCGTCTGCCACTGATCCAACTCGCCCTACCAACGCGCATTGTTGTCTATGTGTGGCTTGGGATTGCCCTGCTTGGCTCGCTGTTTGTAACGCGGCGCCGTGGTGATCTCTTGCCTTGGTTCGTCGCGCGCCTTGGTCTCGTCGTGGTCGCGCTGATCTGCCTCTTACCCACACCGCGGGCCGAGCTCTGGCGCACGGACCTACAGACGCCAGCCGGCATCGAGAGCGGGGTAGCAACGGCGGTGATCCCCCCCGATGCGGTGGTATTGATCTTGCCGTACTCGTTCCGTGGCAACGGCATGTACTGGCAGTCGCTCGCCACGATGCGCTACCGCATGGCGGGTGGCTATAGCGCTGCGGCGATCCCGCTGGGCTACTCGGAGTACCCGGTGGTAGCCTGGTTTTACAACGACCAGCTGCCCGCAAACCCACGCCAAGAACTGCTGCGCTACCTCGCCTTCACCGGCACGTCGTGGGTTCTGGTCGATGCGCGAGCGCCGGGGCCCTGGGCGCAATTCTTGCGCGAGGCCGGGGGTGTTCGGTCCGAGGTTGGGGGCGTCGTACGTTATCGCTTCGACCCCGCGGTCGTACGGGCGCAGGTCCACGGCGCCTGACACGGTTTGCCGGAAACCGGTAACGTTATGCCGTGTCTGAGAATGAGCTCTCCGAGGTCGTGCTAGCTGCTCTTCGTGCCGAGCAGGATCGCGCGGTGTTGCTCGACCACCTGCTCTCGCCGGTGCCACCAGAGCAGGTGATGGAGCGTGCCACGGAACTCGGTGTCGATCTGGGTGGACGACGCAGCGTGCTGATCGTGGGCACCGTTTCGACGGTGGTGCTGGAGCGCCTGCGCGACAGCGCCCTGCTGGTCGGTATTCGAAGCGGGACGATTGTCGCGATCATCGGCGGACGCGTGCCGCGCGGCGCCGAGACGGCTGGTCTTGGCAGCCCGGGTCTCGGCGTGACCGGCATCCGCGCATCATTCGGCGAGGCCGAGCGTGCACTCGAGGTCGCCGGCCGGCTTGGCCTGCGCGGTGTTGTGCCGTTCGTCGAGGTGCTACCCGAGGCCGTGATTGGACAGGATCACGAAACGCTCCGCGCCTTGGCCGACCTTACCCTCGAGCCGCTGCGGAGCCATCGCCGGAACGGTCCACAGTACATCGAAACTGCTACGACCTGGTTCCAAGAGGGTCTCAGTGTCGCCGCCACCGCCCGCACCATGGGCGTGCACGAGCGAACGGTGCGCTACCGCTTAGCGCGGATCGCAAAACTGGCGTCATTGGATCTCCAGCATGCCGACGATCGCTTTCGCCTCGAGTTGGCACTACGTGGAGCACGCCTGTTGGACGAGGCGTCCGACTAGGACCAGATCATCTCGTCGGTGTCGCCCCACTCGGCGGGCAAAGGTGTGCCGGCCGCGCGATGCAGTGCCACCTTGAGGGTACCGAGGCCGAGCACCGCGCACTTGACGCGCATCGCCGAAAGTGGGATCGCCAACTCATCAAGGATCGCCTGCGAAGGCAAGGCTGCCGCCTCAGCGACCGTCAGCCCTTGTACGAGTTCGGTCAACATCGACGTCGCCGCCTGCGAGACAGCACAGCCGTGGCCGGTAAAGCGCATCTCCTCGATCGCCCCGTCAGCCAGCTTGACCTGCACCACGACCTGGTCTCCGCAGAGCGGGTTCTGCCCCTCAGCCTCGGCATCACATTCGGCCAGAGGCCCGTGGTTACGCGGGTGCTGGTAGTGATCCATCAGGTTCTCGCGATAGAGATCGTCCATCATCGGACCCCCATCACACGGCGGACGTCGTACAGCCCCTCGACGAGCCGATCGATCTCGGCCTCTGTCGTGTAAAGGTAAAACGACGCGCGCACGGTCGCGGCCACGCCGAGGCGCTCAACGAGAGGCTGGGTGCAATGGTGGCCGGCGCGCACGCAGACAGCATGCCGATCGAGGATCTCGGCAATGTCATGGGGGTGCACGTCGTCGAGCAAAAAGGAGACCACGCCGCCCCGCTCCGCTGCGGTCTGTGGTCCGATAATCCGTAGGCCCGGTACCTCGGCGAGCCGCCCGAGTGCGTAGTCGGTAATCGCGTGCTCGTGCGCGTCGATGGCGTCGAGACCGACGGCCTGAAGGTAGTCAATCGCGGCGTGGAGTCCAACAGCCTCTGCGAAGGCAGGGGTGCCAGCCTCGAACTTCCACGGCAAGGTGTTCCACGAGGTGCGCTCGAGTTTGACCGAGCGGATCATCTCGCCGCCCGTCAGGAAGGGCTGCAGTTCTGCGAGCAGCGACTCCCGCCCCCAGAGGACTCCGATTCCCGTTGGGCCCAGCGTCTTGTGACCCGAAAAGGCAAGAAAGTCGACGTCAAGTGCCTGCACATCGACCGGCCGGTTAGGCACGGTCTGGGCCGCGTCGAGCACGACGACTGCACCCTGTCCATGCGCCCACTGCACGAGTTCGGCGACGGGCGGGCGGACCCCAAGCGTGTTTGACTGGTGTGTGACGGCGACCAGCTTGACGCTACCGGCACGTGCAATCTCGTCGAGCGCGTCGAGTTGGAGGTTGCCCTCGTCGTCAATGTCGACAAACCGCAGCGTGGCACCGGTCTGTTCGGCGAGCACCTGCCATGGCACGAGGTTGGCGTGGTGCTCGAGTACGGTCGACACGATCACATCGCCCGGACCACAGTGCTGAACGCCGTATGTCTTAGCGACGAGGTTGATCGACTCGGTCGTATTGCGGGTAAAGATCACCTCGCGTCGAGAGGGCGCATTGAGCAGTGCGGCCACCGTATCGCGGGCGGCCTCGAAGGCCTCGGTGCTCTCAACGCCGAGCGTGTAGACGCCACGATGCACGTTGGCATTCGAGGTCGCGTAGAAGCCCGTCAGTGCGTTGAGCATCTGCTGGGGCTTCTGTGCCGTCGAGGCCGAATCGAGGTATGCGAGCGGCTGTCCGTGCAGTGCGCGCGCGAGAATCGGAAAATCCGCGCGGATGCGGTCCAGATCGGTTGCAGTAAGAGGGGAGACCGTCACAAGTTAGGGCAGTCTAACGCAGCAGCATTTGGTTGTGCCTCCATCTACAATATGTTCAAAACCGTTTCTTAATATTGCTTCGTAATACTTCCGGCATGCGCACCCTCCCAAATATGCCAGTCAGATTCTTCCTCGCTGTGCGTCGGCACGTAGACGGCTTAACGTTTTTCCCGCCACCGCAATGACCAATTCTCAATCTTTCCATCCGCGCGCCCCCCTCGTGGGACTCCTGCTCGCGATCATCTGTCTCGCGCTGCCAAGCGTCGCCGCAGCCGCAGCGTCACATGACTACGTCGTCATTCTCGACGACAACGTGAGCGTGACCACCAAGGTGCAGTCCGAGGAGGCGCGCCAAAACGACGTCAGCCAGGTTTTCCGCCACGGCATCGACGGCTTCGTCGCGAGCCTCGACGCCAGCGATGTCCACCGCCTCCGCAACGACCCTCAGGTTCTAGTTGTTGAGCGCGACCGCCAGTTCTATTCCCTCGACGCAACCAGCGCTGCCGACGTGCCCGCGGGCGCCAAGATCGGCTCCATCATTCCAAATCGCTACATTGTCACAGTCTCCACGAACAGACAGCCCGCCTCCTTTGCGCACACTGCAGGCGCTACACCGCTCGCCGTGTTTACCCACGCCCTCAATGGGTTTACGGCCGATTTGACACCGAGCCAGGTCGCAGCGCTTGCACATGACCCATCGGTGACGCGCATTGAGCCCGATCGCGTCGTCGGTATCGACGCCACCCAATCCCCCGCCACCTGGGGGCTGGACCGCATCGATCAGCGAAATCTGCCGCTCAACTCCACCTACATCTACAACGCCACGGGTGCCGGTGTGAAGGCCTACATCATTGATACCGGCATTCTTCAAACACACGTCGACTTTGGTGGTCGAGTGCTGAGCGGTTATTCGGCAGTCAGCGATGGCAACGGTACAACCGACTGCCACGGCCATGGTACCCACGTCTCTGGCACCGTCGGCGGTGCCACGTATGGTGTCGCCAAGAGCGTCAGCCTCGTGCCCGTACGTGTCCTTTCGTGCTCTGGCTCCGGCTCGCTCACGGGCGTGATTGCCGGCATCGATTGGGTGACTGCCGACCATGCTGCCGGCACTCCTGCGGTCGCCAATATGAGCCTTGGTGGCTCTGCGTCAGACTCGATGGATGCAGCCGTCGCGCGGAGTGTTGCCGACGGCGTCACGTACGTCGTCGCGGCTGGCAACTCCAACACGAATGCCTGCACAGTGTCACCAGCCAGGGCGCCCAACGCCATCACCGTCGGTGCCACCGGTAGCAGCGATACGCGCGCCTCCTTCTCCAACTTCGGTACCTGTCTTGACATCTTTGCTCCAGGTCTGAGCATCACCTCCGACTGGTACACCTCGACAACAGCCACCAACACGATCTCTGGCACGTCTATGGCCGCACCTCACGTTGCTGGTGTGGCCGCCTTGCTGCTCGGCGCCGACCCGACCGCTACCCCCGTCACGATCACGACACGCATGCTTACCAATGCAACGTGGTCGGTTGTGGTCGACCCGCAGGCCGGCTCGCCCAACCTGCTGCTCGCGTCGGGTACGTTCGCACCGGTGCCGATCACCGCGCCCAGCACGCCACGCAACCTTGCCGCTACGGTCGCTAGCACCCGCATTACATTGACCTTCGACGTGCCGCTCGATAACGGCGGTGCCGCGATCACCGACTACGTGATTCAGCAGGCCTCCGGGTTCCCCGGCGCCTGGGCAACCGTCGCCGATGGCGTCTCGAATGCGACCACGGCAACGATCACAGGCCTCACGAATGGCACGGCTTACTCCTTCCGTGTGGCCGCTGTCAATAGCGTCAGCACAGGCGAGTATGCGGGCGCCATCACCGCCTCACCTATCCCCGCCATCACCAACGATGCCTTCGTCGACGCCACTCTGATGACGGGTCTGACTGGCTCTCTCACCGGCTCGACCGTCAACGGATCCCGCGAGCCTAACGAGCCAGCACACGGTGGCTACGGTGGCTCGGCTTCGATCTGGTACCACTGGACGGCTCCTTCCGACGGCACACTCGCCCTCAGCACGCGAGGCAGCTCGCACGACACGCTGCTGGGCGCCTACACTGGCTCGAACCTCGCACAACTGACGACCCTCGCTGCCAACGACGACTCTGGCGGCGGCCTGTGGAGTGCCGTGACGGTGAGTATCACTGCCGGTACGACAGTCAAGATCGCGATCGATGGCTACGGTGGTCAACGTGGTAGCACCCTTTTGGGCTGGACCTTTACCCAGGTTGCGGCTCCGACTGCGCCCGACGCCCCGACTGGAGTCACAGCCTCTGCTGGCAACGGCAAGGTCAGTGTCGGCTGGCTCGCACCCGTCTCAAACGGGCGCAGCGCGATCACGGGATACACTGCCACGGCAAGACCGGGAAGCGGCAAGTGCTCGACGACCGGCACGCGCGCCTGCACGATCGGCTCGCTCCGCAACGGCACGGCCTACACGTTCACCGTCACGGCGACGAACGCAGTTGGCACGAGCCTCGCCTCGGTACCATCCGCAGCCGTTACGCCCGGCGCGCCGGTGCGTTCGCCTCGCGCCGCCTCGTGGGGTCTTGACCGCAGCGATCAACGCGACCTTCCACTCGACGGCACCATGGACCTGGAGGCCGCGAATGCCGCGGCTGATGGCGGCGCGGGTGTGACGGCTTACGTGATCGACACCGGCATACGCTCCGACCATGCGCAATTTGTCGGACGTGTCGAGAGTGGCTTCGTCAGTGTCGATCAAGACACCAACGACGGCGCTGGTACCGAGGACTGTAACGGCCACGGTACGCACGTCTCTGGCACGATCGGTGGTGCCGACTACGGCGTCGCACCGTCTGTCAGCATTGTCCCCGTCCGTGTACTCAATTGTTATGGCTCGGGCTACCTTTCCGATGTCATCGCCGGCCTCAACTGGGTCGTGGCGAACCACGCTCCAGGCCAGCTCGCAGTGGCCAACATGAGTCTCGGTGGCGGCTACTCCGAGGCCCTCAACACCGCCGTCCAGGCCGTCATTGACGACGGCGTCACGATGGTCGTGGCAGCCGGCAACGATAGCGCTGACGCCTGCAGCGACTCGCCCGCCTCGGTGCCGGCAGCAATCACTGTTGGCGCAACCGACTCGAGCGATCAGCGCGCGCCGTTCTCAAATTACGGATCTTGTGTCGACCTCTTCGCTCCTGGCGTTAACATCACGTCGTCTTGGCTCGACTCGTCGACTGCCACCCGCACCATCTCCGGTACGTCGATGGCCTCGCCCCACGTCGCGGGCGCCGTCGCTCTGACCCTTGCCAGCACCCGCAGTACCTCGGTTGGCACCATCTCCACGCGCGTTGTCAACGGCGCCTCCAATAATCGTGTGCGCGGTGCCGGTGACGGCTCGCCAAATCGGCTGCTCTACATCGGTAGTGCGCTCGACGGTATCGCCGCTCCGGTCACTCCAGCGCTGCCCGTCGCATCCCCACTGCCCGTCGCATCCCCACTGCCCGTCGCATCCCCACTGCCCGTCGCATCCCCACTGCCCGTCGCATCCCCACTGCCCGGTCGTGCCAGCGGGTCGGTCGTCAGACCCGTTTCCGCCTGGCTCGCGGGGCTCGCTGCTCGGCCACGTATCGCTACTGCGGCCCGCGCCGGTAAGTCGATAGTTCTCACCCTACCCACTGTCAAGGGCACTGTCTACAAGATCTACCGCGATGGCGAGCTTGTGCTGACCACCCGCTCGTCGCACCCACGCGTGCTGGTCGGTAAGGGCAAACGCATCGTGTTCCAGGTTCGTACCGTCATGCCGACCGGCCTGTCACCCCTCTCGAACAAAGTTATTGTGATCGACACGCGCGTCATCGTTAAGCCCCGCTAAAGCCTTCTACGTACCCTGCTCCGGTTACGCTTCCACCGATGACCGCCCCGCTCAGAATCCACCGTTGGGCTGATCTGAGTCCAGACGATCGCAACGCCATTCTCAACCGCGGCCTCGGCGATATCTTCGAACCCTCTCTCCAGGTTTCGATTGTTGACCTCGTCGCTGAGGTCCGCCGTGACGGCGACGCGGCCGTCTGCCGAGCGCTCGCGCAATTCGACGGCTGCCATGTTGAACCGGCTGGCTTGCGCGTGACTGAGGCCGAGTTCGCGGCAGCCACGAGGGAGACACCCAAAGCAGTACAGACTGCGATCAGCCACGCGATTGACCACTCACGCCGCTTTAACGAACAGGTCTTGCAGCATGGCGATTGGCGGCTGGAACTCGAGCCTGGCCTGATGGTCGGCGAGAAGCGAACAGCCATCGCGAGTGCGGGCCTGTTTGTGCCAAGTGGTAAGGGCTCATTTCCGAGCGTGCTGGTCCAAATTGGCACGCCGGCCGTCGTGGCGGGCGTGCCCGAGATCGCCGTTGTCGTCCCACCGATCCCCGGTTCGAACGGCAAAGTCGACCCTGCAGTGCTTGTGGTGGCCGAGCAGCTTGGCCTACAAAACGTCTTTCGTGCCAACGGGCCCGCGGGTGTGGCGGCACTGGCCTTTGGCACCGAGTCGATCCCCGCCTGCCGCAAGGTGCTTGGGCCCGGCAGCCCGCCCGTGGCCAGTGCACAACTGGAAATTCAGCGCCACGGCGTGGTGGGTATGCAGATCCTGGCCGCATCCGAGAGCCTGATCATCGCCGACGACTCGTGCAACGTTGGCCTGCTCGCGGCCGACCTGCTCAACGAGGCCGAACATGGTGCGGATTCGGCGAGCGTGCTCGTGACGTGGAGCGAGCAACTCGTCGAACGCGTCCAGCCAGAGCTCGCCAAGCGTCTGGTATTGCTCCCCGAGCCACGTCGTAGCTACGCTGCAAGCGCGATTGGCGTCGTCGGTGGTGCGATTATTGTTCGAGATCGCGCCGAGGCGATCGAGGTCGCCAATCTCTATGCCCCAGAGCACATGCAACTCGCCACTGCTGACGACGAGGCTGTGCTGGCCGAGATCGTGCATGCCGGCGAGGTGCTGCTCGGCCAGCACACACCGTTTAGCGCCGGCAACTACCTGATTGGCATTCCAGCAACGCTGCCAACAAGTGGCTACGCGCGGGTCACCAGTGGCGTCACCGCAGCCGCCTTTACGAAGACGATCTCGGTCGCGCGTGCGTCGGAAGGGGCTTTGGCAGTGCTGGCCCCGGATATCCTCGCGCTTGCAGACCATGAGGATTTCCCAGCCCACGGCAACGTCATCCGCGAACGCCTCGGCGAGTAGGGCCATTACGGCAGGATCGCGAGCGGCGTTCCGTCAGTGCGGACCAGGCCGCCGAAACCACGCCGATCGAGCGTAAAGATCGTTGAGGCCCCCTTACGGTCCGCGATCTCGAGCAATGACGCGTCGGTCAGGCTCAATTCCCGGTCCCGCCAACGATCCATGATCGTGAGTGCGCGACGGAGGTCATCTCGCGAGCATTCGATCAACTCGTAGGCGCCGCTGGTCAGCTCGTCGCTGACGCGACGTGCAGTGTGCGTGTTGACTCGGCGCCGCAAGAGCGCATCCAGCTCAATCAGCACACCGCTCGTGATCATCAGCGGCGAACGTTCGGCGTCGACCAAGGCCTGCAGATCGGCATGGCGGCGCGCACTGGAGTCGAAATAGGCATAGAGAGCGCTGGTATCGACTACGACTGCCATGCGCCGAAGCCCGTCTCGGACAGAAGGTCATCGACCCGGTCCGCATCGAGAGGGTTGCCTGAGGCGAAGAGCGCTCCGCGAGGACGTGGTCGCTCCAGTAGTTGTTGAATGGCGCCACGTACTACCTCCGCCTCCGTCACGCCCTGGATCCTGGCTGCCTCAGCAACACGAGCCTTCATCTCCTCCGGCAGATAGATCGTCGTGCGGTGCATGCCATACATCGTGCCATATATAGCCACTCGCGGCCGGGTGGCACGGTTGCGGACCCGACCGCGGCAGCACACCCACGCGTGCCCGTGCCACCAGTGTTCGCTGACGCATCGCCAACCACGGCAGGATTCGGACTAAATCGCGCGTAGAGTGAGCGCATGCGTCTTGCTCGTATCGTGGCGATGCTCGCCGTCGCCAGCGCGGCAACGCTGACACTGACCGCCACCGCCTCTGCCGCCACCTGCGCGGGATCGGGGTACCTCGCCACCTCGACGGGCACGTTGCAACGGTTCTCGATGACCACGAACGCGGTCACTACGACGAGTTTGAGCTTCGGCGCGCGCTTCGATGACATCGCGGTGTCTGCC